>NC_019936.1:909642-1212857 GCF_000327065.1 Stutzerimonas stutzeri RCH2 | reverse complement strand
CACCGCACACTGCTGGGCGACGGGGTAGCCACTTCCGCGGCAGGACTGTTCGGCGGCCCGCCTAACACGACCTACGCCGAGGTGACCGGCGCGGTGATGCTGACCAAGAACTACAACCCGAAGATCATGACCTGGGCTGCGGTGTTCGCCATCGCTCTGGCGTTCATCGGCAAATTCGGCGCTGGCCTTCTCAGCATCCCGGTACCGGTGATGGGCGGCATCCTCTGCCTGCTGTTCGGCTCCATCGCCGTGGTCGGCCTGAGCACGCTGATTCGCCATCAGGTCGATCTCTCCGAGGCACGCAATCTGATCATCGTCTCGGTGACGCTGGTGTTCGGCATCGGCGGCATGGCCATCGGCTACGGTGAGTTCACCCTCTCCGGCATTTCGCTGTGCGCCATCATCGCCCTGCTGCTCAACCTGCTGCTCCCGGGCGGTGAAGGCTGGCGCAACAAGCAGCTGAACGAAGAACCGTGAATAGATGCGGCACCGGCCAGCGCTGGTGCCGCCACTCGCCATCTGGCGCGCGCCCGGCTGGACGTATCGACTAGACTGGCGCAATGAACGACTCGACTATCCCCCACCAGCAACTTGAAGACACCTCGGTAAGCTGCGCTACCTGCGCGGCGTGCTGCTGTCGACTCGAAGTGTTGCTGCTCAGCGATACCGGCGTCCCTCAACGCTTTATCGATACCGACAGCTGGGGCGGCGAAGTCATGCTGCGCCTGGAGGATGGCTGGTGCGCCGCACTGGATCGGGACAGCATGCGCTGCACGATCTATGACAATCGCCCCTTGATCTGCAGAGAGTTCGAACTCGGCTCGGAAGATTGCCACGAAGAGCGCAAGGGCAGCGCCACGGCTTACGGCTGACATCTGGAGGGAACCACAGGACTCGCGAAGAGCCCTGCAGCACTGAAGCGGTCTCGCTTAGAACGCCATCCGATAATGCAGGGCGTAGCTTTCGACCCCATCGTTCGGCTTCTTGATGCCGGCATTGGAGTAGTGGATCGCACGCACTCCGACTTCATGGCCGCCGGCGAAACGCAGGCCAGCACCAATCCGGTCCTCGAACTGGAATGACGACCCCAGGTGGTTACCTTCAACTTCGGTATTCTCGAACGCCGCGACGCCGATGCCTGCCTCGACATACGGCTTGACCGACTCACCCGCGAACTCATAGACGAATACCGGAGCCAGCGAAATGCTGTGATTGCTCGACGACTCGTCGCCTTCCCAGTAGGTGTAACCGGCATCCCAGTAACCAGTCAGCCGACCCACGCTCGTCTGGAACCAGCTCTTGTTGAAGTCGAATTGCGCACCCAGCCGATAGGTCATGGTCGACTCGTCGGTCTGACCAACTGCAACGGTGAAATCCACCGCGTGGGCAGCCGCCATCTGCCCCACCGAAAGCGCCGCCACTGCAGCCAGGGAAAACAGTTTTTTCATGGGAACATCCTTATAAAAAACACTGCGTTTGTTTGGTTGTTTATTGCCAGCATCAGTTGAGAAACCCCGCTGCGCTGGGAGTTCCTAGCCGGGAAAGAACTCGACCCCGGCGTTTTCCCCCCAAAGTATAGGCAGCACCCGGGCCATTCGCTGCGGATCGCCGCTGCTATAGAAACGCTGCGTGGCTGCTCCGCCGGCTAGCAGATGGCGCTCCGCCAGCATCTCTTTCAAGTGCCGCGCGACAGCAGCTCCGGTATCAATAAGACGGACGTCAGCTGGCAGCAATTGCGTCAATAACGGGCGAACGAATGGGTAATGCGTGCAGCCCAGGATCAGCGTGTCGCATCCCTGCGCCAGTAGCGGCTCGACCCAGCCGAGCAGCATGGCGCGGGTTTCGGCGCTGTCCAGATCGCCTGCCTCGATGCGCTCGACCAGGCCGGGACAGGGTTGGGTGATGACACGCACATCGGCGGCGAAGCGGTCGAGCAATGCGGCGAACCGCGCGCTCTTCAGCGTCCCGGTTGTGGCAAGCACGCCGACCACACCGCTGCGCGTGGCCTGGGCGGCTGGTTTGACAGCCGGTTCCATGGCGATGATCGGCATCAGCGGATAACACTGGCGCAGCTCGGCAACCCCCGCGGCGGTTGCGGTATTGCACGCCACCACCAGCGCCTTCGCGCCCTGCTCGACAAGAAAGGCCGTGATGACGCGGCAGCGTTCCCGGATGTACTCGGGACTCTTTTCGCCATATGGCACATGCGCACTATCAGCTAGGTAGAGCAGCGATTCATGCGGAAGGCGCTGGCGGATCTCACGCAGCACGGAGAGCCCACCCACGCCAGAATCGAATACGCCGACGGGTGCGTTACAGTCAGCCACGACCACACACCGCGCAATGTGGGTCCCGCTTGACGCGCAGTTCGCGGAATCGGCTGCTTAGCGCATCGATCAAGAGCAGCCGGCCAACCAGCGGCTCGCCGAAACCGGCAAGCAATTTGAGCGCCTCCAGCGCCTGCAGACTGCCAACCATTCCCACCAATGGGCCGATCACGCCGGCCTCGCTACAGGTAAGTTCGGCTTCGCTGCCGTGTCCGTACAGGCAGTGATAGCACGGGCTGGTTTCGATGCGCGGATCGAATACCGACAGCTGTCCCTCCAGGCGGATCGCCGCGCCGCTTACCAGCGGCTTCCTGGCCTTCACGCAGGCAGCATTGACCGCCTCGCGAATGCCGAAGTTGTCCGTGCAATCGAGTACCAGATCGACTCGGGCGATCGCCGCATCCAGCGAGTCGGCATCCAGTCCGCTGCGGTGAGGAATCAGACGCACATGCGGGTTGAGCGCTCGCAGCCGGGCCATGGCCGAATCGACCTTGTGCAGGCCCAGCGACGGGGTGTCGTGGGCGATCTGCCGCTGCAGGTTGGTCAGGTCAAGCGTATCGAAGTCAGCCAGATGCAGTTCGCCAACCCCGGCGGCGGCCAGATACAGCGCTACCGGCGAGCCGAGCCCACCAAGGCCGATGATGAGCACCCGGCTCTGCTTGAGGCGCAACTGCCCATCGATATCGACCTGCTTGAGCAGGATCTGCCGGCTGTAGCGCAGCAGTTCTTCGTCACTCAGCATCCAGCACCTCACAAAACAGATTCATTGCAGGCGGCCAAGACTGATGCGCTCATGCCCACCCAGATCGAGCCGGCTTTGCACATCTTCGAAACCATGGAGAACCAGCAGCGCGCGAACCGCTTCGGCCTGATCGTAGCCATGCTCCAGCAGCAGCCAACCACCGGGCTGCAGGTGTGTCGAAGCCTGGCTGATGATCAAGCGAATGTCGTCCAGTCCGTCCGCGCCAGCCACCAGCGCACTCTGCGGCTCGAACCGCACATCACCTTGCTGCAGATGCGGGTCGCTGGTCGGGATGTAAGGAGGATTGCTGACGATCATCTCGAAACGCTCAGCGCCCAGCGCGGCGAACCAGTCACTGACGGTAAAAGCGGCATTGCCCAGACCAAGACGCAGCCGATTGCGCTCGGCCAACGCTACAGCCGCCTCGATACGATCCACACCGCAAACCTGCCAACTCGGCCGCTCGACTGCCAGTGCCAGCGCGATTGCGCCAGTGCCGGTGCCCAGATCGAGCACCCGAGCAGAGGTTGCGGGGAGCAGCTGCAGCGCAGTTTCGACAAGCAACTCGGTGTCCGGCCGCGGAATCAGCGTATCCGCCGCCACTTCGAGCTCCAGGCTCCAGAAGCCCTGACGCCCGAGGATATAGGCGACCGGCTCCCCCTGCCGCCGCCGCGCGAGATCAGCAGCAAAGCGCTCGACACACTCTACCGGCACCTCGCGCTCAGGCCAGGTGCGCAGGTAGCTGCTCGACTTGCCCAGCGCCGCGGCGAGCAACCACTCGGCATCCAGCCTGGCGCTCGGTGAATCCGGCAGATCGGCACTTTGCAGCAGGGACTCGATGGTTGGCATGGGGTGCTCGTGAATGCGGCGCAGCGTAAAGCCAGATAGGGATCAGTCGCCCAGCGCGGCCAGCTGATCGGCCTGATATTCCTGCAGCAAGGGTTCGATGACCTGCTCCACGGAGCCGGCGATCACCTCATTGAGCGAATACAGCGTCAGGTTGACCCGATGGTCGGTGACGCGGCCCTGGGGGAAGTTGTAGGTACGAATACGCTCGGAGCGATCACCGGAACCGACCAGCAGCTTGCGCGTTTCGGAAATTTCCTTGTGCGCCGCAGCGTCCTGCCGATCCTGCAGCTTGGCGGCGAGCCAGGCCATGGCCTTGGCGCGGTTCTTGTGCTGAGAACGCTCTTCCTGACACTCGACGACGATGCCGGTCGGCAGGTGGGTGATGCGGATCGCCGAATCGGTCTTGTTGACGTGCTGACCACCAGCACCGGAGGAACGGTAGGTGTCGATGCGCAACTCGGCCGGATTGATTTCTACCGCGGCTTGCTCGTCCGGCTCAGGCAACACCGCAACGGTGCAGGCCGAGGTGTGGATGCGGCCCTGCGACTCGGTTTCCGGCACGCGCTGCACGCGGTGCGCGCCCGACTCGAACTTGAGCTTGGCGTAGACGTTGTCGCCCTCGACGCGGGAGATCACTTCCTTGTAACCGCCGTGCTCGCCCTCGCTTTCGGAGAGGATCTCGACGCGCCAGCCCTGCTTCTCGGCATAGCGCGAATACATGCGAAACAGATCACCGGCGAAGATCGCCGCCTCGTCGCCGCCAGTGCCGGCGCGGATTTCCAGGAACACGTTGCGCCCGTCGTTGGGGTCTTTGGGCAGCAACATGCGCTGCAGATTGGCTTCCAGCGTTTCGAGCTGGGTCTTGGCCTCAGCGACCTCTTCTTCGGCCATCTCGCGCAGGTCCGGATCGCTGTCCTTGAGCAGCGCCTGGGCGCCCTCGAGGTCCTGCTGAACCTTGCACAGCTGGCGATAGGCAACGATTACCGGCTCGACCTCCGCGTATTCGCGGGAATAGGCGCGAAAGCGAGTTTGATCGCTGATGACTTCGCCATCGCCGAGCAGTGCGGTGAGTTCTTCGAATCGGTCTTGCAGGATGTCCAGCTTGTTGAGCAGTGAAGCTTTCATGGTTTTTCCGTGCCCTCGTGCAGGGCGAAGAGTTCCTGGGCCATGCTCAGCGCCTCGACGCGGCCCTCGGCGGAGAGTTTCTTCAGCTGCACGCTCGGTGCATGCAGCAGCTTGTTGGTCAGCCCGCGGGCCAGCTGGGCGAGAACATCCTCGGCACTGGCGCCATTGGCCAGCAGGCGCTGGGCCTTGCTCAGTTCGTCGTCGCGAATCCGCTCGGCATGCTGCCGATAGGCCTTGAGCACGTCGACCGCCGCCAGCTCACGCAGACGCTGCATGAAGTCTTCGGTGCCGGCGGCGACCAGCTCCTCGGCGGCCTGGGCGGCGCCCTGGCGACTCTTGAGATTCTCCGCGACCACCTCGTGCAGGTCATCGACGGTATACAGGTAAACGTCGTCCAGCTCACCGACCTGCGACTCGATATCCCGCGGCACGGCGATATCGACCATGAACATCGGCTTGTGCTTGCGCCGCTTCAGTGCCTGCTCGACCGCGCCCTTGCCGAGGATCGGCAACTGGCTGGCGGTGGAACTGATGACGATGTCGCTGTTGTGCAGCTCGTCGGGGATGTCGGCGAGCAGGATTGCCTGCGCACCCAACTCCGCCGCCAGTGCGCTGGCGCGTTCGAGGGTGCGATTGGCAACGACGATCTTCTTCACGCCCTGCTCGTGCAGATGTCGCGCCACCAGCGTGATGGTTTCCCCTGCGCCGATCAGCAGCGCCTGACTGCGCTGCAGATTACTGAAGATCTGTCGGGCCAGGCTGACCGCGGCGAACGCGACGGAAACCGGGTTCTCTCCGATGGCGGTGTCGGTACGCACGGTCTTTGCGGTGCTGAATGTCGCCTGGAACAGGCGGCCAAGCAGCGGACCGACGCTTCCGGCTTCCCGCGCCACCGCGTAGGCCGATTTCATCTGGCCAAGAATCTGCGGCTCACCCAATACCAGCGAATCGAGCCCCGAGGCGACCCGCATCATGTGGCGTACGGCCTGATCGTCGACATGCACATAGGCGCACGCCTTGAGTTCTTCGAGGCTGAGGCGATGATAATTGGCCAGCCAGGCCAAGACTGCATCCGCTTCGACCTGATCCTGTTGCAGATAAAGTTCGCTGCGATTACAAGTCGAAAGGATCGCCGCCTCACGGGTCGGCGTAACGCGACACAGTTGGCGCAAGGCCTCGACCATCTGGTCGGGCGTGAAGGCTACGCGCTCGCGGACGTCCACCGAAGCGGTCTTGTGATTGATGCCAAGCGCGAGGAAAGCCATGCAGAATCGCTGATTGATAACAGAGCCCGCGATTCTCCTACTTCGTCTGATGGAGAACAACCATTGCCCTCGATTGTCGGATGCGATTGGTAGGGCCATCGCCTACCGAACCGGCCCGCGCGCCCCATAGGGGCCATGGGCTTGACCTGCGGCTTGTGTCATCATGCCGCGACCGCATACAGCCGTACATTTCCCCTATGAAAAGACTCGCCGCACTTGCCGCCCTGCTGTTCATTGGCGGCTGCCAGACCTTCACGCAGCAAGCACCCGAAAGCAGCCCGCCGGTCGAGGACGCTGCGCCGGAGAGCTCCGCCAGCGACGCGGCAGAGTATGGCTCGTTCAGCCGCCAGTCCCTCTATGCGCTGCTGGTCGCAGAGCTGGCCGGCCAGCGCAATCGCTTCGATATCGCCCTGGGCAACTACGTCCAGCAGGCGCATGCGACCCAGGACGCCGGCGTCGCCGAGCGCGGTTTCCGCATTGCCGAATACCTCGGCGCGGAACAGGCTGCGCTGGACACGGCGATGATCTGGGCTCGCAACGCCCCACAAAGCCTCGATGCCCAGCGCGCCGCTGCCGTGCAGCTGGCCCGCGCCGGTCGCTACGAGGAATCCATGGAATTCATGGAAAAGGTTCTGCAGGGACAGGGCGATACGCACTTCGATTTCCTCGCGCTTTCGGCATCGGAAACCGATCCCGACACCCGCGCCGGCCTTCTGCAAAGCTTTGACAAACTGCTGCTCAAGCACCCGGACAACCCTCAGCTGACATTCGGCAAAGCCGTTCTGCTACAGCAGGACGACCGCAGCGATGAGGCACTGAGCCTGCTGCAGAAGCAGCCGGCCAAGCAGCGTCAGATTCCCTCGATCCTTCTCGAAGCCCGCTTATTGCACAGCTTGCAGCGCAGCGATGAGGCATTGCCGCTGCTCGAGAAAAGCCTGCGCCAGCATCCTGAAGACAAACGCCTGCGCCTGACCTATGCACGCCTGCTGGTCGAGCAGGAGCGCTTGGAAGACGCCATGGGCGAATTCGCCACACTGGTACAGCAGTATCCGGCCGATGACGACCTGCGCTTTTCCATGGCGCTGGTCTGCATGGAGGCCGAAGCCTGGCGTGAGGCCACCGCCTACCTGGAAGAATTGATCGAGCGCGGCAGCCATGTCGACGCGGCGTATTTCAATCTAGGCCGCGCCTACCAGGCCATGGGGCGAAACGCCAAGGCCCTGGATGCGCTGGCCCAGGTCGGCCCCGGCAATGAATACCTGCCGGCGAAGCTGCTGCAGAGCCAGCTGCTCTACTCCGCCAAGCGCGACCAGGAAGCCTCTGCAGTCCTCGCCGACGCGCGCCAGCGGCAGCCCGACTATGCCATTCAGCTGTATTTGATCGAGATCGAAGCACTCTCGGAACACAATCGCCTCGAGCAGGCGTGGAAACTGGCCGAGCAGGCACTCGAAGACTTCCCCGACGACCTCAACCTGCTCTATACCCGTGCCATGCTCGCGGAAAAGCGCGGCGATCTGGCCCAGCTGGAACGAGACCTGCGCTTCATCATCGAGCGTGAGCCGGACAATGCCATGGCCCTCAACGCACTCGGCTACACCCTGGCCGATCGTACCAATCGCCATGACGAGGCCTTGCAGCTGATCGAGCAGGCCTACCAGCTCAACCCCGACGACCCGGCAATCCTCGACAGCCTCGGCTGGGTCAACTTCCGCCTGGGCAACCTGACCGAGGCAGAGGCTCTACTGCGCAAGGCTCTGCAGCGCTTCCCCGACCACGAGGTAGCGGCACACCTGGGTGAAGTGCTGTGGACCATGGGTGAACGCAGCGAGGCCCGCGCGGTCTGGGCCAAGGCACTCAAACTACAACCCGACAGCGAGATCTTGCGCGAAACGCTCAAGCGGCTGACCGGATCGGAGAAGCCCTGACTCATGTCCTTGCTGAAAAAACTCGTCGCCCCCTGCCTGGCCCTGCTACTCGCCGGCTGCGCCGGCATGGGCCCGCAGGAATCGGTCGAAGGCCCCGGCAACGCCGCCGCCTGGAAAGAACACCGCAGCCAACTCGAGACGCTCGACGGTTGGCAGATCAGCGGCAAGATCGGCATTCGCGCCCCCCAGGAATCCGGCAGCGGCACGCTGTTCTGGCTGCAACGCCAGGACTATTTCGACATTCGCCTGTCCGGCCCTCTAGGCCGCGGCGCCACGCGGCTCACCGGCAGGCCGGATGCCGTATCGCTGGAAGTGGCCGGCCAGGGTCGCTTCGAAGCGGAGTCCCCGGAAGCGCTGGTCGAAGCGCAGCTCGGCTGGCAGCTGCCGGTGTCCCACCTGCTCTGGTGGGTGCGCGGACTGCCGGCACCGGACAGCCGCAGCCGTCTGAGCCTGGATAGCGAGAGCCGCCTGGCCCGCCTAGAGCAGGACGGCTGGCAGGTCGAATACCTGGCCTATGCCGAACACAACGGCTTCGTCCTGCCCGAACGCATCCGCCTGCAAGGCCGCGACCTGCAGATCACCCTGGTGGTCAAGGACTGGCAGCCGAGACGGCTGGGGCGCTGAATGCAGACACTCACCCTGCCGGCACCGGCCAAGCTCAATCTGATGCTGCACATCACCGGCCGCCGCGCCGATGGCTATCACGAGTTGCAGACGCTGTTCCAGTTTCTCGACCATGGTGACGAACTCAGCTTCCGCCTGCGTGAAGACGGCGAAATCCGTCTGCATACCGAGCTCCCCGGCGTCGATCACGACAGCAACCTGATCGTCCGTGCGGCGCGCCTGCTGCAGCGCACCAGCAACTGCTCGCTCGGCGCAGACATCACCCTGCTCAAACGCCTGCCCATGGGTGGCGGTATCGGCGGCGGCAGCTCCGACGCAGCGACCACCCTGCTCGGTCTCGACTACCTGTGGAATCTGCACCTCGGCGAAGAGCGACTCGCCGAACTGGGGCTCAGCCTGGGCGCCGATGTACCGGTGTTCGTCCGCGGCCGCGCGGCGTTTGCGGAGGGGGTTGGCGAGCGCCTGCAACCGGTCGATTTACCCGAGCCATGGTTCCTCGTAATCGCGCCGCAAGTCTCTGTTAGTACAGCGGAAATATTTGCCGACCCAGAGTTGACACGTAATACCCCGGCCATTACAGTTCGCAGCCTTCTTGCAGGGGGCGGTCATAATGACTGTCAGCCGGTCGTCGAGAAGCGTTATCCAGAAGTTCGTAACGCTTTGAGCTTGTTGAACAAATTCGTTCCCGCAAGCATGACTGGCACTGGAGCTTGTGTGTTTGGGAGCTTCCCAAACGAAGGCGAGGCTGATAAAGTCCGCCGCCAACTTCCAGACACTTTGCCAAGTTTCGTGGCCCGCGGTCGTAACGTTTCGATGTTGCACCGATGCCTTGAAAAACTGGCGCAGGAAGTAAGTGCGTAGCACACAGGTTGTACGATACAGGGGCGTCGCCAAGCGGTAAGGCACCAGGTTTTGATCCTGGCATGCGTTGGTTCGAATCCAGCCGCCCCTGCCATAACCTCCCAAGGTTCGTATGATCGAAAGCGCACTGGATACGTAGAAGTTGACCCTACAGGGGCGTCGCCAAGCGGTAAGGCACCAGGTTTTTGATCCTGGCATGCGTTGGTTCGAATCCAGCCGCCCCTGCCATACACTTGAAGCTGTTCAAGAGCTTGCCTTTTGAACAGCTTTTTATTCATCGGACCCACCCTCAGGCAGGTACTGCGCGTGTCCAAGATGATGGTCTTCACGGGGAACGCCAACCCCGACCTGGCCCGGCGTGTCGTACGTCAGCTGCATATCCCCCTCGGTGATGCCTACGTCGGAAAGTTCTCCGACGGCGAAATCAGTGTCGAGATCAACGAGAACGTTCGTGGTAAGGACGTCTTTCTGATCCAACCGACCTGTGCTCCGACCAACGACAACCTGATGGAACTGGTGGTACTGGCCGATGCCTTCCGCCGCTCCTCGGCGTCGCGAATCACCGCCGTGATCCCCTACTTCGGTTATGCCCGCCAGGATCGTCGCCCACGCTCTGCTCGTGTGCCGATCAGCGCCAAGGTCGTGGCCGACATGCTCGACGTCGTGGGCGTCAACCGTGTTCTGACCGTCGACCTGCACGCAGACCAGATCCAGGGCTTCTTCGATATGCCGGTAGACAACATCTACGGCTCGCCAGTACTGGTCGACGACATCCAGGCTCAGCGCTTCGAGAACCTGATGATCGTTTCCCCGGACATCGGTGGCGTGGTCCGTGCCCGTGCCGTGGCCAAGTCCCTCGGTGTGGATCTGGCAATCATCGACAAGCGTCGGCCGAAGGCCAACCAGTCCGAAGTGATGCACATCATCGGTGATATCGAAGGCCGTACCTGCATCCTCGTCGATGACATGGTCGATACCGCCGGCACCCTGTGCCATGCAGCCAAGGCACTGAAGGATCATGGCGCTGCCAAGGTCTACGCCTACTGCACACACCCGATCCTGTCCGGCCGCGCCATCGAGAATATCGAAGGTTCGGTGCTCGACGAGCTGGTGGTGACCAACACCATTCCGCTGTCGGCAGCCGCACAGTCGTGCACCCGAATTCGCCAACTGGACATCGCGCCAGTGGTGGCTGAAGCAGTTCGCCGCATCAGCAATGCCGAATCGATCAGCGCGATGTTCCGCTAAGCGAAAGCTAAGCAAATCGCACTGAACGTAATGTGCCCCGCCTCGCGCGGGGCTTTTTGCCCAACAGCCCGAGCGCTGGTCGCAAGCGCGACAGGTAATGTTGCTACTGGAGAATCACCATGAACGATTTCACTCTGAATGCCCAAGTGCGTTCCGACCTGGGGAAAGGTGCGAGCCGCCGCCTGCGTCGTAACGCCGCCCTGGTTCCGGCCGTCATCTACGGTGGCGACAAGGCCCCGCAGTCCATCAGCATCCTGGCCAAGGACTTCGCCAAGCTGCTGGAGAACGAGGCTTCCTTCAGCCACGTTCTGAACCTGAACGTCGATGGCCA
This sequence comes from Stutzerimonas stutzeri RCH2, assembly GCF_000327065.1. NCBI lineage: Bacteria > Pseudomonadati > Pseudomonadota > Gammaproteobacteria > Pseudomonadales > Pseudomonadaceae > Stutzerimonas > Stutzerimonas stutzeri. The sequence goes on along the minus strand of NC_019936.1, from coordinate 1,201,560 downwards.
GAACGAATCCGTTCTGATCAAGGCGCTGCAGCGTCACCCGGCCAAGAGCTTCGTGCTGCACGCTGACTTCGTTCGCGTCGTTGCCGGCCACAAGCTGACCGCTACCGTTCCCCTGCACTTCATCAACCAGGAATCTTCGGTTGGCGTGAAGAAGCAAGGCGGCGAGATCCTGCACAACCTGAACGAAGTCGAAGTTTCCTGCCTGCCGCAAGACCTGCCGGAATTCATCGAAGTCGACATGATCAACGTCGAAGTCGGCCAGGTTCTGCACATGACCGACATCAAACTGCCGAAAGGCGTTGAGCTGGTCGCCCTGGCCCACGGCAGCGACCTGCCGGTTGCCAACGTTCACGCTCCGCGCGTGAGCAAGGAAGACGCTCCGAAAGAAGAAGGCGCTGCCGAGTAATCCACTCGCATAGCCAAAGAAGAGGCCCCCGTCGTGACTGCCGTAAAACTGATCGTCGGCCTGGGAAATCCAGGCCCTGAATACGACCAGACCCGGCATAACGCGGGGGCTCTTTTCGTTGAGCGCCTGGCTGCCCGTGAAGGCGTCGCGCTCAGCAATGATCGCAAGTATTTCGGCCTGGTCGGCAAGTTCAGCCATCAGGGCGAAGATATCCGCCTGCTCATCCCCACTACCTACATGAACCGCAGCGGTCAGGCAGTGGCGGCATTGGCCGGCTTTTTCCGAATTCCCCCCGAGTCCATCCTGGTCGCCCATGATGAACTCGACATGCCCCCCGGCGTCGCCAAGCTCAAGCAGGGCGGCGGTCATGGCGGGCACAACGGGCTGCGCGACATCATCGCCAAGCTCGGCAATCAAAACAGCTTTCATCGCCTGCGCCTGGGTATCGGCCATCCGGGTCACGCTAGCCTGGTCAGCGGTTATGTGCTGGGGCGTGCGCCGCAAGCCGAGCGCGAAAAGCTCGACGCCAGCATCGACTTCGCGTTGGATGTTGTGCCGGAAATCCTGACCGGCGACTGGACTCGCGCCATGCAGCGCCTGCACAGCCAGAAGGCCTGAAACCTAACTCCGAGGCAAGATCACCATGGGATTCAACTGCGGCATCGTCGGTCTGCCCAACGTCGGCAAGTCCACCCTGTTCAACGCCCTGACCAAATCCGGCATCGCGGCGGAGAACTTCCCGTTCTGCACCATCGAGCCGAACAGCGGCATCGTGCCGATGCCCGATCCGCGTCTCGACGCGCTGGCGGCGATCGTCAAGCCGGAGCGGGTGATCCCAACCACCATGGAGTTCGTCGACATCGCCGGCCTGGTGGCAGGCGCCTCGAAGGGTGAAGGCCTGGGCAACAAGTTTCTCGCCAACATCCGCGAGACTGACGCCCTCGCCCACGTGGTGCGCTGCTTCGAAGACGAAAATGTCATCCACGTCGCCAACAGCGTCGACCCCAAGCGCGACATCGAGATCATCGACCTCGAACTGATCATGGCCGACCTCGACAGCTGCGAGAAGCAGCTGCAGCGCGTCGCCCGTACCGCCAAGGGCGGCGACAAGGAAGCGGTTGCGCAGAAAGGTCTGCTGGAAAAGCTGATCCCGCACCTCACCGAAGGCAAGCCGGCACGCAGCCTGCTGAAGAACTTCAGTGACGAGGAAAAGCGTCTGACCAAGACCTTCCACCTGCTGACCACCAAGCCGGTAATGTACATCGCCAACGTCGCCGAAGATGGCTTCGAGAACAACCCGCACCTGGACGTGGTCAACGCCATTGCCGAGGAAGAAGGCGCCATCGTCGTGCCGGTCTGCAACAAGATTGAAGCCGAGATCGCCGAACTGGACGATCTGGAAGAGATGCAGATGTTCCTCGAGACCATGGGCATGGACGAGCCGGGCCTGAACCGTGTGATCCGCGCCGGTTACGAGCTGCTCAATCTGCAGACCTACTTCACCGCCGGGGTGAAGGAAGTCCGCGCCTGGACCGTGCGCATCGGCGCCACCGCCCCGCAGGCGGCCGCGGTGATCCACACCGATTTCGAGAAAGGCTTCATCCGCGCCGAAGTCATCGCCTATGACGACTTCATCCAGTACAAGGGCGAAGCCGGCGCCAAGGAAGCCGGCAAATGGCGCCTGGAAGGCAAGGAATACATCGTCAAGGACGGCGACGTGATGCACTTCCGCTTCAACGTCTGACGATTTTTTCTGATCTCGGGAGCGTTCAGTAGCGCTCAGTGGACTGAGCAGGCCTTTTGAAATCAAGGGCTTGCCAAACAATACGGTCTACTGAGCGTTCCTATTGCTCGTCGAGGCCTGAAAAAATCGGGGGTAGCGTTGGGGGTACTCGTGTTCAACCGTGGGGGTACTTTTCCCCGCAGTGGAGTCCAACGATGCCCGAGAATCTACTCACTGACGCCAAGGTCAAGTCAGTCAAACCTGCTGATCGAGACTGGAAACTTTCAGACGGCGGGGGCTTGTTCCTGCTGGTCAAGCCCGCCGGCGGCAAGCTCTGGCGGTGGAAGTACCGCCTGCAAGGCAAGGAAAACCTCTTTGCCATCGGCAGCTTTCCGCAAGTAAGCCTTGCAGAGGCGCGTACTGCCCGTGAGAAAGCGCGCGCCCTGGTCAAGCAAGGTATCCACCCCGCCCATGAGCGGCAGCAGGTAAAGCAGCGCAATCTTGAGGCGCTGGCAGAACGCAAGCGCGCCCAGGAAAGCTCGTTTGCCAAGGTTGCGCAAGCCTACCTGGCCGAGATCAAGCCTGTCTTCGCGCACAGCTCCTATCGCACGAAAGAGTCCCGCATCAGGAAGTATCTGTCTCCCAAGTTCGACGGAATGCCGATGAGCGACATTGGTGTCAAGCAGATCCGCCCACTGCTGGAAGAGTGCAAAGCTCATGGCGCATGGGCGGCCATTCACGTCAAAGGCGATCTTTCGGCCATCTTCGAGTTTGCGGTCGTGCGTGGCCTGGTTGAGGCCAACCCGATCCCGAGCCTGCGCGGACTGCTACGCGTGCCTGCCAGCGAAAGCAAGGCGGCGATGACGCGCGAGCAGATCCAGAAGTTTTATCAGGCATTGCGCGGCTACAGGGGCTATCCGGAAACCGCGCTGTGCCTGCGGTTGATTGCGCTGACCGCTTGCCGTCCCGGGGAAGCTGCCGATGCCGAATGGGAAGAGTTCGATTTTGAGGATGCCGTGTGGCGTCGGCCTGCAGCCAAGATGAAGGCGCGGCGAGAGCATGTCAGCCCACTGTCTGCGCAGGCTATTGCTGTACTGAAAGACTTGCAGCGCATCACCGGGGGCGGACGCTACTTGTTCCCGCACCGGAGCGGCAAAGGCTTCACCACGCCCAACCGGCTTACGTACGCCATGCGCGATATGAACCTGGGCCGGGGAACGACGCCGCATTGCTGGCGAACGACCTTCTCGACCTGGGCCAACGAAAACGGATTCCGGCCTGATGCGATTGAGCGGCAACTTGCTCATGTGGAAAGCAACAAGGTTCGGGCGACCTACAACAAGGCGCTGCTGCTGGATCAGAGAAGGTCGCTGCTACAGGCTTGGGCGGGCTACCTGAGTGCGGCAGAGCACAGCGACACCGAATAATTCTGTTCGCCTTTGCAGAGGACTGGAGGCTATAAACAGGGCAATCCAATGATTAAAAAGGGTAATTTAGGCCGCTAATGCCCCTTTATAGGCCGTGATTCACGTGGTCGCACCCTGCCAGACAGGGCGACCTCCCTCTCCGAGGCCCACGGCAGTGAAAACAGGGTAATCAAACGACTTTAATGAGGCATTTTAAAAGACAATACCCCATTTAACGACTATGATTGCCCCATTTAGGCAGCCTGAGCTTACATTTCCATGCACTCGCTTACTCCCGAGTACCTCACCGCGCTTCGCTTCGATGGTACCCAGGCCGCCACACTGCGCGCATTGGGCGAGTATCAGGGCAAGCAACAACTCTACGCCGCCCAGTCTCCGGAAGCCCTCAAGGGCCTGCGCCAGATCGCGGTGGTCGAATCCACCGAATCATCCAACCGATTGGAAGGTGTTGTCGTCGCGCCCTCGCGACTGAAGTCCCTGGTCATCCGCAATGCAGCACCGAAGAGTCGCTCCGAACAGGAGATCGCCGGCTACCGCGACGCCCTAGCGTTGATCCACGAATCGGCCGCGCACATGCCCTTCAACGAAGGCGTGGTGCTGCAATTGCACACCATGCTGTATCGCTACATGCCACAGGCCGGCGGACGCTGGAAAGCCACCAACAACGACATCATCGAACGCCATCCGGACGGCACGTCACGGCTGCGCTTCCAGCCGGTCGCCGCGCATCTGACGCCGATGGCCATGGCCGATATGACCCGGCACTACGCCACCGCACTGGACCAACATCTGGCCGATCCGCTGGTGCTGGTACCCCTGGCGATGCTCGACTTCCTATGCATCCACCCCTTCCCCGACGGCAACGGTCGCATGTCGCGTTTGCTAACCCTATTGCTGCTCTACCACTTCGACTATGCCGTGGGCCGCTACATCAGCCTGGAGCGCATCTTCGAGGAAACCAAGGAAGGCTATTACGAGACGCTGGAAGCCAGTTCGCAAGGCTGGCATCAAGGGCAGCACGACGTCAAACCCTGGCTTGACTACTTCTGGGGGGCCTTGCTGCGGGCCTATCGCGAGTTCGAGGAGCGTGTCGGCACCATCGAGCGTGGCCGCGGCAGCAAAGGCGACCGGGTGCGCGCGGAAGCCCTGGGGCGCACCCTGCCGTTTTCCATCTCCGAGATTGAAGAAGCTTGCCCGGGCGTGAGTCGGGACATGGTGCGGCTGGTGTTGCGGGCGATGAAATCAGAGGGGTTGATCGAATCGACCGGCAAAGGGCGTGGAGCAAAGTGGCGCCGCACCAATCAATTGGGTGAGAAATGAGTACTCAAAAGAACGTCTTTAGCCACGGCAACCGCGACAATTACACCTGCGGCAACAGGTCCGCCCAGGGAGGATGCTAGACATGTCTAAATCCGAGGCACAGACACGAGCCGACTTGATCGACCAGCAGCTCGCCCTATCAGGCTGGAACGTCAAAGACCCGACTCAGGTCGTCGAAGAATTCGACATCCTCACTGCGCTGCCAGAGGGTGTGGCCGAACCAGGCACGCCTTACCAAGGCCATCAGTTCAGCGATTACGTCCTGCTCGGCAAAGATGGGAAGCCACTGGCCGTGATCGAGGCCAAAAAGACCCTTCGAGATGCCGCGCTTGGTCGTGAGCAAGCCAAGCAATACTGCTACAACATCCAGAAGCAACTCGGCAGCGAATTGCCATTCTGCTTCTACACCAACGGCTTTGAGACTTATTTCTGGGATCTGGGAAATGCGCCGCCCCGCAAGGTCATCGGCTTCCCCACACGCGATGATCTGGAGCGTTTTGCCTACATTCGTCGCAATCGCAAACCGTTGACGCAGGAGTTCATCAACACCTCAATCGCCGGGCGCGATTACCAGATCCGCGCCATTCGCTCGGTGCTCGAAGGCATCGAGCAGAAAAAACGCGACTTCCTGCTGGTGATGGCCACCGGCACGGGAAAAACCCGTACCTGCATTGCCATGGTCGATGCGTTGATGCGCGCAGGCCATGCCGAGAGGGTGTTATTCCTCGTTGACCGCATCGCCCTGCGCGAGCAAGCCTTGGCCACGTTCAAGGAGCACCTGCCCAACGAACCGCGCTGGCCCAATGTGGGCGAAAAGCTCATCGCCAAAGACCGCCGAATCTATGTGGCCACTTACCCGACGATGCTCAACATTGTCCGGGACGATGTCCAGCACCTGTCGCCGCACTTCTTCGATTTCATCGTCGTCGATGAGAGCCACCGCTCCATCTACAACACCTACGGCGAAATCCTCGATTACTTCAAAACCATCACCCTCGGTCTGACGGCGACGCCGACCGACATCATCGACCACAACACCTTCCAACTCTTCCACTGCGAAGACGGTTTGCCTACCTTCGCCTATACCTTCGAAGAGGCCGTCAATCGCGTGCCGCCCTATCTCTGCAACTTCCAGGTCATGAAAATCCAGACCCGGTTCCAGATGGAAGGCATCAGCAAGCGCACCATTTCACTGGAAGACCAGAAAAAGCTCATCCTGCAGGGCAAGGACATAGAAGAGATCAACTTCGAAGGCACCCAGCTTGAAAAGCAGGTCATCAACAAGGGCACCAACACCCTGATCGTCAGGGAGTTCATGGAGGAGTGCATCAAGGACGGCAACGGCGTGCTGCCCGGCAAGACGATCTTCTTCTGCTCCTCCAAGGCCCATGCCCGCCGCATCGAGGAAATCTTCGACAAGCTTTATCCGCAATACCATGGTGAACTGGCCAAGGTGCTGGTCTCGGATGACCCCCGAGTCTACGGCAAGGGCGGCCTGCTCGATCAGTTCACCAACAACGACATGCCACGCATTGCCATCAGCGTGGATATGCTCGATACCGGCATCGACGTGCGAGAAATCGTCAATCTGGTCTTTGCCAAACCGGTGTATTCCTACACCAAGTTCTGGCAGATGATCGGTCGCGGCACCCGCCTGCTGGAAGCCAGCAAGCCCAAGCCTTGGTGTACCGAGAAAGACGTTTTCCTGATTCTCGATTGCTGGGACAACTTCGAATACTTCAAGCTGCAACCCAAGGGCAAGGAACTCAAACCCCAGCTACCGCTACCCGTGCGCTTGGTGGGCCTGCGCCTCGACAAGATCGACAAGGCCATTGCCATCAACCAAATCGATATTACTGAGCGCGAGGTGGCCAAACTGCGCCAGCAGATCGCCGCGCTGCCCAAAGACTCCGTGGTGATCAAGGATGCTGCCGTCGCACTGGCCCGGTTGGACGAAGAGAACTTCTGGATCAACCTCACTCCCCAGAAGCTGGAATTTCTGCGTGCCGAAATCAAGCCGTTGTTTCGTACCGTGTCGGAAGCCGACTTCAAGGCCATGCGTTTCGAGCGCGACGTGCTCGAATACTCGTTGGCCGTACTCAATGACGACAAAGAACAGGCCGACACGATCAAAGAGGGCATCGTCGAGCAGATCGGCGAATTGCCGCTCTCGGTCAGCTTCGTCAAGCAAGAAGAAGCCTTGATCCGCGCCGCACAAGCCAGCCATTACTGGGCCACGGCCAACGAAGATGCCTTCGATGAGTTGGTGGCCAAGCTCGGCCCGCTGATGAAATTCCGCGAGCAGATGGCCAGCCCGGGTCCGGTGCATCTGGATCTCACCGACATACTGCACAACAAGGAACGGGTTGAGTTCGGCCCCCAGCACGAAGCGGTCAGCATCACCCGCTACCGCGAAATGGTGGAAAACCTGATCGCCGAACTCACCGCGCACAACCCGGTGCTGCAGAAGATCAAGAACGGCGAGCCAGTGAGCAGCGAAGAGGCCAACGCACTGGCCGAACTGCTGCACGAAGAACACCCGCACATCACCGAAGACCTGCTGCGCCAGGTCTACAAAAACCGCAAGGCGCGCTTCATCCAGTTCATCCGCCACATCCTCGGAATCGAAGTCCTGCAGAGCTTCCCGGACGAAGTCAGCGCTGCGTTCGACCAGTTCATTCGCTCCCACACCACGCTCAGCAGCCGGCAGATGGAATTCCTCAATCTGCTGAAGGGCTTCATCATCGAGCGCGAAAAAGTGGAGAAGAAAGACCTGATCAACGCCCCCTTCACGGTCATCCATCCGCAAGGCATCCGTGGCGTGTTCAGTCCACTTGAAATCAACGAAATCCTGCAGCTGACCGAACGGTTGGCTGCCTAAATAGCAGAGCACACCATGCTTCAAAACAATCCCGAACTCAAAAGCAAGATCGACCAGCTCTGGAACAAATTCTGGAGTGGTGGCATCAGCAACCCGCTCACCGCCATCGAGCAGATCACCTACCTGCTGTTCATGAAACGGCTGGATGAGCTGGACCAGAAACGCCAGGCCGATGCCGAGTGGACCGGCGAGAACTACATCTCCAAATTCACGGGCACGTGGATTCCGCCCGAGGAACGCAACTGGCCAGCATCGGAACAGCGCCCCATCGAAAAGCGCAGCCTACGCTGGAGCGAATTCAAGCGCATGCAGGCTGAAGACATGCTGCAGCACGTGCAGGGCAAGGTGTTCCCTTTTCTCAAGGACCTGAACGGCGCCGAGTCCAACTTCACCCACCACATGAAGAACGCGGTCTTCATCATCCCCAAGCCCGCCCTGCTGGTGGAGGCGGTGAAGACCATCGACGAAATCTTCGAGGTGATGGAGAAGGACTCACGGGAAAACGGCCAGGCCTTTCAGGACATCCAGGGAGATGTCTATGAAATGCTGCTGGCCGAGATCGCCACCGCTGGCAAGAATGGTCAGTTCCGTACCCCGCGCCACATCATCAAGCTGATGGCCGAACTGGTGCAGCCACAGCTAGGCCACAAGATCGCTGACCCGGCTTGCGGCACCGGCGGCTTCCTGCTGGGAGCCTACCAGTACATCGTCACCCAGTTGGCCATCAAGGCAGGGGCCAAGAACCTTGCGCCCGATGAAGACGGCTTTGTCCGCACCTCGGTCGCTGCCGCACTGACCGAAAAGGCTCAGGCCATCCTGCAGGAAAGCCTGTACGGCTACGACATAGACGCCACCATGGTGCGCTTGGGTCTGATGAACCTGATGATGCACGGCATTGACGAGCCGCACATCGACTATCAGGACACCCTGAGCAAGAGCTACGACGAGGAAGCCGAATACGACATCGTGCTCGCCAACCCGCCCTTTACCGGCAGCATCGACAAGGGTGACATCAATGAGAACCTGCAGCTCTCTACCACCAAGACTGAATTGCTGTTTGTCGAGAACATCTATCGCCTGCTCAAGAAGGGTGGCACCGCCTGCGTGATCGTGCCGCAGGGCGTGTTGTTCGGCTCTGGCGGGGCATTCAGGACGCTGCGTCAACTGCTGGTGGAGCGCTGCGACCTCAAGGCCGTCATCACCCTGCCCAGCGGGGTGTTCAAACCCTATGCTGGGGTCAGCACCGCCATTCTGCTGTTCACCAAGGTCTGGGGAATTAAGGACAAGGTTGCCAAACCTGCCACGGAGCATGTCTGGTTCTACGAGATGGCCGCCGACGGCTACACGCTGGATGACAAGCGCACCAAACAGGCAGGCTCTGGTGACCTGCAAGACATCATTGCCAAATACCACGCCCGTGATGCGGCGACCGACACCGACCGTACTGTCAAGTGCTTTATGGTGCCACGCACCGAGATCGCCGACGAGAAAAACAACTATGACCTATCGCTGTCGCGCTACAAACAGGATGTGTTCGAGGACGTGCCGTACGACGCGCCGGGTGTGATTCTGGATCGGTTGATTCAGGCAGAAGTTGGTGATGTAAATGAGGCTGAACTGGACAAGGTGCAGAGCGGAATCGTCCGTGAACTATTGGAGCTGAAGGGGATGGTGGAATGATCCCAATGAAACCAACTCCATTGAGACAACTGGCGATTGTGTCAGCAGGGCAAGCAGCGCCAAAGAGTGACGAATTTTCCGACTACGGAACACCATTTGTCCGAGCAGGTAGCCTGGATAGACTGCTGTCAGGTGAACCCGAGTCCGGCCTTGAACTCGTCAGCGAAGAAACAGCCAGGCGACGGAAGCTGAAGACCTATCCGAGAGGAACCGTTCTTTTTGCAAAGAGTGGCATGTCCGCCACCAAAGATCGCGTCTACGTCCTTCAAAACCCTGCTCATGTCGTTAGCCATCTGGCGACGCTGATTCCCAAGAGCGACACTCAAACAGACTATCTCCGTTTGGCTTTGAAGCACTTTCCACCTTCATCGCTGATCAAAGATCTTGCTTACCCAGCCATTGGTCTGGGTGATATCGAGAGTTTTGAGATTCCAGTTCCCCATAGCCTTGATGACCAAATCCGCATTGCCCATCTGCTCGGCAAAGTGGAAGGGCTGATTGACCAGCGCAAACAACACCTGCAACAACTCGATGATCTGCTCAAGAGCGTGTTTCTGGAGATGTTTGGCGATCCGGTGCGAAATGAGAAGGGGTGGGGCAAGAAGCAGTTTTCAGAACTGCTCGACGACATTGAAAGTGGGAAAAGCCCCAAGTGTGAGGCTAGAGAGGCCGTTGCAGACGAATGGGGGGTGCTTAAGCTAGGCGCTGTAACGCGCTGCAGATTTGATGAGAACGAAAACAAAGCATTGCCACAGAATGTTCTTCCATCAGTGCGCGACGAGGTCAAAGCAGGAGATTTGCTGTTCAGCAGGAAAAATACCTATGACCTGGTGGCGGCATGTGCCTATGTATTTAAAGCTCGGCCAAAGCTCCTAATGCCTGACCTGATCTTCCGCTTTGTTTTTAAGAAGAACGCGGAGATAAATCCAATTTTCATATGGAAGCTCCTCATTTGTGATTCGCAGCGGAAGAGAATCCAGTCGTTGGCCGCGGGGGCTGCTGGTTCTATGCCGAACATTTCGAAGGCGAACCTTAAGACAGTCCTCCTACCAATTCCACCGTGGCCGTTACAAAATCAATTCGCCACCATTGTCGAAAAAGTCGAAGGCATTAAATCTCTCTACCAACAAAGCCTCACTGATCTGGAAGCCCTCTACGGCGCACTAAGTCAGCAGGCTTTCAAGGGAGAATTGGATCTGTCGCGCGTGCTTCTCCCCGCTCAGTCTATCGCTCCCGTTGCTATTGGAGATCAAGCCACCGTGCCCGAACCTGTTGTGCAAACCGTGACTACGATTCATTTGCCCGATACCGGAAACCTGCCGGCTGCGTTGGAAGATTCCGAGGCGCGTAAAGCATTGATCGCAGAATGGCTGGAAGCCTATTGCCAACAACTGGGAGATGCACCATTTTCGGTGCAAGATTTTATGGTGGCGGTGAGTGATCGACTCACAGAATGGCTGCAGACTGTGGTGGAAGACGAAGGTATCACTGATGAGCAGAAGAACCGTTTAGCCGAGTTCTACCCGAGCAATAATGTTGGGCTTGACGTAAACGACTATGAAGACATCAAAAAGTTGGTGTTCGAGGCGCTGGCGGCTGGCGCCCTGACGCAGGGGGGCAATAAAGTCGGCAACCGCATCGAACTCAAGGCTGTTCAGTCATGAAACTGCTCCGCCTCAAGATCACTGACCCGGCAGGCTTTCGTAGCCTGCCCTGTGGTTTCGAGCATCACTTCCGCAACGAATGGAGCTTGCAGGAAGAACTGGCCCAGCCCGAAGGTTTTGCGCCTTTCGTGTGTGCTGGCCCCAACGGCAGCGGTAAGTCCAACTTGCTCGAAGCGTTGGCAGCGATCTTCTTTCAGCTGGAGGTGCAGCGGGTACGCCGCAATTTCTTGCCCGACATCTTTCAGTACGACCCTGATGACAATCCGGATGGCATACAAGAGCACGAAGGCTATCCCAACGCCTATGAACTGGAATACCTGATCAAGTTGCCGAAGGAATACCGGTCTTCCGGTAGTCCGGAGTTCGCCCACGTGGTCGTAATCAAGGAGAGGGACAAGTCGCCGTGGCTGCGCTGGGAGAACAACGAAGCGTTCCCTGTCGAGGGCTTTGCTTTCAGCCGATTGAGCGACGAAGAGCGTGACTTGTTATTGCCGCAATACGTGCTGGGCTACTCCTCCGGCGAGAATGAGATTCTCAGCCTGCCGTTCTTCAAGATGCGTTTCATCCAGTTCGATGAGTACTGGAATGCTCTGGCCCGACAGCTCCCTTATCCCGGCCGTCCCGAAACGCGGCTAGCCTATCTGGACAGTGGCTTCAGCCAAGCTATTCTGTTGTGCAATCTTCTGCTCCAGGATGAAGCCACTCTCCAGCCCTTCCGCGAGGATGTGGGCATAGAGGCGCTGCGCGAGTTCCGCATTGTCCTGCGCCGCAGCATCCCGACCACAAGCCAGCAAATTGCTGCCTTTACTTCGGGTGAGTACGCCTTGCCCACCGAAACGCAGGATGGTCGTTTTACAGATACCAATGTGGTTTATCTTGATCCAGAGACCGGAGATTACCGAGTCAATCTGCTTCAAGGACTAGAGGCTAATGGCGATGAGCGTACTGAACGCACGGCCATTGTCGAAAAGCTCAAGCGCTGTGCCACGTTGCATTTCTACGATGAGGCTTCCGACACGCTGATCCTGGATTACCGGATCAATGAAGCGACCAAGCAAGCCTTCCGTGCCAATTTCGATGATCCGGCAGGCCCTGCACTCGCTTTGTTCCAGGCCTTGCAGGTTCTGCTGACGCTCAACTTGTATAGCGTCAGCGACACCATCAAGACCGACCTGTACCGCTCCACCAGCCACTACGTCAGTGAGACGGTACCGACGCTGGCCTCCGACCAGCGCATTATGCGCTTCAAGAATTTTTACTTCACAAAGCAGGGCTTAGAAAAGCCGATGCTGCTCAAGGAGCTGTCGGACGGCGAGTACCAGATGCTGCACAGCCTTGGGCTATGCCTGCTGTTTCGCAAGACCAACAGCCTGTTCCTCCTTGATGAGCCAGAAACCCACTTCAACCCGCACTGGCGCGCCAGCTTCATTACCCGCCTGCGTCAATGCTTGCCCGATGTGGAGGATGCGGGACAAGAAATGCTGGTCACCACCCACACGCCCTTCCTGATCTCCGACAGCAAGCCGGAGAAGGTGTTGGTGTTCGCCAAGGATAAAGCCAGCGGCAAGGTCAGCATCAGCAAGCCGAACTACAACACGCTGGGTGCCTCGATCAACAAGATCACCATGAACACCTTCGGCAAGCGCGAAACCATCGGCGGTCACGCTCAGGCCTTGTTGGAGGCGTTGCGCGCACGCTTTGAACAGGGTACCGAAGACAAAGAGTCGTTGATCACGGAGATTCACCACCAGCTCGGCGACTCGGTAGAGAAAGTGCTGCTGATCAAGGCCATTCTTGACGGCGATCAGCCAAAAAATGGGGAGGCATAGGGCTGATGTTGTTTCCGTACACCTACGTGCCACACCAGATGGAGAAGATGCAGGCGTTCATCGACTTCATCTTTCATGAGGTCTGGTGCAAAGCGCCGGCAAGCGGCGATTACGGCCTGGATTTATTTCTTGCGAACCCTGAACTGCATGAAGTGATGACTGCATTTCACTATGACGACAGCAATGGCGCGGAGTTTTTCTCTGGCCATGTGGAACGCATCTACGGCTTCTTCTCGGTTCTATCCGACGCGCAGATCAGACAGTTTCAGCAGTGGTATCAAGGCAATAACGACCTGGAGAAAGTGTGTGCCAATGATCCGGCAACACAACTCGCCCGTTACGGCGACATCGCTGTCAATCACAAAGACCTTGCCGTCCAGCTCGGCACGTTTTTCAAGGGCCTGTATTCGCAATCGCTTCTGAACCTCGTCGCATTGCGCGGCAAGATCGGTGACATTGACGACCACTATCAAATGTTCGTGCAGGCCAATAAGGCTGGGAAATGCCCGTTTTGTGGTGTCAACGATCTCCTGGGCGAGTACCACAACAAGCGCGAAGCCTACGACCATTACTTGCCCAAGGCGTTGTACCCGTTCAACTCCATCAACTTCCGCAACCTTGTCCCGGCTTGTCACCACTGCAACAGCAGCTACAAGACCAGCAAGGATCCCGCCTACACACCCAAAGACCCCGCCAGAGCAGTTCAACGTCGTGCTGTTTTCTACCCTTACAAACCAGCAGCGCAGTCCATCGAGCTACAGATCACTTTGCAGCATTCAGACATCGCCAAGCTGGCCCCGGCTGATATCACCCTACACTTTGGCCCAGCCGCTGTTGCCGAAGAAATCGAAACGTGGAAGGACGTTTACGGCATTGAAGAACGCTACAAAGCCAAGCTCTGCACAGAAAGCGATGGCAAGGCCTGGCTAACGCAGGTATTGGATGAGTGGAAGGAGCTGGGTCGAGATCCGCAAGATTTTCTGCAGACCTTGACGTTCAATACGAAAAAACGCCCATTCACTGACTGCAATTTTCTCAAAAAGCCTTTTCTCGATGCTTGTCATCAGATCGGTGTTCTTTGATGGATCTTAGGCAGATGACAAGTCGGTTGCGGATCTTTGGAGGCTTGGGCTTGAATCAGCTTCCCAGATAGATCGCTGTCACTTTCATCCTCTCATGCCCAAGTTCACGACTGATCTGCTGTCGTGCTTGTTGGTCAGCCAGGCGTTGCGATAGGTCGAGTTGAGCCGTGCCAGGCCCGCCTGCTGCCGGTGACTTCCACCCCGTCAGTGTTTCATATCGCATTTGTGCATACCGATGCCGCAGCCCATGCATATTGCTCAGGCCCGCCGCCTTGCACTGACCATCGTAGATGTGCCGTTGCTGGATGTAGGTCTTGTTTGCCGGGATCAATGACCCTGTCCCCGCCAGACGGTGCGCAGCCTGGAGTACGTCGCGTTGCCCTGTCGTGGTGATGGGCACAGTTCGCTCCCGGCCGCCCTTCGTCCACGATCCCTTGAGGGCGATGTGGTCACCCCGATCCGCATAACTGGGCTGGAACTTGATCGCTTCCTCCCGACGCAATCCGAAGGCGGCCTGTAGCTGAAGGCTCATGCGTACGTGCGCGTCGCTGACCTGTTCAAAACCTGTGCCCAGCTCCTGGGCCTTGCTGATGTTGGTCACGTAGCGGCGCTCGGCCACGCCAAGCTGCATGTTGTCCGCCGGCAAGATGCCAGACTTGCCGATTTTCTCGGCCCACCAGCGCAGGTGAGAGAGCCGATTCTTGATGGTGCCCGACGACAAACCTTCGCCTTGCCAGCGATCTAGCAACGCCTGGACGTGCTTGCCCTTGAGCGACGAAGCCTTCATCTGTCGGAAACCGGCCTCGCGTAGTTGCCGCGCAGCCAGCGCGAGAGAACGCATCCGGTCGGCCTGTGTGTTGTAGCTACCGTCACGGTTGCGCTGGCAGAGCTGCCGCAGGGTATAGGTCAAGTCGTCCATTTGCGGCCTCCCAGTAAAGTGCCGTACTGCGTTGTCCTGAAATTCAGTGGTTAGTGTTGGTGCCAACTCGCCAAGGCGAGATCCCGTGAGGGCAAGGGCATGGTGTTCAGGAGACACCAGAGCCTCGAATGAGGCGTCCGTCTTGCTCCCTGCTGGAAGCCCGGACGGAGGTACTACAAGACGAAAGTGATGCGAACGTGGACGAGTCCTCCTATGAAGTGAGTGGGATGAGAAATGCAGCGGGAGCCCGGTGCGTTGCGCACAGGTAATTGCCGCAAAGGACGGTGCGCCAGGCGGCGCGGTAGGGATGAGTTCAAACAGACGAAGAAGGCTCCGCCCTGGGTAGGGCCGGTATGCGGTCGGAGCCTGGGCATACCTGGGGTGGTTCCGCCCTGACGGGCCAGCGCTTGCAGGAACCTACGCTGTTGGGGTTGCCGATGTACGAAGCCCATCGGTCTTGGCAACTGCCCGGTCAGTGTAGGACGGCCATCATCATGTATGCCGCACGCAATAGGATCTGGCTTTCGCCCGTATTGTTGGCGGCGTCGGCGGGGCCGTCACTGCGGCGCGCAGTGACGGCCCATCTCGTGGCATCCGAGCAGTGCAATGGATAAGGGCGCTGCGGCAGACGCGTACATATCCCCTGCCTATGGCACTGACGCGGCCTTCGGCCTTGTCGGCTACCTGTGCAGAGGCGGCATGGTAGCCATGCCACTCCTGCACAGGCAGCTTGCGTGCAAGGCTGATCCAGCGGCATCTGGAGAAGCGGCTCGGCATTGGGGCCGATTCGCGCGTAGTGGGGGTCAATGGCGGGCGCGCAAGCCGCAGCGGAGCGCAGCCGCAGGCGAGCACCGAACGGGTGAGCACCCGGCGCAGCGCACCATTGACGCCCATGCAGCGCAGCAGACTTTCGGCAGGGTGCAGGGATGCTCTACCCCCTGCACCCTTGCCCTTCGGCGAGAACGGAGTTCCAAGAGGCAGCGCCTCTTGGTCAAGGCCGCAGGCCGCGAAGACAGAGCGTGCTAGGCTGGCATCGTCATCCGGGCTGATCTATGATCCCGATGGCCCCTTGGGGTACAACTGGGGGTACTTCCAACGATTCCCGCAAAGGCCGTGACATGATTTCCCTGCGAAACCTAGTGCTCCCGGGCCTTTGCCGACCGATCAACGTTTAAACGTGTGATTAACGTCTAGTCCGTCAGGCACTCGGCTGAAGGCCCCGACTCGTCGGGGCCTTTTCGTTTCCGGCAGGCAAAGTTCTGGAGCTACAGCGGTCCCGGATCGGGGATCGGCTCTGGTGGTGGAGCGACTTTTTCCAGCTGCTCGAGCACCTCTTCCGGCAGCTCATCCGGGCCGTCCAGTTCGGTGTCGCTCTCGGCATCGTCCAGATCGTTGAGCGGCGATTCGTCGGCTCGCCACGGCCAGACGGGCTGCGAGGGTTGCTGCGATTCGATGCCAGGCATGACGGTGTCCTCTCGAGGGGTCTGCAGGTTAGGCACGCATCTAACCGCCGGGTTCGAAAGGCAAGGCACCGCCCGGCGCAATCCGGGCGGTGCCGCATCGAGCCGCTACTTGAAGTTGCGCTTAACCAGCCGTTCCAGCCAGCCGACGATGCCGGAGCGGAACAGCAGCACGCAGAGCACGAAGATCACCCCGAGAATGACGTGCACCCACTCCCCAAGTGGTCCGTTGGACAGCGAACTCTGCAGCGTCACCACCACGGTGGCGCCGACCAGCGGCCCGAGGATGGTGCCGACGCCGCCAAGCAGGGTCATCAGGATGACCTCGCCGGACATGTGCCAGTGCGCGTCGGTCAGCGAGGCCAGCTGAAACACCACGGTCTTGGTCGCGCCAGCCAGGCCGGCAAGCGCCGCGGAGATGACGAACGCCAGCAGCTTGTGCCGATCGACGTTGTAGCCGAGCGACACCGCACGCGGCTCGTTCTCGCGGATGGCCTTGAGCACCTGGCCGTACGGCGAATGGATGGTGCGCTGGATGATGGCGAAGCCAAGGACGAACACCGCCAGCACGAAGTAGTACATGGCCATGTTGTTCTTCATGTCGACAAGGCCGAACAGATGTCCACGCGGGACGCCCTGCAGACCGTTTTCGCCGCCGGTGAACGGCGCCTGGACGAAGACGAAGAACACCAACTGCGCCAGCGCCAGGGTGATCATGGCGAAGTAGATGCCCTGCCTGCGAATCGCCAGCATGCCGAACAGCCCCCCTAGCACCGTCGAGGCCAGGGTGCCGGCAAGGATGCCCAGCTCGGTGCTGAGCCCGCTATAGCTGCTCAGCATGTAGCCGGTGATGTAGCCGCCGGTGGCGAAGAACGCGGCATGGCCGAAGGACAGCAGCCCCGCGTAGCCCAGCAGCAGGTTGAAGGCGCAGGCGAACAGCGCGAAGCACAGCAGCTTCATCAGGAACACCGGATACACCGCCAGCGGCGCCAACAGAGCGATCACCAGCAGCACCGCATAGAAGACCTTCTGCCGCCGCGCGGCTGCATGCCTGCGCTCGCGTACCACGCTGGCATGCCGCAGCGCTGCGGCCTGCACGTTTGCTGGATTCGTCATGCTCATGCCTCCTTACCAAAGAGTCCCGCAGGACGAATCAGCAGCACCGCCACCATGACCAGGAACACCACGGTGTTGGCCGCTTCCGGATAGAACACCTTGGTCAGGCCCTCGATCAGGCCCATGGCGATACCGGTAACGATGGCGCCGAGGATCGACCCCATGCCGCCAATCACCACCACGGCGAACACCACGATCAGCAGATTCGAGCCCATGCCCGGTGTCACCGCGTAGATCGGCGCCGCCAGCACGCCGGCGAACGCCGCCAGCGCCACGCCATAGCCATAGGTCAGGGTCACCAGCAGCGGTACGTTGATGCCGAAGCCCTGCATCAGTTTCGGGTTCTCGGTGCCGGCGCGCAGGTAGGAACCCAGCCGGGTGCGTTCGATGACGTACCAGGTCGCCAGGCACACCACCAGCGCGGCGACGATTACCCAGGCGCGGTAGGTCGGCAGGAACATGAAGCCAAGATTGAAGCCGCCGCGCAGCAGCTCCGGCATCGGATAGGACGAGCCGGACACGCCGAACAGCTTGACGAAGCTGCCCTCGACGATCAGCGCCAGGCCGAAGGTCAGCAGCAATCCGTAAAGGTGGTCTTCACCGGCGATGCGCCGCAGCAGCCCGCGCTCGATGGCCATGCCCAGACAGCCCACTACCAACGGCGCCAGCACCAGTGCGAACCAGTAGCTCACACCCAGGTAGTTCAGCCCGAGGAAGGCCACGAAAGCGCCGAGCATGTACTGGGCGCCATGGGCGAAGTTGATGATGCGCAGCAGGCCGAAGATGATCGCCAGGCCCAGGCTCAGCAGCGCGTAGAACGCGCCGTTGATCAGGCCGAGCAGCAGCTGCCCGAGCAGCACGCTCAGGGGTACGCCGAATACGAGAGTCATGGTTCACCACCCAAAGGAAGTCCGTGGCACCCGGCCGTTACCGACCGGGTGATAGCGCGGCCTAGTCGGTCAGTCCTTGGCGACCAGCTTGGTGCATTGGGTTTCGGCGATCGGCCGGTAGGCCTGCTCGCCTGGAATGGTGCTGACCACCTTGTACAAGTCCCACTCGCCAGTCGATTCGGCCGGCGTCTTGACCTGCACCAGATACATGTCGTGGACCATGCGGCCGTCCTCACGGATGCGACCGTCCTTGGCGAACATGTCGTTGATCGGGGTCTTGGCCATCTGCGCACGTACCGCGACCGTCTCGTCGGTGCCGGCGGCTTTCACCGCGTTCAGATAATGGGTGGTGGCCGAATAGATGCCGGCGTGCACCATGCCCGGCATGCGCTTGGTGCGCTCGTAGTAGCGCTTGGCCCAGGCACGGGTGTCATCGTTCATGTCCCAGTACCAGCCGGTAGTCAGCATCAGGCCCTGGGTCACATCCAGGCCCATGGCATGGATGTCGTTGAGGAACACCACCATCCCGGCGAGCTTCTGCCCGGACTGGGTAACGCCGAATTCGCTGGCAGTCTTCAGCGAGTTGACCGTATCGGCGCCGGCGTTGGCCAGGGCGATCACCTCGGCACCGGAGCCTTGCGCTTGCAACATGTACGAGGAGAAATCATTGCTCGGGAACGGATGGCGAACCTTGCCGACGACACTCCCGCCATCACCTTCCACCACCTTGGTGATGTCGGCTTCCATGGCGTGGCCGAAGGCATAGTCGGCGGTGAGGATGTACCAGCTCTTGCCTCCATCGGCGAGCACTGCCTTGGCCGTGCCATTGGCCAGCGCGTAGGTGTCGTAGGTCCAGTGGATGTGGTTCGGCGAGCAGAACTCATTGGTGATGCTGGAAGCCGCGGCACCGGAGATCAGCGCCAGCTTGCCGCCCTGCTCCACCACCTTGCTCGCCGCCAGTACCACGGAGCTGGCGACCATGCCGGTCACCATGTCGACGTTACGCTCGTCGATCCACTGGCGCACAGTGTTGGCGCCGACGTCAGGCTTGTTCAGGTCGTCGGCATGGAAGACGACGATCTTTTTGCCATCGACCTTGCCGCCGAAATCCTCCACCGCCATCTTCAGCGCCTCCAGGCCGCCCGGGCCGGACAGGTCGCGATAGGTGCCGGACATATCGGCCAGGTAGCCGATACGGATCTCGTCGTTGCTGATCTCGGCCTGGGCGGCCGAGGCGATCAGGGAAGAAGCCAGGATGGCGCTCGCACTCTTGCGGAAAAAGCTCATGTATTCACCACTCTCGATTGTTTTTGTTGTGGTCGGGGGCCGGCATCCACTGCGGCCGGTTACTGCTTTGCTGAGTCGTGCGGGGCTCACACCCCGAGACAGGAATTGAGGAAATCCTTCTTCGAATCCAGGTCGGCCGCCTCGATCTCTTCGATGATGCGGCCGTGCTCCATGACGTAATGGCGGTCGGCCAACGGCGCGGCGAAGCGGAAGTTCTGCTCCACCAGGACGATGGTCAGGCCGCGCTGCTTGAGCTTGATCAGTACCTCGCCAAGCTTCTGCACGATGACCGGCGCCAGGCCTTCGGTGATCTCGTCGAGCAGCAGCAGGTTGGCGCCGGTGCGCAGGATGCGCGCCATGGCCAGCATCTGCTGCTCGCCGCCGGAGAGCCGCGTGCCCTGGCTGAAGCGACGTTCGTAGAGGTTGGGAAACATCTCGTAGAGTTCGTCCAGGCTCATGCCGCCGCTGCGCACCGTGGGCGGCAGCAGGAGGTTTTCCTCGACGCTCAGGCTAGCGAAGATGCCGCGCTCTTCCGGGCAGTAGCCAACGCCCAGCCGCGGAATCTGGTGGGCCGGCATGCCGATGGTCTCGTTGCCGTTGACCACGATGGAGCCGGTGCGGCGACCGACCATGTTCATGATCGCGCGCAGCGTGGTGGAGCGCCCGGCGCCGTTGCGTCCGAGCAGGGTCACCAGCTCGCCGCGGCCAACCACCAGATCGACACCGTGCAGAATGTGCGACTCGCCGTAGAAGGCATGCAGATCGCTGACGCGCAGCTGATCGCGGTCCATGGGTGGATTCATGCGTGCGCCTCCTCAAGTGCCGCGGCTTCGCTGCCGAGGTAGGCCTCGCGCACCTGCGGGTTGGCCGAAACGCTTTCGTAATCGCCCTCGGCGAGTACTGATCCGCGCGCCAGCACAGTGATGCGATCGCACAGGCGGCTGACCACGCTGAGGTTGTGCTCGACCATCAGCACCGTACGGTTGGCCGCGGCCTTGCGCACCAGCTCGACGACCATGTCGACGTCTTCGCTGCCCATGCCCTGGGTCGGTTCGTCGAGCAGCAGCACGAAGGGGTCGAGCGCCAGGGTGGTGGCCAGCTCCAGCGCGCGCTTGCGGCCGTAGGGCAGCTCGACTGCCAGGGTCTGGGCGAAGGATTGCAGGTCGACTTCAGCGAGCAGCTGCATCACCTGGTCGTCCAGCTCGCGCAGGCTGCGTTCGGATCTCCAGAAATGGAAGGAGTTGCCCATCTTCTGCTGCAGCGCTACACGCACGTTCTCCAGCACGCTCATGTGGCCGAACACTGCGGAAATCTGGAACGAGCGCACCAGGCCGAGCCGGGCGATCTCGTTGGCCTTCATCGAGGTGATGTTCTTGCCGCGATAGAGGATCTCGCCGCGGGTAGGCGTGAGGAATTTGGTGAGCAGATTGAATACGGTGGTCTTGCCGGCGCCGTTGGGGCCGATAAGCGCATGGATGTGACCCTGACGGACCTTCAGATCGACGGAATCCACTGCGGTGAAGCCGCGGAATTCCTTGGTCAGGCCGCGCGTTTCCAGCACGAACTCTGGTTCCATTGGGTGCCCTCTAACCTTGATTGTTGTTGTTGGTTATGGCGCAGGTCGCTGCATGACCTTTACGTAAACGATAACAATCAGTTTCCGTATACGGCAAGTGGCTTTTTCAAACGGGCGATTGAGCGGTAAAGCGTGCAACTTGCAGTCAAATGGCCATCATATAGCCCGCTCTACACCAGTTGCCCAGTGCCCCAGGCTCTGGGGTTCGTCCCCGTTTTTATGGCGCCCGAATGCCGAAGTAGCTCCTCGGACAACGCAAAAAAGCCGGGCCTGTGCGGCCCGGAAAATTCCAACGAGGAGAGGTGCTGCGGCGTTGCGCTTACCAGAGCGGCAAGCTGTAGCTGACGATGACGCGATTCTCGTCCAGGTCGTTCTGGAAGTTGCTTCGCGTAGTGGCGTTGCGCAGCTTCAGGCCGAGATTCTTCAGCGGGCCACTCTGGATGACGTAGGCAATATCAGTGTTGCGCTCCCAGGTCTTGCCTTCACTGGCGCCGGCACCGCGGTCGACGTTGTCACCCGAAACGTAACGGGTCATCAGCGTCAGCCCGGGAACGCCCATGGCGGCGAAGTCGTAGTCGTAGCGGACCTGCCAGGAACGCTCGTCCTCGTTGCCGAAGTCGTTGATCTGCAGCAGGTTGATCAGCGCGTTGTCACCCCCGGCGACATAGGCGAAACCGGTGTCGCCGCGCATGTGCTGATAGCCGCCGGTGAAGCCGTGGCCGCCGAGCTTGTAGGTGAACAGTGCGCCGAACGCATCGTTGTCGACATTGCTGCCGCCATCGTCAGTCGAACGGACGAAGCGCAGGTCGGTCTTGAAGCTCTGCTTGTCGCCCAGTGGCAGCACATGGACCAGATTGAAGTTGTGCTGGTCGTAGATGCCGTCCAGCCCACCGTAGTAGTAACTGGTGGCCAGTTGCGGCGACCAGTCGTAGCGACCTCCGGCGAAGAGGAATTCATCGCTGGTACTGCCCCCGCTACCGAAGGTGATATTGCGCCGACCAGCGTTGAAGACTGTCATTTCCTCGTTGTCCGAGGAGTCGCGCTGGTTGACGCGGTCCAGCATACCCAGGTCCAGCGTCAGACCGCTGACCTCCTTGCTCTGCAGCCAGGCGCCACGGTAGGTCTGTGGCAGCAGGCGGCTGTCGTTGCGCATCAGCACGGGCACCACCGGCTGCAGGGTACCGACGTGCAGGGTGGTGGCGGACAGCTTGGCCTTTGCCGTCAGGCCGGCCGAGCCGTAATCATCCTGGGCGCGGTTAGGCGCGTTGCGATCGCGCTGCAGGATGCCGGTGCCGGTACGGTCCGGACTGGAATCGAGCTTCACGCCCAGCAGCCCGACGGCGTCCAGACCGAAGCCGACCGGGCCTTCGGTGTAGCCGGATTCCATTTTCAGGATGAAGCCCTGGGCCCACTCCTCGGCCTTGGACTGAGCGGCGCCAGATTGCCGGAAGTCGCGGTTCATATAGAAGTTGCGCAGTTCGACAGCGGCCTTGCTGTCTTCGATGAAAGCGGCCGAGGCCACGCCCGATGCGCCGAGGGCGACGGCGGCGATGCTGGCGGCCAGAAGGGTTCGGCTTGCTGGTTTCAGTTGCATAGCTTTCTCTCTTGTTGTTGTGATCGTTGATGCAGCTGTTGAGCCCGACTGCGAACTGCCCGGGCTCGGATTACCACGTCATGCGGTAATGCGGTGTCGCGCTCAGCGCGCGGGGCTCCTGGGCACACGGCCCAGCAGATAGAACTCGTCGTTGGGTGGCGTGCGCGCCACGGACACCAGGCGGTTGGAGAGGCCGAACAGCCCGGCGATGGCGCCGATATCCCAGATGTCATCGAGGCTGAAACCCTGGGCTTCCAGCCGCGCCTGCCAGGCGTCGTCGAGCACGCCGCGCTCGGCGGCCAGGTGCAGGGCGAAATCGAGCATGGTGCGCTGGCGTTCGGAGATCGGTGCGGTGCGGTAGTTGACGGCGATCTGATCGGCCAGCTGCGCATCCTTGGCGAGGATGCGCAGGATCGCGCCATGGGCGACCACGCAATACAGGCAGCCGTGGTCGGCGCTGACCGCGACCACGATCATCTCCTTCTCGGCCTGGGTCAGGCTGTCGGCTTCGCGCTCCATCAGCGCATCGTGATAGGCGAAGAAGGCACGGAACTCCGCCGGCCGATGGGCCAGCATGAGAAACACGTTGGGGATGAATCCGGCCTTTTCCTGCACGGCGAGAATCCGTTCGCGCAGGTCAGCAGGCAGTGCGTCTAGGCTGTTGGGCAGCGGAAAACGGCTGATCGACTGAGCAATAGGCAGCGCCATGGAAAGCTCCTTTTCGGATGAGCGAATTGCCGGCCGGGCGAACCCGGCCGGTGCCGGTCAGTGCTGTTCGCTGATGCCCAGCTCGACCACGCTGATTTCGCGCATGCGGAACTTCTGCACCTTGCCGCTGATGGTCATCGGGAAATCGTCGACGAATTTGATGTGCCGCGGCGTTTTGAAGTGGGCGATGCGGCCCTTGCAGAACTCGCGCAGCGCCTCGCCCTCGACCTCATGGCCCGGGTGCAGCTTGACCCAGGCGACGATCTCCTCGCCGAACTTGCTGTCCGGCACGCCGATCACCTGCACGTCGGCCACCGCCGGATGGGTGAAGAGGAATTCCTCGATCTCGCGCGGGTACACGTTCTCGCCGCCGCGGATGATCATGTCCTTGTTGCGGCCGACGATCTTGATGTAACCCTCGTCGTCCATCACCGCGAGGTCGCCGGTATGCATCCAGCGCGCGCCGTCGATGGCATCGCGGGTGGCGTCCGGGTTGTTCCAGTAGCCGAGCATCACGCTGTAGCCGCGGGTGCAGAGTTCGCCGATCTGCCCACGCGGCACCACCGCGCCGTGCTCGTCGACGATCTTGCTTTCCAGATGCGGCTGGGTGCGGCCGACGCTGGTCACGCGGCGTTCCAGGTCGTCGTCGGCGCTGGTCTGGGTGGAGACCGGGCTGGTTTCGGTCATGCCGTAGGCAATCTGCATTTCCGCCAGGTGCATGTCGTCGATGACGCGTTTCATCACCTCGATCGGGCAGGTCGAGCCGGCCATGATGCCGGTGCGCAGGCTGCTCAGGTCCAGCGACTGGCGCTCCGGGTGGTCGAGCATGGCAATGAACATGGTCGGCACGCCATACATGCCGGTGGCCTTTTCCTCGGCCGCGGCCTGCAGCGCCGCCAGCGGCTCGAAGGCGGCGCTCGGATAGATCATGGTGGTGCCATGGGTAACGCAACCGAGGTTGCCCATGACCATGCCGAAGCAGTGGTACAGCGGCACCGGGATCACCAGGCGGTCGTGCTCGGTCAGCCTGAGACTCTCGCCGACCATGTAGCCGTTGTTGAGGATGTTGTAGTGACTGAGGGTGGCGCCTTTCGGAAAGCCCGTGGTGCCGGAGGTGTACTGGATGTTGATGGGGTCGTCGAACTGCAGGCGCTCGCCACACTGGCGCAGCTGCTCGGGGCCGACCTGCTCGGCCATCTCCATCAGCGCCTGCCACTGCAGCATGCCGTCCACCGGCTTGTCGCACAGGCTGATCACCCCGCGCAGCTCGGGCAGCATATGGCTCTGCAGGGCACCGACGGCGGCGCTTTCCAGCTCTGGCAGCAGCTCGTGGAGCATGGCGTGGTAATCGGACGTCTTGAAGGCATCGGCGCAGATCAGCCAGCGGCAGCCGGACTGCTTCAAGGCGTATTCGAGTTCACTGAGGCGGTAGGCGGGGTTGATGTTGACCAGCACCACGCCGATCTTCGCGGTGGCGAACTGGGTGATGCACCACTGGGCATTGTTCGGTGACCAGATGCCCACTCGTTCGCCAGCTTGCAGTCCGAGGGCCAGCAGGCCACGCGCACAACGGTCCACCGCCTCCGCCAGTTCCGCCCAGGTGTAACGCAGCTGCTGATGGCGCACCACCAGGGCCTCACGCTGGGGAAAGCGCTCCACGGTACGGTCGAAGGCCGCGCCGATGGTCATGGGCAACAGGGGTTTGCTCTGCGGTCCGCAGGTATAGCTCGGAAGACTCATGACGATTTTCCTCAGTCTTATGTTTGTTATGAGGCGTGCTCGCAAGGGCGCTGGCGCTGCTGACAGTCACCCTAGGTCACGATTACGTTAACGTAAAGGTAACTAGCTGACAATATGTCGCGGGGTAGGCGAAAGTCGAGGGGTGCGAGCAATCAAATGGCCATTATTCAGCGACGAATCGCGGCGGTAGTTGCGGGTCAGATCAGCCTGCCAAGGCATGCTTGAAGTAGGCAACCGCGGCGCTGAACGCGTGCGCCAGAGCCTTCGCAATGATGCTGCGCTCGCCCCGTCAGGCGCGTTCGCGCTGGTACTCGTGATGGAAATCCAGCGCGGCGAGGTTCTTGTCCTTGGCTTCGAGCATGATGTCGAAGCGATCCAGAAACTGAAACGCATAGCGATTTGTCCAGCGGTTCCACATGCGTTTGCTGTGCGCATAGAGGTCGCGCTTGTTGACCTTTTCCAGCAACTCGGGGATTTCCAGCTTCTGCTCCGGCGCGAAGCCCAGCTCCATCAGGCTCTCCTGCGGCTGCGAGTAGTGCATGGTCGGCCGTACGCCGCGCCAGCTTTCCAGAACGCGCTCGATGCGCGGGTCGTCCGGCTCGATGTAGCGGCCCTCGTGAATCCAGCAGTGATGGATATCCAGCACCACCGGCGCGAGGTCCGCGAGGCTCAGGCAGTCGTCCAGGCCATAGGTCTTTTCATCGTTCTCGAAGGTGATGCAGTGGCGCGCCTCGCTCGACAGGCGCGGCCACACGGCACGCACCCCCTCGGCGCCGAGCCGCCCGGCGATATGCAGGTTGCATTTGAAGTCCTGGAAGCGCCGGCCGTAACCCATCATGCGGATCATGTCGGCGTGGTATTCGAATTCCGCCAGGCTGTTTTCCACCACCTGCGGCTTGTCCGATCCCAGCACGCAGTACTGGCCGGGATGCATCGACAGCCGGATATCGTTGGCCCGTGCCAGTTCGCCGATCGCGGCGAAGCCAGCCTCGAGGCGGTTCCGTATCTCGGCGCGACGGTAGAACGGCGCGATCTCGGCATGGCTGTAGAACGGCAGCAAGTCGCTGGACAGGCGCAACATGCGCAGCATCGGCGGCAACGTGGCGACGTATTCGAGCAACACCCGCTGAGCGCTCAGATTGTGCTCGACGATCTCCTCCAGCCTCGCCTCCGCCGCGGCGCGACCGACCGAGGCCATCCAGCGCAGCGTGGTGCTGCGCGGATTGAAGGTGCGTTCGATGCGCTCCAGCTCCTTCAGCGAGAGGCTCTGTTGCGGGTGGCGATACATGCAGGCGAAGCCGATGCGGGGCATGGATTTCCTCGTCGGTGGCAGGCCGGCGCTGCGGCCACTGCCTGTTTAGTCCCGCCAGCCTCCAGCCAAGTGCCCCTCCACCGACGAAACACCACCGCGCGCCAGCAACCAACGGCCGCACCTTGGCGGGCCTATGCTTGCAGACATGCCGAGGCGGCGGTGTGTTGACAGACCCGCAGCGGACCTTTACGTTAACGTAAAGCAGCAAACGATCATCCATACCGATGACCTCGAACCGCTACCAGAGCGCCGGCCTGCACTCCGCCGGACGAACGAATCCTCTGAAAACAGAACAATTACAAGACAAGCAGGTGGCCCCATGAACTACTCCAGCCTCAATTTCGCCCTCGGTGAAACCATCGACATGCTGCGCGAGCAGGTCCAGGCCTTCGTCGCCGCCGAGATTGCCCCGCGCGCCGAAGCCATCGATCAGGAAAACCTGTTCCCGGCGGACATGTGGAGAAAATTCGGCGAGATGGGCCTGCTCGGCGTGACCGTCTCCGAGGAGTACGGCGGCGCCGGCCTCGGCTACCTGGCCCACGTGGTGGCGATGGAAGAGATCAGCCGCGGCTCGGCCTCGGTCGCCCTCTCCTACGGCGCCCACTCCAACCTGTGCGTCAACCAGATCAACCGCAACGGCAACCCCGAGCAGAAGGCCCGCTACCTGCCCAAGCTGATCAGCGGCGAGCACGTCGGCGCGCTGGCCATGAGCGAGCCGAATGCCGGCTCCGACGTGGTCTCCATGAAGCTGCGCGCCGAGAAGCGCGGCGACCGCTACGTGCTCAACGGCAGCAAGACCTGGATCACCAACGGCCCGGACGCCAACACCTACGTGATCTATGCCAAGACCGACCTGGACAAGGGTGCGCACGGCATCACCGCCTTCATCGTCGAGCGCGACTGGAAGGGTTTCTCCCGCGGCAACAAGTTCGACAAGCTCGGCATGCGCGGCTCCAACACCTGCGAGCTGTTCTTCGATGACGTCGAGGTGCCGCAAGAGAATGTGCTGGGCGCCGAGAACGGCGGCGTCAAGGTGCTGATGAGCGGCCTGGACTACGAACGCGTGGTGCTCGCCGGCGGCCCGACCGGGATCATGCAGTCCTGCCTCGATGTGGTGGTGCCCTACATCCATGACCGCAAGCAGTTCGGCCAGAGCATCGGCGAGTTCCAGTTCATCCAGGGCAAGGTGGCGGACATGTACACCCAGCTCAACGCCAGCCGCGCCTATCTGTACGCCGTCGCCCAGGCCTGCGACCGCGGCGAGACCACCCGCAAGGACGCCGCCGGGGTGATCCTCTATACCGCCGAAAACGCCACACAGATGGCCCTGCAGGCGATCCAGATCCTCGGCGGCAACGGCTATATCAACGAATTCCCCACCGGCCGCCTGCTGCGCGACGCCAAGCTCTACGAGATCGGCGCCGGCACCAGCGAAATACGCCGCATGCTGATCGGCCGCGAGCTGTTCAACGAATCCAGGTGAGCCTGCGGGCGGAAAGAACGCCCCCAGCCTCGTAGGGTGGAAAACCGCGAAGGGTTTTCCACCGCAGTCGGTGGATGGCAATGCCATCCATGATGGAATTGAACGGAGCCAACCATGGCCATCCTGCACACCCAGATCAATATCCGTTCACCGGAGTTCGCCGCCAACAGCGCGGCGATGCTCGAACAGGTGAACGACCTGCGCGCCCTGCTCGGCCGCGTCAGCGAAGGCGGCGGCGCCACCGCCCAGCAGCGCCATGTCTCGCGCGGCAAGCTACTGGTGCGCGAGCGCATCGACACCCTGCTCGATGCCGGCTCGGCCTTTCTCGAACTCGCCCCGCTGGCCGCCCATGAGGTCTACGGCGAAGACGTCGCCGCCGCCGGCGTGGTCGCCGGTATCGGCCGCGTCGAAGGCATCGAGTGCATGATCATCGCCAACGACGCCACCGTGAAAGGCGGCACCTACTACCCGCTGACGGTGAAAAAGCACCTGCGCGCGCAGACCGTCGCCCGCGAGAATCGTCTGCCCTGCATCTATCTGGTGGACTCCGGCGGCGCCAACCTGCCGCGTCAGGACGAGGTGTTCCCGGACCGCGAGCACTTCGGCCGCATCTTCTTCAACCAGGCCAATATGAGCGCCATGGGCATCCCGCAGATCGCCGTGGTCATGGGTTCCTGCACTGCCGGCGGCGCCTATGTGCCGGCGATGGCCGACGAGACCATCATGGTGCGCAACCAGGCGACCATCTTTCTCGCCGGCCCGCCGCTGGTCAAAGCCGCCACCGGCGAAGTGGTAACCGCCGAGGAGCTGGGCGGCGCCGACGTGCACTGCAAGACCTCGGGCGTCGCCGACCACTACGCCGAGAACGACGAGCACGCCCTTTCCATCGCCCGCCGCTGCGTGGCCAACCTCAACTGGCGCAAGCTTGGGCAGCTGCAGACCCGCGAGCCGCGCGCACCGCTGTATGCCGCCGACGAGCTGTACGGCGTAATTCCGGCGCAGGCCAAGCAACCCTACGACGTGCGCGAAGTGATCGCGCGGCTGGTGGACGGCAGCGAGTTCGATGAATTCAAGGCGCTGTTCGGCACCACCCTGGTCTGCGGTTTCGCCCACCTGCACGGCTACCCGATCGCCATCCTCGCCAACAACGGCATCCTCTTCGCCGAGGCGGCGCAGAAAGGCGCGCACTTCATCGAACTGGCCTGCCAGCGCGGCATCCCGCTGCTGTTCCTGCAGAACATCACCGGCTTTATGGTCGGGCAGAAATACGAGGCCGGCGGCATCGCCAAGCACGGCGCCAAGCTGGTCACCGCGGTGGCTTGCGCCCAGGTGCCGAAGTTCACCGTGCTCATCGGTGGCAGCTTCGGTGCCGGCAACTACGGCATGTGCGGGCGCGCCTACGACCCGCGCTTCCTGTGGATGTGGCCCAACGCACGGATCGCGGTGATGGGCGGCGAACAGGCCGCCGGGGTGCTCGCCCAGGTCAAGCAGGAGCAAAGCGAACGCGCCGGCAAGAGTCTCGGCGACGACGAGGTAGCCGCCATCAAGCAGCCGATCCTCGAGCAGTACGAGCGCCAGGGCCATCCCTATTACTCCAGCGCGCGTCTGTGGGACGACGGCGTGATCGACCCGGCGCAGACCCGCGAGGTGCTCGGGCTGGCGTTGTCCGCCGCGCTGAATGCGCCGATCGAGCCGACCCGCTTCGGCGTGTTCCGCATGTAATCCGTGCCGCCGGCAGCCGAACGCGCCGGCGACTGCAGTCGCATCGAGGATGCCGAGATGACCGATTTCCAGACCATCGAACTGAACAAAGACGCGCGCGGCGTGGCCACCCTCTGGCTCAACCGCGCGGACAAGAACAATGCTTTCGACGCCCGGGTGATCGGCGAATTGAACGCGGCCCTGGCCCAGGTGCAGGACGATGCCAGCATCCACTTCTTGATCCTGCGCGGGCGCGGCAAGCATTTCTCCGCCGGCGCCGATCTGGGCTGGATGCGCGAGTCGGCCAAGCTCGACTACCAGGCCAATCTCGCTGATGCCCATAAACTCGGCGAGCTGATGCAGCGCCTCTACCAGCTGCCGCAGCCGACCCTGGCCGTGGTGCAGGGCGCGGCCTTCGGCGGCGCGCTGGGGCTGATCGCCTGCTGCGACATGGCCATCGGCGCCAGCGACGCGCTGTTCTGCCTGTCGGAAGTGCGCATCGGCCTCGCTCCCGCGGTGATCAGCCCGTATGTGGTCAAGGCCATCGGCGAGCGCGCCACCCGCCGCTACGCGCTGACCGCCGAACGCTTCGACGGTAAGCGTGCCCGCGAACTCGGCCTGCTCGCCGAGACCTACCCGGCCAGTGAACTGGACGCCGCGCTCGAGCAGTGGGTCGACAACCTGCTGCTCAACAGCCCGCAGGCGCTCAAGGCTTGCAAGGCCTTGTTGCTGGAAGTGGGTGATGGCGATTTCAGCGCCGACCTGCGCCAGACCACCGAACAGGCCATTGCGCGCCTGCGCACCAGCCCGGAAGGTCAGGAGGGCCTGAGCGCCTTCCTGGAAAAACGCACGCCCGCCTGGCAGGAGCGCGCGTGATGACTGGGCTTCTGTGGGGTGCTCGCTCGTATACGTTGTCGCGTACGCGCGGTGAGAGGGTTGCGTTGTGTGGTGGTCGGGCGGCTGTGTCGGTCCTTGGCACCGCCCCCTCACCCCAGCCCTCTCCCCAAGGGGGAGAGGGAGTTGGTCTGTGCAATGGCTGGGCGGGAGTGCATGTGCGTAGCAACGCCCCCTCGCCCCAGCCCGCTCCCCGGCACTCTTCCCAAGGAGGAGAGTATGTTGGCTTGTGCAGTGGCAGGGTGATTGTGCAGGGCCGCAGCACCGCCCCCTCACCCCAGCCCTCTCCCCAAAGGGGAGAGGGAGTTGGTCTGTGCAATGGCTGGGCGGGAGTGCATGTGCGTAGCAACTCCCCCTCGCCCCGGCCCGCTCCCCAAGAGGGAGATGGGGTTGGGTTGTGTGGGGTTTGGGAGCGGCTGCCTAACCATATCGTCCGCGCTCATGCCGCTGATCGCACATCAACCGGTCACGCCAATCATTGCCGAACCACTTCATTGCTTCGCCCCACTCCGTCATCCCCTCGCCCCTCAGGGGAGAGGGCTAGGGTGAGGGGAAACGCCTTCCAGGCCACGCAGGAATCACAAAAATGATAACGACCCTCCTGGTTGCCAACCGCGGCGAGATCGCCTGCCGCGTAATGCGCACCGCCAAGGCCATGGGCCTGACCACCGTTGCCGTGCACAGCGCCATCGACGCAACGGCGCGCCATGCCCGCGAGGCCGATATTCGCATCGACCTCGGCGGCGCCAAGCCGGCCGACAGCTACCTGCGCATCGACAAGCTGATCGATGCGGCCAAGGCCAGCGGCGCCCAGGCGATTCACCCGGGCTACGGCTTTCTCTCGGAGAACGCCGAGTTCGCCCGCGCCATCGAACAGGCCGGGCTGATCTTCCTCGGCCCACCCGCCTCCGCCATCGACGCCATGGGCAGCAAGTCCGCCGCCAAGGCGCTGATGGAGGAAGCCGGCGTGCCGCTGGTGCCGGGCTACCACGGTGAGGCGCAGGACGTGGAAACCTTCCGTGCTGCCGCGGAGAAGATCGGCTATCCGGTGCTGCTCAAGGCCACCGCCGGCGGTGGCGGCAAGGGCATGAAGGTGGTCGAGCGCGAGGCGGACCTGGCCGAGGCTCTTGCTTCCGCCCAGCGCGAGGCGCAGTCGTCGTTCGGCGATTGGCGCATGCTGGTCGAGAAATACGTGCTCAAACCGCGCCATGTGGAAATCCAGGTCTTCGCCGACCAGCACGGCAACTGCCTGTACCTGAACGAACGCGACTGCTCGATCCAGCGCCGCCATCAGAAAGTGGTTGAAGAGGCGCCAGCGCCCGGTCTTACGCCCGAACTGCGCCGCGCCATGGGTGAAGCCGCGGTAAAGGCCGCCCAGGCCATCGGCTACGTCGGTGCCGGCACGGTGGAATTTCTGCTCGACGCCCGTGGCGAATTCTTCTTCATGGAAATGAATACCCGCCTGCAGGTCGAGCACCCGGTCACCGAGGCCATTACCGGCCTCGATCTGGTCGCCTGGCAGATTCGCGTCGCCCGCGGCGAGCCGCTGCCGATCAGCCAGGAGCAAGTGCCGCTGATCGGCCACGCCATCGAGGTACGGCTGTACGCCGAGGATCCGGACAACGATTTCCTCCCCGCCACCGGCACCCTCGATCTATATCGTGAAGCGGCGGAGGGCCCGGGCCGTCGCGTCGACAGCGGCGTTGCCGAGGGCGATACCGTGTCGCCGTTCTACGACCCGATGCTCGGCAAGCTGATCGCCTGGGGCGAGAACCGCGAGGAAGCGCGCCTGCGTCTGCTGGCCATGCTCGACGAGACCGCCGTCGGCGGCGTGCGCACCAACCTCGCGTTCCTGCGCCGCGTCGTCGGCCACCGCGCCTTCGCCGAGGCCGAGCTGGATACCGCCTTTATCCCGCGTCACGAAAGCGAACTGCTGCGTCCGGCCGGCGAGCTATCTGATGCCTTCTGGCAGCAGGCTGCGGAGTGCTTCGTGCAGACCGAACCGACCAAGGTACGCGGCGACGATGCCCATTCGCCGTGGTCCAAGCGCAGCGGGCTGCGCTTCGGCATGCCGGCGCAGATCAGCCTGCACCTGCAGTGCAATGGCGAAAGCCGCCGACTGAAGGTCGATCCGGCAGCGCCGCAGCCAAACGTCCGCACGCCCAAGGCGATCCGCCAGGGCGATGCGCTGTATCTGCAGTGGAACGGCGAATGGCTGGCCGTGCGCGCCTTCGACCCCATCGCCGAAGCCGAAGCGAGCCACCAGCATCACGGCGGCCTGACCGCACCGATGAACGGCAGCATCGTTCGTGTATTGGTGGAGGCCGGCCAGCATGTCGAGGCCGGCACCGCACTGATCGTGCTGGAAGCGATGAAGATGGAACACAGCATCCGCAGCGCCCAGGCAGGCGTGGTCAAGAGCCTGTTCTGCAGCGAAGGCGAGATGGTCAGCGAAGGCGCGGTGCTGCTGGAGATGGAAGAGGCCTGACGGATGCACAAATGTGGACAAGGCTTCGCCGTTGTCCACCCTACGCACGAACGCAAGGCCGTAGGGTGGAAAACGCCGCATGCTTTTCCACCGGTAGCCGGACGCCTCGGCTGACACACATAGACCGGTGAGCCCGCCAATCGCGCTCACCCCAGGAGGACATATGAGCCTGCCCAAACAGGTCCGGCTGGTCGAAGTCGGCCCGCGTGACGGCCTGCAGAACGAGCAGCAGCCGATCAGCGTGGCGGACAAGGTGCGCCTGGTGGACGACCTCAGCGCCGCCGGGCTGTCCTATATCGAAGTCGGCAGCTTCGTCTCGCCCAAGTGGGTGCCGCAGATGGCCGGTTCCGCCGAGGTCTTCGCGCAAATCCAGCGCAAGGCCGGTGTCACCTACGCGGCGCTGACGCCGAACATGAAGGGCCTGGAGGCGGCCATCGAAGCTGGCGTGAAAGAGGTCGCGGTGTTCGGTGCGGCCTCCGAAGCCTTCTCGCAAAAGAACATCAACTGCTCCATCGCCGAGAGCCTGGCCCGCTTCGCCCCGCTGATGGAGGCTGCCCGCGAGCAGGACATCCGTGTGCGTGGCTACGTTTCCTGCGTGCTCGGCTGCCCCTACGAAGGTGAAGTGGCGCCAGCCAAGGTGGCCGAAGTCGCCCGCGAGCTGTATGCCATGGGCTGCTACGAGGTTTCCCTGGGCGACACCATCGGCACCGGCACACCGGGCAAGACCCGCTCCCTGTTCGATACCGTGGCCCGTGAGGTGCCGCGCGAGCGGTTGGCCGGGCATTTCCACGACACCTACGGCCAGGCACTGCCGAATATCTATGCCAGCCTGCTGGAGGGCATCGCCGTGTTCGACAGCTCGGTCGCCGGCCTCGGGGGTTGCCCGTACGCCAAAGGCGCCAGCGGCAATGTCGCCAGCGAAGACGTGCTGTACATGTTCAACGGGCTGGACATAGCCACCGGCATCGACCTCGATGCGTTGATCGGCGCCGGCCAGCGCATCAGCCAGCTGCTGGGGCGTGCCAACGGTTCGCGGGTCGCCCGCGCCAGGCAGGCCGGTTAGCGGCACCGATTTTGCTACACCCTATTCGTCGGGCGGCCGCTCAGGTAGCGCCCGGCACAGACAGAACAACAAGTAGAGGTAATTCATGAACAAGATTTACCCCAGCGCCGCCCACGCCCTGGAAGGCCTGGTCGAGGACGGCATGACCATCGCCGTCGGCGGCTTCGGCCTGTGCGGCATCCCCGAGCAGCTGATCGCCGCCCTGCGCGACAGCGGCAAGAAGGACCTGACTGCCATCAGCAACAACGCCGGCGTCGACGGCTTCGGTCTCGGCCTGCTGCTGGAAACGCGGCAGATCAGCAAGATGGTTTCCTCCTACGTGGGTGAGAACAAGGAGTTCGAGCGCCAGTACCTGGCCGGCGAACTGGCCCTGGAATTCACCCCGCAGGGCACCCTGGCCGAGAAGCTGCGTGCCGGCGGCGCGGGCATCCCGGCGTTCTACACCAAGACCGGTTACGGCACCCTGGTGGCCGAAGGCAAGGAAACCCGCCAGTTCAACGGCGAGTGGTACGTGATGGAGGAATCGCTGACCGCGGACCTGGCCCTGGTCAAGGCGTGGAAGGCCGACAAGGCCGGCAACCTGCTGTTTCGCAAGACCGCGCGCAACTTCAACCCGCTGGCAGCGATGGCCGGCGAGGTCTGCGTCGTCGAGGTGGAGGAGATCGTCGAGACCGGCGAGCTGGACCCGGACCAAATTCACCTGCCGGGCATCTATGTGCATCGCATCGTGCACAACCCGAACCCGGAAAAACGCATCGAAAAACGCACGGTGAGGAGCTGAGACCATGGCCTGGACACGTGAACAGATGGCGCAACGCGCCGCCCAGGAGCTGCAGGACGGCTTCTACGTCAACCTCGGTATCGGCCTGCCGACCCTGGTGGCCAACTACATCCCCGAAGGCATGGACGTCTGGCTGCAGAGCGAGAACGGCCTGCTCGGCATCGGTCCCTTCCCGACCGAGGAAGAGATCGACCCGGACCTGATCAACGCCGGCAAGCAGACCGTCACCGCCCTGCCCGGCTCGAGCTTCTTCGACAACGCGCAGAGCTTTGCCATGATCCGCGGCGGCCACATCAACCTGGCCATCCTCGGCGCCATGCAGGTGTCGGAAAAAGGCGATCTGGCCAACTGGATGATCCCCGGCAAGATGGTCAAGGGCATGGGCGGCGCGATGGACCTGGTAGCCGGCGTCAAGCGCGTCGTGGTGCTGATGGAGCACACCGCCAAGGGCGGCGCGCACAAGATCCTGCCGGCCTGCGACCTGCCGCTGACCGGCCTCGGCGTGGTCGACCGGATCATCACCGACCTCGGCGTGCTGGACGTCACCGAGCAGGGCCTGAAGCTGGTGGAGCTGGCCGAAGGCGTCAGCTTCGACGAACTGCAGGAGGCCACCGGCAGCCCGATCCAGCGCTGAAACCTGGGTGCGGGAAGAACGCCGGAGCACCCCTTGCCCGCCGCGCCTTCCCGCCTGCCCCGAACGCCCCGAGCCGGCGGCGCGCCAGCACTGGCCAGTCACCCAGGCGCCCGTATACTGCGGCATCGACCGGTCTGCCAGCGCGCTGACCAACGGCTTGCCCCCTGTCGTTCGAGGGCACCCTTTCCCGGAGCCAGGCCGCGTGCCTGATCCTCGCGTTACGCCCCGGCGTAGCGCCTTTTTATTCGGAGTCCGTCATGCAAGACGTCGTCATCGTAGCTGCAACCCGCACCGCCATCGGCAGTTTCCAGGGCTCGCTGGCCAATGTGCCGGCAGTCGAACTCGGCGCCACCGTGATCCGCGCCCTGCTGGAAAAGACCGGCATCGAACCGGCCCAGGTTGATGAAGTCATCCTCGGCCATGTGCTCACCGCCGGCGCCGGACAGAACACCGCGCGCCAGGCCTCGATCAAGGCCGGCCTGCCCCACGCGGTACCGTCCATGACGCTGAACAAGGTCTGCGGTTCGGGCCTCAAGGCCGTGCATCTGGCCGTGCAGGCGATCCGCTGTGGCGATGCCGACGTGATCATCGCCGGCGGCATGGAAAACATGAGCCTGGCACCCTACGTCCTGCCCGGCGCGCGCACCGGCCTGCGCATGGGCCACGCGCAGATCGTCGATACCATGATCACCGACGGCCTGTGGGACGCCTTCAACGACTACCACATGGGCATCACCGCGGAGAACCTGGCCGAAAAGTACGGCATCGACCGCGCCCAGCAGGACGCCTTCGCCGCGCAGTCGCAGCAGCGTGCCGCCGCCGCCATCGAAAGCGGCCGCTTCGATGCCGAGATCACCCCGGTCATGATTCCCCAGCGCAAGGGCGACCCGCTCGCCTTCGCCCGTGACGAGCAGCCCCGCGCCGGCACCACGGCCGAATCCCTCGGCGGCCTGCGTGCAGCCTTCAAGAAGGACGGCTGTGTCACCGCCGGCAACGCCTCGACCCTCAACGACGGCGCCGCCGCGGTGGTGCTGATGAGCGCCAGCAAGGCCGAGGCCCTGGGCCTGCCCGTGCTGGCCAAGATCGCCGGCTACGCCAACGCCGGCGTCGACCCGGCGATCATGGGCATCGGCCCGGTCACGGCTACCCGTCGCTGCCTGGACAAGGCCGGCTGGACGCTGGCCGAGCTGGACCTGATCGAAGCCAACGAAGCCTTCGCCGTGCAGGCGCTGTCGGTGGGTAAGGAATTGGGCTGGGATGCCGATAAGGTCAACGTGAACGGCGGCGCCATCGCCCTCGGCCACCCGATCGGCGCCTCGGGCTGCCGCATCCTGGTGACCCTGCTGCACGAGATGCAGCGCCGCGATGTTCGCAAGGGCCTGGCAACACTGTGCATCGGTGGTGGCCAGGGAGTAGCCTTGGCAGTCGAACGCCCCTGAGCGCACCGTCGCGGCAGGGCATGCTGGCAGACACGCGCCCGGTTCGCCGGGCGCGACAGAGGATGATCGGAAGAATCATGGCGAAACAGACCTACAGTATTTCCGACCTGGCCAACGAGCTGGATATCACCACTCGCGCCATCCGCTTCTACGAAGAACAGGGCATGCTCAGGCCGACCCGCCGCGGTCAGGAACGCATCTATTCACCCAAGGATCGCGTCGCGCTGAAGCTGATCCTGCGCGGCAAGCGCATCGGCTTTTCGCTGGCCGAATGCAAGACGCTGATCGAACTCTACGACCCCAAGGCCGGCAACCAGAAGCAGCTGAACATCATGCTGCAGATGATCGCCGAGCGGCGCCAGCAGCTGGAGCAGCAACTGCTCGACATCCAGCAGATGCAGCTGGAGCTGGACACCGCCGAAGAGCGTTGCCGCAGCGCCCTGGAAAGCACCTTGGCCAAGCAAGCCGCCAGCTGATCGCACACCCTCCGCTCTACTCCTTTCATCCGGCGTCGCGCCCCGCGCAACGCCGGATTTCGTTTGTCCAGCAGTCAGTCATTGCTGCCGTCCATGAAACTGGACATGTTCCAGAACTCCAGACACCGCCGCATGTTCACCTGAGCAGTGTCTGCCACAGCGGACACCGCTATCGCCCTGCAAGCATCCGAATGCCGCTGCAGACCGCGCCTTTCCTCGATCGCGAGTGATAGGCACAGAACCTGCAATCCACCCTGCGACGCCAGAACAAACCAAAGAACAAGACTGGCGCCGAATCGGCAGCATCGGCTCGGCCTCTGTTCTTGTTCTGGCCTGTTAACGCCCTCGACCCACGGGCGGTTACGCGTCCGCCCTCGGGCACCAGAACAACAACAAGAAGGAAACCTGCATGTCGACCAAGAACAAACTCTCCCGTATCGCCTGCGCCATCGGTGCCACAACCCTGCTCGGCGCCAGCCTGCTCAGTGGCGTCGCCAGCGCCGCGGAAAAGATCCGCTGGCAGGTACCGCTGGCTTTCCCTTCCCACCTGATCGGCCTCTCCACACCAGTCAAGCACCTTTCCGAATCGCTCAAGGCCGTCTCGGGCGGCGACATCCAGCTGCGCTACTACGAGCCGGGCGAGCTGGTGCCGCCGTTCGAGATCATGGATGCGGTGAGCAGCGGCAAGTACCCGGCCGGCTACACCTGGATCGGCTACGACCAGGGCACCATTCCGGCCCTGCCGCTGTACTCCGGCGCGCCGTTCAACATGGAGCCGCCGGCGCACCTGGCCTGGTACTACCAGGGTGACGGCAAGAAACTGCTCGAGGAAATCTACGCCCAGCGCAACATCCACCCGATGCTGTGCAGCATCATCGGCCCGGAAGGCGCCGGCTGGTTCGCCAAGCCCATCGAGAAGCTGGAGGACTTCGACGGCCTGCGTATCCGCTTCGCCGGCATCGGCGGCAAGGTGCTGGAAAAGCTAGGCGCCTCGGTGACCATGGTGCCGGGCGGCGAGATCTACCAGGCGCTGGAGCGCAAGACCATCGACGCCACCGAGTTCTCGCAGCCGGCGGTGGACAAGATGCTGGGCCTGGACCAGATCATCAAAAACTACATCATGCCCGGCTGGCACCAGACGCTGACCACCTCGCACCTGCTGGTGAACAAGGACGTCTGGGACAAGCTCAAGCCGGAAAGCCGCGCACTCATCGAGATGGGCTGCGAGTCGGCCACCCTCAAGGGTTTTGCCGAAAGCGAGTGGGCTCAGCCGACCGCCCTGCGTGACTACCAGAAGCAGGGCGTGAAGGCCCAGGTGCTGCCCGAGCCGGTACTGCGCGAGCTGCAGAAGGTCACCGATAAGGTGCTCGACGAGATGGCCGCCAAGGACGAGATGTTCAAGCGCGTACTGACCAGCCAGCGCGAGTTCATGAAGCACCACTCGATCTGGCACGGCATGGGCTACCTGCCACGCGACTTCTACAAGTACGACTGACGGCTGTGCGCTGTGGCCTGTGCGGTGAGTGGGTTGAGGCAATGAGCGGCAACGCCGTATCGGCGCAATGGGCGCCGACATCGACCGATCAGACTTACCAAACAGGCCAGTAACCCGCGGGCACGGCAGCGTGCCCGCCTTCTATCCCTGTGCCGAGATTCCGAGGTCCGCCGTGTCCTTCAAGCCCGTCTCTCCCGATACGCCCGCGCCCGACGCGCTGCCGTACAACCGTATTTCGCGGCCGCTGGACCGCCTGCTGGTGGCCATCGGCGAAGCCAGCGCCTGGCTCTGGCTGGCGGTTCTGCTGGTGGTACTGGCCAACGTGTTCAGCCGCTTCGCCCTCTCGCGCGGTTCCATTGCGCTGGAGGAACTGTCCTGGCACCTGTTCGGCGCCGCGCTGATGCTCGCCCTCGCCTACGCCGTGGTGCGCGACGACCATGTGCGCGTCGACGTGCTACGCGAGCGCTTCAGCCTGCGCAGTCAGGCCTGGATCGAGCTGATCGCCATCCTGCTGCTGGCCCTGCCGGTGATCGTGCTGATGATCGATGCGCTGATCCCCTACGCCTACAAGGCCTACCTCTACAACGAACGCTCCCAGGCGCCCAGTGGGCTGCCCTACCGCTTCATCTTCAAGAGCGTGCTGCCCATCGGCCTCGTGCTGGTGGCACTGGCGCTGCTGTCCCGCGCGCTGCGCTGCAGCACCCTGCTGTTCAATTTCCCGCGGGCCCTGACGGCCCCCTCGGACGAGCGCGACCGCACTCGTTCGCAGCCCTGATGGAGTAGTCGCAATCATGGGTCTGGAAGAAATCCTCGTCATCGCCATGTTCGCCAGCTTCATGGGCCTGCTGCTGCTCGGCTTCCCGGTCGCCTGGTCGCTGGCCGGCATCGGCCTGCTGTTCGCCGTGCTCGGCTATGTGCTGGTGGAACACTTCGACGCCAATCTCTGGTTTACCTGGGACGGCACCATCGGCGTGCTCGATGCGCGCATCTACGGCATCGTCGCCAACGAACTGATGGTGGCCCTGCCACTGTTCATCTTCATGGGCATCATGCTCGACCGCTCCGGCATCGCCGAACGCCTGATGCACAGCCTGGTACGCGTGCTCGGCCCGTTGCGCGGCGGCTATGCGGTGACGGTGGTGGTGGTCGGCATCCTGCTCGCCGCCTCCACCGGCATCGTCGGCGCCTCGGTGGCGTTGCTCGGCATGCTCTCCATCGGGCCGATGCTGCAGGCCAACTACAACAAGAGCCTGGCGGTGGGCACCGCCTGCTCGGTGGGCACGCTGGGCATCCTCATTCCGCCGAGCATCATGCTGGTGCTGATGGCCGACCGCCTCGGCACCTCGGAAGCCTCGGTGGGCAAGCTGTTCATGGGCGCGCTGATCCCGGGGATGATGCTGGCGCTGATGTACATCCTCTACATCGTGATCGTCGCCTGGCTGAAGAAGGACTTCGCCCCGGCACCGGTCAACCGGCCGAAGCTCGACGCCCGTGCCCTGCTCGACGTGTTCTGGGCCGTGGTGCCGCCGCTGGCACTGATCTTCGCTGTGCTCGGCTCGATCTTCTTTGGCATCGCCACCACCACCGAGGCCTCCGCCGTCGGCGCCTTCGGTGCACTGTTGATGGCCGCAGCTAGCCGCCGGCTGAACCTGCCGGTGCTCAAGGATGCGCTGTACCAGACCAGCCGCACCGCCGCCTTCATCTTCGGCATTTTCATCGGCGCCACGGTGTTCGCCGCCGTGCTGCGCGGCCTGGGTGGCGACGACGTGATCCGCGCGGCGCTGACCGGCCTGCCGTTCGGCCAGACCGGCGTGCTGCTTACCGTGCTGGCGATCACCTTCCTGCTGGGGTTCTTCCTCGACTGGGTGGAGATCACCCTGATCATCCTGCCGCTGGTGGCGCCGGTGCTGTTCTCAATGGGCGTCGATCCGCTGTGGTTCGCGATTCTCTTCGCGCTCTGCCTGCAGACTTCGTTTCTCACCCCGCCAGTGGGCTTCGCGCTGTTCTACATCAAGG
Source organism: Stutzerimonas stutzeri RCH2 (assembly GCF_000327065.1). Classification (NCBI taxonomy): domain Bacteria; kingdom Pseudomonadati; phylum Pseudomonadota; class Gammaproteobacteria; order Pseudomonadales; family Pseudomonadaceae; genus Stutzerimonas; species Stutzerimonas stutzeri. The sequence goes on along the minus strand of NC_019936.1, from coordinate 1,160,476 downwards.
GCGTCTGCCCGCCGGGCATCACCACCCGCGATGTCTACCTCGGCGTGCTGCCGTACATTGTCATCCAGCTGATCGGCCTGGCCCTGGTGTTCTATTTCGCCCCGCTGGCCACCTGGCTGCCGAACGAAGTCTATTCCCAGCCGTGAGCATGCCCCGGCTGCCTTGCCCGTGGCAGCCGGGGCCAACCATAATCGGTCGCCCCAGAACGGACCCTGACTGCCCATGAGCATTGCCCGCGACGCACTCGACAACCACGGCCTGATCGTCGGCGTTTCCCCGGAACGTTTCCGCGCCGTGGCCATGCCGCTGCTGTTCGATCACCTGAACGCGCAGTGCGAGGGCACCATCGCGGTCAACCGTCAGGCGCGCATCGTCTGGATCAACGACAAGTACGCCGAGAAGGTCGGCATCCGCGATCCGTCCAGCGTGCTCGGCAAGGAGATCGAGGAAGTGCTGCCGGCCAGCCGCCTGCGCGAGGTGGTGGAAAGCGGCCAGCCGAGCATGATCGACCTGATGGCCTTTGGCGACGAGCACTTCGTCGTTACCCGCATCCCGCTGCGCGATGAGGACGGCACCCTGGTCGGCGCGCTGGGCTTCGTGCTGTTCGACCGCGCCCGCCACCTCAAGCCACTGATGGCCAAGTTCACCAGCCTGCAGACGCAGCTGGTCGCCACGCAGAACGAATTGGCCAAGGCGCGCCGGGCGCGCTACACCATCGCCGGCTTCATCGGTAACAGCCCGGCCGCCAGCGAGATCAAGCGCCAGGCCCGGCGCGCCGCGCAGCTCGATGCCACCGTGCTGCTGCGCGGCGAAACCGGCACCGGCAAGGAGCTGCTGGCCCAGGGCATTCACAACCTGTCGCCACGGGCGCGCGGCCCCTTCGTCGCGGTCAACGTCGCGGCGATTCCGGAAAGCCTGGTCGAGGCCGAACTGTTCGGCACCGCGCCGGGCGCCTTTACCGGCGCCGACCGCAAGGCGCGCATCGGCAAGTTCGAGGTGGCCAACGGCGGCACGCTGTTCCTTGACGAGATCGGCGACCTGCCGCTGCCGCTGCAGGCCAAGCTCTTGCGCGTACTGCAGGAGCAGGAAGTCGAGCCGCTCGGCTCCAACCAGGTCAAGGCGCTCAACGTGCGGGTGATCGCCGCCACCCATATCGATCTGGAAGCCAAGGTCGCTGCGGGCCAGTTCCGCGACGACCTCTACTACCGCCTCAATGTCCTCGCCCTGCGCGTGCCGCCGTTGCGCGAGCGCAGCAGCGATATCCCCGCCGTGGTCGAACATCTGCTCGACGACATCGCCAACCGCTCCGGGCAGCCACCCATGGAGCTGAGCCCGGAGGCGTTGGCGCTGCTCTGCGCGCAACCCTGGCGCGGCAACGTGCGTGAGCTGGGCAACCTGCTGGAACGCGCGCAGCTGTCCGCCGATGGCCCGCAACTACAGGCGGCGCATCTGCTGCCGCTGCTCGGCGAGCAGGCACGTTCGGCCGATGCCCCGGCTTATGCGACAAGCGCGCCAAGCGCTGCCCTGCCAACCGAGGCCACGCCGAGCGAAGAACTGCCGCTGCAACCACTGGCACAGACCATCGCCCAGGCCGAGCGCCGCGCCCTGCAGAGCGCACTGGCCGCTTGCAAGGGCAACCGTCGGCGCGCCGCCATGGAACTCGGCATCTCCCGCGCCAGCCTCTACAGCAAGCTGCAGCAACACGGCCTGAGCCAGCGCTGAGCGGTCTAAACCGCGGCTTGGCCGTAGTTGACGACGCGGCAAGGTCACAGTGGCTGATCTACATTGGAGTCAGGGCCGCCGACTCCCGGCGCCGCAAGGGGACGCGCACCGATGACAGACGATGCAGGCAAACTGGTTCTCAGGCTTTCGGTCGGCGTGCTGTTGCTGCTGCACGGCATCCACAAACTACTGCATGGCGTCGACGGGATCGCCGGCATGCTCGGCGGCATGGGGCTGCCGACGTTTCTCGCCTATGGCGTGTACCTGGGCGAAGTGGTCGGGCCGCTGCTGGTGATCCTCGGCCTGTACACCCGCCTCGGCGCCCTGCTGATGCTGGGCAACATGGTCGTCGCCCTCGCCTTGGCGCACCGCGCCGAACTGTTCGACATCGGGCCGATGGGCGGCTGGGCCATCGAACTGCAGGGCCTGTTCCTGTTCGGCGCACTGGCGATCATGCTGCTCGGTGCCGGGCGCTACAGCGTCGGCGGAATCAACGGCCGCTACAACTAACACCGTAGTCATGTCCGGCTCCACGGACAGTCGTCCAGCGCGCCGGACATCGTTTCACCTGCGCTTCGCCGCGCTGGACGGCGCTCTGCCTCCCCCACTGCTTCCGGCATCCCCACCCTAGAGCCCTCGCCCCAGCGGCGATGACCGGCCATCGCCTGCCGACCCTTCCCTCCGCCCGCTGGCATGTCATTGGCTTGAGCGCTTATGCGCCCGACCCGGCGCATCGGCTCGACAACAACAAGAAGGAAGCCTCAATGATGCCTATCCGTAGCAATCCGTTTACCCGCCGCGCGCTGTGCCTGACGCCCTTGGCGCTGGCGTTGTTTGCCGCCGAAGCCGTGCAGGCGGCGACCTGCACCGAGTTGCTCGGCCACGAGATCCCGGCCCAGGCCATCGGCCTACCCACCAGCGGCGCCCGCGTCACCGCAGCGAGCTCGGTGGCAGCCGGCGGCAGCGCACCGCAGACGTTCGGCGCCTACTGCGACCTCAGCGCCGAGATTCGCCCGATCGATCCCGCCGCACCGGCAATACGCATGCGCCTGGTGCTGCCCGAACAGTGGAACCGCAAGGCGATGATGTTCGGCGGCGGCGGTTACAACGGCACGGTGCCGAACGTCGCCGGCAACGTACCCGCCGGCCCGGTCGATCAACCCACGCCGCTCGGCCGTGGCTACGCGGTGTTCGGCAGCGATTCCGGGCATGTGGCCGATCCGCTGAGCCCCGGCGCCTTCGCCTGGAACGACGAAGCCCTGGCCAACTACGCCCACGACGCGCTGAAGAAAACCCGCGATGCCGCCGTCTACCTGATCGAACAACGCTACAGCGCCGCGCCCGAGCGCAGCTATTTCGCCGGCGGCTCCACCGGTGGCCGCGAGGCGCTGGCTGTGGTGCAGCAATGGCCGACCGACTTCAACGGCGCCATCGTGCTCTACCCCGCTTACAACGCCCTGGCGTTGGACCTGCAGTTCGGCCGCATTACCCGCGCCCTTGCCCAGCCCGGCGCCTTTCCCAGCCTGGAGAAACGCGCCGCACTGCTGGAAGCCGCGATGCAGGCCTGCGATGGCCTGGACGGCGTGCGCGACGGCGTGATCAGCCACCAGGCGGCCTGCAATGCGCAGTTCGACCCGGCCCGCGCCAAGCTCAATGGCAAACCGCTGCGCTGCCCGGGCGGTGCCGACACCTCGCAACGTTGCCTCTCGGATGCGCAGATCCAGGCGCTGCGGGTGTTCAATACGCCGATTCGCTTCAACTTCCCACTGGCCAGCGGTGAAACCCACTACCCCGGCTTCAACACCTGGGGTACCGACCTCGGCCGGCCGGGTGAAGGCGTGCAGCTGGTGGTCAACCGCCTCGGCCTCAACACCCTGCAGCCGAGCTACCCGATGCCCGTGCACGGCACCGGTTTCGCCGAGGGCGCGCCCTACCATTCGGGCTTCTGGGATGAATGGGTGCGCTTCTTCGTGACGCGCAACCCCACCTTCAACTCGCTGACCCTCGACCCGCAGAACCCCGGCCCGTGGCAGGCGCGCATCAGCGAGCTGTCGCTGCGCCAGGACGTAAACCGGACCGACCTGTCCGCCTTCGCCCGCAACGGCGGCAAGATCCTCATGGCCCACGGTACCTCCGACCAACTGGTGAGTACCCGCGCCACCGCCGAGTATTACGAGCGTGTGCGCCGCGACATGGGCCCAGGCAAGACACAGCGCTTCCTGCGCTACTACGAGATCCCCGGCTACGGCCACGCCGCCAGCACCGTGTTCAACGCCGCCTGGGATTCGCTGAGCGCACTGGAAGACTGGGTCGAACAGGGCCGCGCGCCGCGCCGGCAGGTCGTCGCCGATAGCATCGGCGTGCCCGGCCGCACCCGCCCGCTATGCGAATACCCCGGCTGGCCGAAGTACGTCGGCAAGGGCGATGTCAACGCCGCATCGAGCTTCGTTTGCGTACAGAGCCGTAAGGGCACCCGCTAGCAGCTGAACCGGCGCCAGCTCCCCGGCCGGCGCCTCCTCCTCAAACCGTCCGCTGCGCTGGACACCGCCCCGCCAAAGCAGGCCGCACGCCATACATGTCCAGCCAGCCGGACGCTTCCCTGACCGCACCCGAGGCCTGCCACCGCACCACGCAACCGCTCTGGCGCAAGGCATTCAGCCGATCAAAGCCGGCGCTCCCGCCACTGGCACGCCTTTCGCTCTATGCCCTGTAGCCGCCCGAGAGCGGCCCAAAACAACAACAAGAGGAAATACCATGCGACCGCACCACAAATCCCTCTGCCACATCCTCTGCGGCGGCGCCGTAGTGATCGCCACCGGCCCCGCCAGCGCCGCCTTCGTCGAAGACAGCAAGGCCAGCATCGACCTGCGCAACTTCTACATGAACCGCGACTTCCGCTCCGGCGATGGCCAATCCAAGGCCGAGGAATGGGCCCAGGGCTTCATGCTGAAAATGGAATCCGGCTACACCGAAGGCCCGATCGGCTTCGGCGTCGACGCCATCGGCCTGCTCGGCGTGAAGCTCGATTCCAGCCCCGACCGCGTCGGCACCGGCATCCTGCAGAGCGACCGCGAAGCGCCCAACCGCGCCCAGGACGACTACGGCTCCGCTGGCATCACCGCCAAGGCCAAGCTGTCCGCCACCACCCTGCACGTAGGCACCCTGCAACCGATCCTGCCGGTGGTGATGCGCAACGACAGCCGCCTGCTGCCGCAGACCTATCGCGGTGCCTGGCTGCAGAGCAAGGAGATCGACGGCCTGACCCTGGACCTCGGCAAGCTCGACCGCGTCAACCAGCGCAACTCCTCGGATAACGAGGAAATGACCGCCTTCAACGGCGGCCGGCGCAACATCCAGTTCGGCCGCCAGACCAGCAGCGACGAATTCCTCTTCGCCGGCGCGCGCTACGCCTGGTCGCCCGAGCTGAGCACCAGCTACTACTACGGCGGGCTTGACGGCATCTACAAGGAGCACAACTTCGGCCTGGTCCACGTGCTGCCGCTCGGCGACAAGCAGAGCTTCAAGAGCGACCTGCGCTACGTGCATCAGACCGACGACGGCGGCAGCAACGTCGACGCCGATGCCTTCGGTGCCATGTTCACCTACAAGCTCGGCGGCCACGCCTTCGGCGCCGGCTACCAGCAGCTCAACGGCGACACCGGCTTCGCCTACATCGCCGGCAGCGACAACTCGCTGGTCAACCTGGTACAGATCAACGACTTCGGCAACGAGGACGAACGCTCCTGGCAGGTTCGCTACGACTACGACTTCGCCGCCATGGGCATCCCCGGCCTGAGCCTGATGACCCGCTATCTCTCCGGCGACAACGTCGACCGCGGCGCGGGCGCCAGCGAAGGCAAGACCTGGGAGCGCAACACCGACATCGCCTACGTGTTCCAGAGCGGCCCACTGAAAAACCTCGGCCTGCGCCTGCGCAACGCCACCACCCGCAGCAACTTTGGCAGCGACCTGGACGAAAACCGCTTTATCGTCAGCTACAGCCTGCCGCTCTGGTAGGCACCCACGCCGCAGCACCTCTCCTCGTTGGACTTCGCCGGGCCCCGCGCCCGGCTTTTTTCCGGGCATGAAAAAGGCGACCCTCGGGCCGCCTCTTCTTCTATCCGTTGCTTCGCCTCTCGACTCAGCCCTGCTTGGTGCCGCGCCGCAGAATCTCATTCACACGCTCCGCGGTATACGCCCGCTTCGCCTCATCGCTCGGCTTACTGCGAACATCCAGCATCACACCCGCACTGATTGCCAGCATACAAACCACCACCGAGACCGCAGATAGCAACGTATTCATCACACGCCCTTAAGACACCAAAGAAAAACCGCTAGCGGAGGATGGCTCCCCGCGAAATGGCGCCGATTCTGCGCCGCGCCATGGGCAGCGTCAACGGCTATCTAAGGCGCCACAGCCCTCTGATACCGCGGCCTTCACAAGACTCTGCTCACTAGCCTATCGCCCTAACCTTCACGGCACAGCAATCTGCAGACTACCCAACGCAAACCGCACAAACACCGCCCAACCCACGGCACTCAAAACGCCCAACGCCAGATAACCCACCACAATCCCCAACGCGATCTGCTTCCACAATCCGGCGTGGGGATCACGGTTGTAAACGGACGGCTCCACGGAACGAACATCCCGCTCGGCACGGATTTCATCAAAACGGTCAGGCATGGTTTACCTCGGTAAACGGAACAGCAAATAGATGGAACGAAAAAGGCGGCTAGCTTTGGCCAGGGGCCTTGGGATGTCTAGTGGGCGGCAACTAAACGCGAGGAAGGATCGCCAGTCACGAGGGCTACGCGCTATGAGCCGCCTTTTGCGGATCATCTGGAATCAGCACTTCGCTTATCTGCGCACTTACAGAGCAAGCACTTCGAACAGAAGCGAAAGCTCCGACTCAGAACAAGTGAAACTTAACAAACAGAAACGGGATGATGATCAAGAGCAAAGCCGCATTGTGCTGCCGCCTCGTCAGCCACACAAAAGCAACGAGCGACAACACGGTCGCCGGTAGCAAAAGGAGCTGATAAACATAGAAAGCGACGGCAAAACATTCGATCTGGTTGTCTTCAGACCCGAGAAAGAACAGACATTCCGTACCCAGCAAACCAAGGGCAGACCACCCAAGTGCACCTAAAACCATTGCAGTTCTGAACAACCATACGGCGATATTCTTCATAGCATCCTTGCCAAAGCGAGCCGTAGCCAGCGCGTAGTCACCGGACAAAACAAAAAAGGCGGTTAGCTTTCGCTAACCGCCTTTCTGTGTCTGGTGGCTACACCGGGACTTGAACCTGGGACATCAGCATTATGAATGCTGCGCTCTAACCAACTGAGCTATGTAGCCAAGTGGCGCGCATTATTCTCTGGTCGGTTTGGGCTGTCAACCCTGGCTCCGCAGATTTTTTATCCTTTTCAAACGGTTAGTTACGAACGGTCGGGCCGCGTAGGCGGGGGCGCCTAGCTCGGACCGCGCTGGTGGGCCGCGTAGGTGAGCCCGTCTAGGTCGGAATGCTTCGCGGCCTAGCGGAACGACGGGCGTGTGGCCAACAGCAGGCCGGCGAAGATCAGCGCGCCGCCGATCCAGTGGAAGGGCTGCAGGGCTTCGCCGAGTAATAGCCAGCCGAGCAGCGCGGTGAAGACCGGCATCAGGTAGCTGGCCATGGCAGCCTTGGCGGCGCCGACGACTTTTACGCCGTGGTTCCAGGCGAGGTAGGCGATCAGCGAGGCGAACACGGCGGTGTAGCCGATGGCGCCGAGGTTGGCCGGTGTGGCGGCGAAGCCCCCTACCCGACTCAGTTCGTACAGGTAGAACGGCAGGATCAGCGGCACCCCAAGCAGCATCAGCACGCCGAGCAGCACCAGCGGGGGGACAGTGAGGAAACTCGACCAGCGCCGCAGCAGCAGCGTGTACAGCGCCCACACCAGCACGGCCAGCAGCATGATGAGGTCGCCGGCCTTGAACGACAGGCTGGCGAACGTCTGCCAGCTGCCACGGCTGATCAGGTAGAGCAGCCCCGCCGCCGCCACGGCCATGCCGAACCAGGCGCGGCGCAGCGGCCATTCACCGAGCAGGAAGCCCGCGCCGATAAAGGTCGCCAGTGGCAGGCAGGTGTTCACCAGCGTCAGGTTGATCGCTTCGGTGCTTTGCGCAGCGGTGTAGAGCAGCGAGTTGTAGCTGGCGATGCCGAGCGCGGCGATCACCGGCAGGCGCCAGCCGGCGGCACGCAAGGCCGCTCGATGGGTCCAGATGCCTTTCGCCACGAAGGGCAGCAACAGGCAGGTAGCCAGCACCCAGCGCCAGAACGATAGGCTCAGCGGCGGGATCTGGTCATAGAAGGCACGCGCCACCAGCGCGTTGCCGCTCCAGCAGAGCACGGCGATGAGCAGACCGGCGAATGCCGGGGCGTGGCGGCTGTTCATCAGGCGTTACGCGGCGGACGCAGGCGGTATTGCGACGGCAGCTGATCGAGCCCGCTGACGGTGACGTTGAGGTTCTTCCACAAGCCATCCTTGATGCCGTAGATGCAGCCGTGCACGGCCAGCGGCTGGCCGCGGTGCCAGGCGTTCTGGACGATGGTCGTGTGGCTGACGTTGGCGACCTGCTGGATGACGTTCAGCTCGCAGAGGCGGTCGACCTGCTCCTCTTCGCTGGCCAGCTTGGCCAGGTGCACGCGATGCTCGTAGTAGAGGTCGCGGATGCTGCGCAGCCAGCCGTCGATCAGGCCCAGCTGGTCATCACGCATGGAGGCGCGCACACCACCGCAGCCATAGTGGCCGGTAACGAGGATGTGTTTGACCTTGAGCACGTCGACCGCGTACTGGATCACCGACAGGCAGTTGAGATCGGTGTGCAGCACGACATTGGCGACGTTGCGATGAACAAAGAGATCGCCCGGCAGCAGGCCGACGATCTCGTTGGCGGGCACGCGGGCATCGGAGCAGCCGATCCACAGGTATTCCGGCGCCTGCTGCTTGGACAGTTTTTCGAAGAAGGCGGGGTCTTCTTCCTTGATGGCCTCGGCCCAGCGGGCGTTGTTCTCGAACAGCGGTTCCAGCTCGCTCATCTACGTTGTCCCTATGGTTCGGCCCCGCACCTTACGAGCCGGTCCGGCCTTTGACAAGCAAGGCCGGCTCGCGCGGGCGTTCAATCTGGCTCGACGAGTTCTTCCGTTTCGATGACCGTGGTGCTGGGCTGGGAGACGAACGAGCGCAGGTCACGCATGAAGTTGTCACGCCAGGCATCCAGATCGGCGGCACGAATGGCGCGCATCAGGTGCTCGTAGCGGTCCTTGCGCTCGGCCAGCGGCATGCTCAGGGCACGGTCGAGCGCTTCGGCCATGCCGACGCAATCGTACGGGTTGACGATGAGCGCCGAGGTCAGCTCGCGTGCGGCACCGGCGAAGCGCGAGAGCACCAGCACGCCGGGGTCTTCCGGGTCCTGCGCGGCGACGTATTCCTTGGCGACCAGGTTCATGCCGTCGCGCAGCGGCGTGACGAAGCCGACGTCGGCGGTGCGGAACAGGCCCATCAGCACCCGGCGGTCATAGCTCTTGTTGAGGTAATGCAGCGGCGTCCAGTCGAGATCGGAGAGGCGCCCGTTGAGGTGCCCGGCCTGGCTTTCGAGTTGTTCGCGGATGTGCTGATAGGTGCGCACGTCGGAGCGCGAGGTCGGCGCGATCTGCAGGAATTCGACGTTGTTGCGGTGTTTTGGATAGCGGTCGAGAAACTCTTCGTAGGCGCGGAAGCGTTCCACCAGGCCCTTGGAGTAGTCCAGGCGGTCGACCGAGATGATGGTCTGGCGCGTCGCGTCGCTCGCCCGGCGCATGGGATGGGCGCGACCCTTGTACCCTTCGGCGAGTTTCTGGATTTCGTCCGGCACCACACCGATCGGGTACACCCCGGCGCGGAAGTTCTGCCCGTAGGCGGTCAGGCTGCCGTCCGGCTCGATCACACCACGCACTTCGCGGGTGATGTAGTCCTGGAAGGCCAGGCGGTCCGTATCGGTCTGGAAGCCGATCAGGTCGTAGTAGCAAAGGGTCTTCAGCAGCTCGTTGTGCGGCGGAATCGCGGTGAGGATCTCCGGTGCGGGAAACGGGATGTGCAGGAAGAAGCCGATGCGGTTGCGGATGCCCAGCTGGCGGCAGGCTTCGGCGAACGGGATCAGGTGGTAGTCGTGAATCCAGATGATGTCGTCGGGCTTGAGCAGCGGCTTGAGCTTCTCGGCCAGCATGCCGTTGACCCGTCGGTAGCCGTCGTACTCTTCGCGGCTGTAGCGCGCCAGGTCGATGCGATAGTGAAAAATCGGCCAGAGCGTGTTGTTGGAAAAGCCACGGTAGTACTGATCGTAGTCACGCTTGTTCAGCGGCAGTGTGACGTAGGTGATGTTGCCCACTTCCTCGGTGTTGATGGCTGGCGTTGCATTGATCTCGCCGCTCCAGCCGAACCAGATGCCACCGGCCTGGCGCAGCGCGTCGTAGACACCGACGGCCAGCCCTCCGGCGGCTACCTTGCCCGGTTTGATTGGCGCCACGCGGTTGGAAACCACTACTAAACGGCTCATGGCAGTAAATCTCGCTCTAGTCGGGTTTTGTTCTGGGCTCGGCCGGCACACCGAGTTCGTTCAGCAGCGCTTCGATCCAGCTGCCGACGGCAGCCACCGACGCCACCCGTTCGTGGGCCTCGCTGGCGCCGTCGCCGACCTTGATGGATCGACCGCCGAGCGCATTGACGGCGGCAAAGCCGGCTTCGTCGGTGAGATCGTCGCCAAGGAACACGGGAGTGCGGCCGGCGAACGGCGCTTCCTGCATGAAGGCGCGGATCACCTCGCCCTTGCTCGCGCCGCGGGGCTTGAGTTCGAACACGCACTTGCCGGGCTGCAGGGTCAGTACCTCGGCGTAACGCTGGGCGAAGTCTTCGGCCAGGGTGCGGGCAATCTCCTCCAGTTCCGGCGCCTGACGGAAATGCAGGGCGAAGGCGACGCTCTTGTTCTCCAGATGCAGCCCGGGATGTTCGCTGCAAGCCTGCTGCAACTCGCGCTGGATGCGCTCCAACGCCTGCTTGTCGAGTGCCAGGTTGCGCAGCTCTCCCGTAGCATCGCGGCGCTCGGCACCGTGCACACCGGCAGCGGGAAGTTGCAGGGGCGCCAGCAGCGCATCGAGCTGCGCAAGCGGGCGACCGGAAATCACTGCGACAGGAATGCCGCCAGCATGCAGGCGTTCCAGGGCCGCGAGCGTGGCCGGTGGAATGAAGACGAGTTCCGGTCGCGGCTGAATCTCAGCCAGCGTTCCGTCGACATCGAAGAAGAAGGCGTAGCGCCGAGGCTCTGGCGCGGGTTGGTCGTTTTGATCGTTCATGCAGAGTAGGACTCCGGATAACGCGCGGTGGTTCGTCCCCCTTTTTCACCAATACGGTCATGCATCTATGGCGGGGGAAGGATGGACCCGAATGTTGGATCCAGCCAGCCGGCGAGCCTGAATCTTCCCCGAGCCGTCGGGTCACAACCTGCAAGACCGACGTCCTGACAGGAGACGATCATGAGCGATCAAAAACCCTACACCCCGACGGAAATCGACGACACCGAAGACCGCATGGGCTCCATCGAACAGCTCGACTTCGACCAGCGCCGCGACGAGCGCAAGGGCCGCATCGGTGACGAAGTGCCCGGTGAGCAGATGGCGGACGAGTTCACCGCCGAACGCGCCGCCGAGGCAGGCATGACGGCCGGCGAAGTACCGGATGGCGAAACCACCATGGACGACATGGCGCCGGAAACGCTGATCCCCGAGGATGGCGCGCGCTCGCCGAGCGAACGCGGCCATGGCGGCCCTGCGGACCAGGACCTGAGCGTGGTGTCCGAGCATGAGATCGGCGCCGACGTGGACCTCGACGAAGCCGAACTCGGCCGCTACGACCCACTCGATGGCAAACCCTGGGATGGCCCAGCCAAAGGCGACGAAGACACTGGCCTCAGCGGCGGCGAGGCGGTATTGCGCGAGGATGACAGCGTGCTGTCCGACGAAGAGCTGGAAGGCGAAGCCCCACTGGATTCGGGCCGGGACAAGCGGCCGGGGGAATAGAGCGGGGCCATTCCGCACTCGGTAGGCAGAGCGACAGGGCCGCGGAACTTATAAGGCGGCCTCGGCTGCCTTGCGTAGGCGTAGGTGGATGTTTGCTTTTTACATCCACCATGACGCGAGCATGGTGGATCGGTGAAGCGCGATCCACGCTACCAGGCTGGCGACAGTCGATCGGCAACAGCGAGACGTGGGCGCCGACGAGCGCCGGCCCAAGAGCCGGGGCCTCGGCCCGCAGCAATCAGTCCAGTGGGCGTAGGGTGGATGTCGATTTTTTACATCCACCATGACGCGAAATCGCGTGGATCGGTGAAGCGTGATCCACCCTACCGTGGCTGGCAACAGCGAGACGTGGGCGCCGACGAGCGCCGCCCAAGAGCCGGGGCCTCGGCCCGCAGGATCAGTCCAGTGGGCGTAGGGTGGATGTCGCTTTTTACATCCACCATGACGCGAACTCGCGTGGATCGGTGAAGCGTGATCCACCCTACCGAGGCTGGCGACAGTCAGAGGTCGGCAACCGTGATCGTGGCGCCGGCGAACTCAGCACAAAAGCCGAAGCCCGCAGCAATCAATCCAGCAACGTACAGGCCATCACCAGCGCATCTTCACGGCCGTCTGCCGCCGGGTAGTACGCACGGCGCCGGCCGATTTCGTTGAAGCCATAACGTTCGTAAAGCCGATAGGCCGTGGTGTTGCTCGCACGTACCTCAAGGAAGCACTCGCGCCCGCCACGTTCCCGGGCACGCTGCATCAGGTGCTCGAGCAGGCGCAGGCCGAGACCGCGGCCCTGGCTCTGCGGCTTGACGGTGATATTGAGCAGGTGCGCCTCGTCGAGAATCAGGTTGATCACACCATGACCGACCTGCTGCTCCCCTTCGAACATCACCCAACACTCGTAGGCACTCAGCGCATCGTTGAAGATGCCGCGCGTCCAGGGATGGCTGAAGGCGGCGTACTCGATCTTCAACACGGTTTCGATATCCGCCGCGGTCATCGGGCGGAAGCTGACAGCATCACTCATCACGCGTACTCATGAACCTATGTGCCAGCGCGGCATGCTGCGGCGCAGGGCTTTCCACAGCTCGGCCTTGGCGGCCGGCTGCTCCATCAACTGTTCCAGGCCGGGCATCGCCAGTGCGCGACCGAGCCCTTCGACAGCCAGCTCGCGATAGCAGGCGTCGACATCCACTTCACCGGCGAAACGCAGCGCCGGACGACCGATCAGCCAGATGCAATCGCAGCCCATGTTTTCCAGCTCGGCGGCCATCACGCCTTGCACGTAATCGCGCGCGGCCTCGCCCCCCTGGTCGAGGCTGCCCTTGTTCAGCAGCGGCCAGCGAATCGGCTCGCCATCGCCGACCTGCTGCGGCTTGTCCGGCAGGCGCGCGGCGCGCAGCAGGTCCTTGAGCAGGATGTAGGCCGGGTCGCGGCTCTGGAAGGATTCGCCGGTGGGCAGTTCAACCACCAGCAGCACGTTGCCCGCGCGCATCAGCTGCAGCGAGAAACGTGGCGGCGGCTCGATGGGCTTGGCCGGCTCGGCTGCTTGTTCTTCTGCCGCAGCAGCAACCGGTTCCGGCTGCTTGGGTTCCGGCATGGCGATACGTGGGCGCGGCGCCTGCGGCGGTTCGACTGCAGCTGCTGCGGGTGCCCGCTCCACCACCGGCGCGGCCACCAGCACCTCGGCTGGCGGAGCGACAGCAATATCCGGCTCCGTCTCGAGCTCGACCGGCAACAGCAACTCCGGCCGCGACGGTGCAGCAAAGGGCAGCTCGGTACGCGGCAGCCAGCTGGCTACCTGCATGGCGTCGAGGTAGGCCCGACGCCGGGCTTCGTTGATCAAACGCCTTCCACCTGTGGGTGAGCCTTGGCGCCGACCTGCATCAGATTGAGCGCGTTGAGGTAAGCCTTCGCCGAGGCGACGACGATATCGGTATCGGCGCCGTTGCCATTGACGATGCGCCCGCCCTTCTCCAGCCGCACGGTCACTTCGCCCTGGGAATCGGTGCCCTGAGTGATGGCATTGACCGAATACAGCTGCAACGTGGCGCCCGACTCGGCAACGGCCTCGATGGCTTTGAAAGTGGCGTCAACCGGGCCGGAGCCCTGGGCTTGGGCGCTGCGCTCGGCGCCGTCGACGCTGATCACCAGCTTGGCTTCGGGGATCGTGCCGGTCTTGCTCGCCACTTCCAGGCTGGCCAGCTTGAAGTGCTCTGGCGCTTCGTCAGCCAGGGTGTCGGAGACCAGCGCCTGCAGGTCTTCGTCGAAGATTTCGTGCTTCTTGTCGGCCAGCTCCTTGAAGCGGGCGAACGCCGCATTCAGCTCGTCGCCTTCGAGCACGATGCCCAGCTCGTCCAGGCGCGAACGGAATGCGGCGCGGCCAGAGTGCTTGCCCATGACCATCTTGTTGGCGTTCCAGCCGACCGACTGGGCGGACATGATCTCGTAGGTTTCGCGGTGCTTGAGCACGCCGTCCTGGTGGATGCCCGACTCGTGGGCGAAGGCGTTGGCGCCGACGATGGCCTTGTTCGGCTGCACCGGGAAGCCGGTGATACCCGACACCAGACGCGAGGCGGCGAGGATGTGTTCGGTCTCGATGCGGGTATGCACATTGATCAGGTCCTGACGGGTCTTGATCGCCATGACGATTTCTTCCAGCGCGGCGTTGCCGGCACGCTCGCCGAGGCCATTGATGGTGCACTCCACCTGGCGTGCACCAGCGACCACCGCCGCGAGGGAGTTGGCCACGGCCAGGCCCAAGTCGTTGTGGCAATGCACGGAGAACACCGCCTTGTCGGCGTTGGGAATGCGTTCGAGCAGCTGGCGGATGGTGTCGGCGTACTGATGCGGGATCGCGTAGCCGACGGTGTCCGGGATGTTGATGGTGCGGGCGCCGGCGTCGATGGCGGCCTTGATGATGCGGCAGAGGAAGTCGATTTCCGAACGACCGGCATCCTCGCAGGAGAATTCCACGTCGGCGCACAGGCTGCGGGCCTTCTTCACGGCGCGCACCGCCTGCTCGACCACCTGATCCGGCTGCATGCGCAGCTTGTACTGCATGTGGATCGGGCTGGTGGCGATAAAGGTGTGGATGCGCCCGGAATTGGCGCCGGCCAGCGCTTCGGCGGCACGCTCGATGTCGGCATCGACGGCGCGCGCCAGGCTGCACACGGTGCTGTCCTTGATGTTGTCGGCAACCAGCTTCACCGCGGCGAAGTCGCCGGGGCTGGCGATGGCGAAGCCGGCCTCGATCACGTCCACCTTCAGCCGCTCCAGCGCCCGGGCGATGCGCAGCTTTTCCTCAGCGGTCATTGACGCGCCGGGGCTCTGCTCGCCGTCGCGCAGGGTGGTGTCGAAGATGATGACGCGATCATTGCTGCTCATAGGAAATCCTCACGGCTGCCGAGCGCCTCTCGGAGGGCGCTGTAGTCCGCGGATTGTCGCGTGAAATGAACAAAGCGGGAAGGCGAAGCTGCGTTTGGCGTGGGTAGTCGTCGCGCAGGGTGGGAAACGGCAGAAGCTTTTGCACCGACGGAGGGGAACGCTGGTGGAAAACGCTTCGCGGTTTTCCACCCTACGCCAGAAAACACAAAGCCCGCCTTTAGGCGGGCTTTGTGTTGATCGAGCGAGCTAGAGCCATGCAAGGCAAAAACAGGCGAGGAAGCGGAATGTACTTTTGTACATGAGCATTCCGAGCCTGTTTTTAACGCAGCAGGGCCGACGCGCAGCCGATCAAGCCTGATCCCAGGCCCGATCGCCGCGCTCATCCTTGATGCGGGTTGGCAGACCCATCACATCGAGCAGCTTGAGGAACGGCTGGGCCGGTAGCTCTTCGACGTTGACCATGCGCTGCGCATCCCACTCGCCACGCGCTACCAGCAGCGAGGCGGCAACCGGCGGTACGCCGGCGGTGTAGGAGATGCCCTGGCTGTCGGTCTCGGCATAGGCTTCTTCATGGTCGGCGACGTTGTAGATGAACAGCTCGCGAGGCTGCCCGTCCTTCGTGCCCTTGACCAGATCGCCAATGCAGGTCTTGCCGGTATAGCCCGGCGCCAGCGAGGCGGGATCGGGCAATACGGCCTTGACCACCTTGAGCGGTACCACTTCCAGGCCTTCGGCGGTGCGCACCGGCTGCTCGGAGAGCAGGCCAAGGCTGTTCAGCACCGTAAAGACGTTGATGTAGTGCTCGCCGAAGCTCATCCAGAAGCGGATGTTCGGTACATCGAGGTGCTTGGAGAGCGAGTGCACCTCGTCGTGGCCGGTCAGGTAGAGACTCTGTTCGCCCACGACCGGCAGGTCGTCGGTGCGTTTGACCTCGAACATGCGATTGGTCGTCCACTGGCTGTTCTGCCAGCTGTAAACCTGACCGGTGAATTCGCGGAAATTGATTTCCGGGTCGAAATTGGTGGCGAAATACTTGCCGTGGGAACCGGCGTTGACGTCGAGGATGTCGATCGACTCGATCTTGTCGAAGTATTCCTGCTGCGCCAGGGCAGCGTAAGCGTTGACCACGCCCGGGTCGAAACCGACGCCGAGGATGGCGGTGACGCCCTTTTCCTGGCACTCGGCCAGGTGTTTCCACTCGTAGTTGCCATACCACGGCGGCGTTTCGCAGATCTTGCCCGGCTCTTCGTGGATCGCGGTATCGAGATACGCGGCGCCGGTGTCGATGCAGGCGCGCAGCACGGACATATTGAGGAAGGCAGAACCGACGTTGATGACGATCTGCGATTCGGTTTCACGAATCAGTGCCTTGGTCGCTTCCACGTCCATGGCGTCCAGCGCATAGGCCTTGATTTCGCCGGGCTGCTTGAGCCCGCCCTTGGCTTGCACGCTGTCGATGATGGCCTGGCATTTGGAGATGTTGCGCGACGCGATAGCAATACGACCGAGTTCGTCGTTGTGCTGCGCGCACTTATGGGCCACCACCTTGGCGACACCTCCTGCACCAATGATAAGAACGTTTTTCTTCAATTGTTTCACCCCCTTGTACTGCGGCCTCAGGAAAGGCTGGACAGGTAATCGTTAAAGTCGAACTCACGAACCACCTCGACGCTGCCGTCGAGCTGCTTTACCACGATGGACGGCATTTTCAGGCCGTTGAACCAGTTCTTCTTGACCATGGTGTAGCCTGCCGCGTCGATGAACGACAGCCGATCGCCGATGGCCAGCGGACGATCGAATTGGTACTCGCCGAAGATGTCGCCGGCCAGACAGGATTTGCCGCACACCATGTAGCTGTGCTCGCCGTCGTTGGGCGCCATCTTGGCGTTGAGGCGGTAGATCAGCAGGTCGAGCATGTGCGCCTCGATCGAGCTGTCGACCACCGCGAGATTCTTGCCGTTGTACAGGGTGTCGAGCACCGTGACTTCCAGCGACGCACTCATGGTGATCGCCGCTTCGCCCGGCTCCAGGTAGACCTGTACGCCGAATTTTCCCGAGAACGCTTTCAGCCGCGCGCAGAAGGCATCCAGCGGATAGCCTTCGCCGGTGAAGTGGATACCGCCACCGAGGCTGACCCACTCAACCTTCTCCAGCAGGTGGCCGAAGCGCTCCTCGATGGTGGTCAGCATCTGGTCGAACAGCTCGAAGCTGCTGTTCTCGCAGTTGTTGTGGAACATGAAGCCGCTGATCTTGCCGATCACCGCCTCGATCTTCGCCGGATCGTGCTCGCCAAGACGGCTGAACGGCCGCGCCGGGTCGGCCAGCAGATAGTCGGAACTGCTCACCTGCGGATTGACCCGCAGGCCGCGGATGGTGCCCTCGGTGCCAGCCTCGAAGCGCTCCAGCTGACCGATGGAGTTGAAGATGATCTTGTCGCAGTTGGCGACCATCTCTTCGATCTCGTCGTCGGCCCAGGCCACGCTGTAGGCGTGGGTTTCGCCGGCGAACTTCTGCCGGCCGAGCTTGAGTTCGTACAGCGAGGACGAGGTGGTGCCGTCCATGTACTGCTGCATCAGGTCGAACACCGACCAGGTGGCGAAGCACTTGAGGGCCAGCAGGGCCTTGGCGCCGGACTGCTCGCGCACGTAGGCGATCTTCTCCAGATTGCCCAGGAGCTTCTGTTTATCGATGAGGTAATACGGCGTCTTGATCATGTCTAGGGTGCCCCCAGGTAGTTCGCCCGGCGGGAGCCGGCAGCTCCCCGTTTGCAAAAGCCGCGAATTGTGCCGATTACCAACGCATATCGGAATAGTTTTTCAACACTTCGTCATCATTCAGGACATCCGGTAATGCCACTATCGGCGGCTAACGCCGATGGCAGACAGCCTAGCCCAGGTGCGATGACGTTCGGGTGAATTACCCGCCTGTCGTCACGCAGTGCGTGTTCCAGTCGCCGGGCGGGCCTTCACCCGAAGCTCAATGCAGTACAATTCGCGCTTTTTCACTGGCTGGACTGGCGCCCCGATGATCGAACCCAAGCGCGTACTGCGTGCCCTCGCCGAACACTGGACGTTGCTCGAGCCACTGTGCGAGCGTTTCGACGCCGGCACCCTGAGCCTGGTCGAACTTCGTCATCAGCTGGCCGCGCAACTGCCCGAAGGCACGCCCACCGATATCACTGCCCTGCTCGATCAGTGGATCCGCCTGGACATCCTGGTGCCGGTGGCCAAGAGCCCCAACCGCTTCGAACTGAACGCGCAGATCCACGACTTCCTCGCCTACCTGCGCCGCGAGCACCGTCTCGGCCTGTGCCTGGAGATCGAAGCCTACCTGCGCCACCTGGAGCGCCTGGCCGGGCATATCCTCGATGCCTTCGAGATTCGCGACGGCAATGATCTGGCGCGCCAGCTGCGCCTGCTCGACATGCGCGTGCGCGACGTGCTGAAGAAGCTCGATAACGACGAGCAGGCGCTGGTTGCCGTGGCCGACCGGGCCAAGACCAGCGACCGCCAGATTCCACTGCGCCAGCGCTATGCCGAGGTGCTGGCGACCTGGGACGAGTACGTCGAGCCGATGATTCAGCTGGTCGCCGCCGACGGTGCCTTCGAGCAGGGCGTGCACCGCGTCGAGCAGGTGCTGATGAAGCTGCTCGGCGAGCAGCAGCGCCTCGGGCAACTGGTCGATGACGATCTCCTGCTGCGCACCCATGCGCGCATCCTCGAGATGCAGACCACCGCCCAGTTGACCCTGCGCAAGGCGCGCGAGCTGCTGCTGCCGCTGCGCGAGGAAGCGCGCCGGCACAACGCCGTGACCCGCGGCGCCGCGCTGGCGCTGTCAGCGATCCGCAAGAAGGGCCTGGATGCCGTGCCGCAGGCTTCGCTGCCGCTGTTCACCCGTCCGCAGAGCACCTTTCTCGGCACCGCCAGCCAGGTCGAAGCCTACGTCTATGCCCTGGCCCGCTTCGAGCCGAAGCCGGCGCAGTTCCCGCGGGCCAGCGGCAAACGCAAGGGCGAGCAGCCGCGCGCACCGCGCACCGCTAGAGAGATGATCGAACGCTGCCAGCAGGCACTGCCGCTGCCGGACCTGATGGCCTGGCTGCTGGAGCAGGAACCAGAAGGCGCCACCGACGAGCTGCTCTACTGGTTCTCGCGCCTGTCCCGCGACAGCCGCTTCCAGCGCGATCGCCTGGAACGTCGCGAGTACCTGACCCGCGAGCACCGCGTCAGCCTCAGCTCCTTTGCGCTGGTGGCCGATGCGAATGGCTAATCCCTACGCAGGGTGGACAACGCGCAGCTTGTCCACCGCTGACACCGAACTTTCCGGTGGAAAAGGCTTCGCCGTTTTCCACCCTACGATTGCATGTGAGCCACATCTATGAACATCGACCTCAAGGAAATGACCCAGCTGGCGCCGATCTTCCGCGAGCTGTTCAAGGGCTATCACCTGTCGCGCAGCGAGCCGGAGCCCTACGCGCAGCTGTCGAACATGCAGGACCAGTACCGCGCGCTGTTCAAGGCGCTCGGCTTCGAGCTGGTCTGCGATCCGCGCGGTTTCTACTACTTCGTCCCCGAGCAGATGGGCGCACAGGTGAACAAGACCGCCCAGCGCCTGGCGCTGTTCACCTTTATCCTCGTCGAGCACCTGGCCGACCAGGGTCGCGATCCGCTGGCCGTGCTCGACGGTGGCAGCCTTGGCCGCGATGAATTGCCGGCGTTGCTGGACAAGTACCGTGACCTGTTCCTGCAGGCCGAAGTCACCACCCAGGAAGAATTGGAAGAAAAGGTTATCCGCCGCCTGACACAGCTGGGCTTCGCCGAGGACAGCAACGGCGTCTACCGCTTCCTGCCGCCGATGCACCGCTTCCTCGACGTCTGCCTGTCGGTGCAGCAGGACCGCGATCTCGCCGCCAGCCTGCACAGCAGCGACCTGCCGCTGCCGGCACCCGAGCTGATCGCCGAAGACGAGAGCGAGGACGACATCATCCTCATCGACGAGCCGCTGGAAGAGTCCGAAGAGGACGCCCTGGCCCGCGCCATCGCCGAAGAAAAGGAGCTTGAAGCATGAGCCAGGAACGCTACGGCATCCGCCGCTTCGCCCTGCTGAACACTGCCGGCTACAGCCTCGGCATCTTTCCGCTGGAGAATCCGCTGTCGGTCTACGGCGCCAACAACTTGGGCAAGTCTGCGTCGATCAACGCGCTGCAGTTCCCGATCCTGGCGCGCATGTCGGACATGAGCTTCGGCAAGTACAGTCTCGAACAGTCGCGCAAGTTCTACTTCGCCTCGGACACCAGCTACATCCTCGTCGAAGTCATGCTGCCCCACGGCCCGCACGTGATCGGCGTGGCCGGACGCGGCCCCGGCGGCGGCTTCGGCCACCAGTTCTTCGTCTACCAGGGCTCGCTGGATCTTGACCACTACCAGCAGAACGGCACCTGCCTGCGCCAGCGCGAGCTGTTCGCCAACCTCG
This sequence comes from Stutzerimonas stutzeri RCH2, assembly GCF_000327065.1. Taxonomy (NCBI): domain Bacteria; kingdom Pseudomonadati; phylum Pseudomonadota; class Gammaproteobacteria; order Pseudomonadales; family Pseudomonadaceae; genus Stutzerimonas; species Stutzerimonas stutzeri. Next base: position 1,139,815 of record NC_019936.1, on the reverse strand, counting down.
AGCGCGCCGGCATCAAGGCCTTCGAGGCCAAGCCGGACGAACTACGCCGGCTGCTGGTCGGCGGGCATACCTCGATTCCGCTGGATATGACGCTGATCCCGCTGCGTTCGACCAGTGAGCAGAGCCTGAAGACCTTCCGCGCGCTGTTCATCAACCTGCTGCATATGCGGGAGATCACGGCTGCCAAGCTCAAGCAGCTGTTCCTCGATGCCTTCGAGCACAGCCTGCGCTCGGGCAGCGTCGACTACATCGCCGCCACCGAAGAAGCCTTCCGCGATGTGCGCCGCATGGAGCAGGACTACCAGGCGCTGGTGGCCGCCGGCCCGCTGGTCGAGGCGCTGGCTTCCGGTGTCGCCCAGCGCGAGCTGCTGCGCGGCAAGCTGCATCGCCTGTCGCCGTTGCTCGACAACCTGCTCGGCACGTGGCACGACTACGCCGATGCGCGTAAGGAAGAGTTGGTGATCCAGGCCGAGCACTACCGTCGCGAGCAGGACGGCCTGCAGAACGAACAGCGCGGCTCGACCGGCGAGTTGATGCGCCTGGAACGCGAGATCAGCGAAGCCCAGCGCTGGCTCGGCGAGCTGGCGGTGTTGAAGAACCGTTTCGCCCTGGTCGAGGACGCCCATGTGCTGGAGCAGCAGCTGCTCGCCGCCAAGGACGCCCACGACGAGCTGGCCGGTGCGCTGGCGCAATCCCGCCAGTTCTCCAGCGAGGACCTCGACGAACGTCTGCGCGACCTGGAAAAGCGCCTGAAGTCGGTGAAGCAGCAGCTCGACCATGCGGACAACAACAGCTACTCGCGCCTGCGCGAGGAGTTCTCCCAGGCCGATGTCGACCGCCTGATGCGCCTATTCAACGGCCAGTTGTTCAGCCTGCCGCTCGGCGAAAAAGGCATCACTGCCGAGGGTGACGACTGGGTCAAGGCGGTCGAGGCCGTGCTGGATCGCTTCAAGGGCGACACCTTCTCGGTGCCGGGCCTGTCCATCGACCTTTCGCATATCGAGCCACCGGCGCTGCAGGCGCTCGCCGACCGTGCCGCCCTGCGCGACCAGAAGGATCGCCTGGAGCGCGAGCTCAAGCAGCTCAAGACCCAGCATGCCGTGGCCGTCGACCGCGCGGCGAGCAAGGCCCAGGCCGAGGCGCTGTACCAGGCCGTGCTGGATGCGCAGAAAGCGCTGGAAGACTTCCGCCGCAGCCAGACCCTGGCCGCCGAGGAGCCGGCGAAGCTGGAACAGCTGGCGCAGGCCGAGGCCGCCCAGGAAGAACTCAAGCGCACCAGTGACGCCTTCGCCGAGCGCGTCCAGCACCTGTCCGCCAAGCTGCAGCTGGTCGGCCGCCAGCTGGCCGATCTGGAAGCCAAGGAACGCACGCTCGAGGATGCCCTGCGCCGCCGCCAGCTGTTACCGGCGAACCTGCCGTTCGGCACGCCCTTCATGGACCCGGTGGACGACTCGCTGGACAACCTGCTGCCGCTGCTCAACGACTACCAGGACAGCTGGCAGGCGCTACAGCGCGTCGACGGCCAGATCGAGGCGCTGTATGCCCAGGTGCGCCTGAAGGGCGTAGCCAAGTTCGATAGCGAGGAAGACCCCGAGCGCCGCCTGCAACTCTTGGTCAACGCCTACGCGCATCGCCAGGACGAGGCGCTGACCCTGGCCAAGGCCCGCCGTGCCGCGGTCACCGACATCGCTCGAACGCTGCGCAATATCCGTAGCGACTACGAAAGCCTGGAACACCAGCTGGCGCTGTTCAACCGCGAGATCAACAAGCGTCAGGTTTCCAACCTGGCGAGCTTCCGCATCGTGCTGGCGCCGAACAAGGATGCGCTCAAGCATATCGATCAGATCATCCACAGCGCCGGGCAATACGAGGAAGGCGAGACGCTCTCGGTGTTCGATCTGTCCCAGTCTTCCGAACAGGACGCGAAGAACGAGGAAGCCAAGGAGTATCTGGCGCGGCTGGTGGCAGCGAACAACAACCAGCTGGGCCTGAAGGACCTGTTCGAGCTGGCGTTCGAGATCACGAAGGTTGGCGGCCAGCCGGTGATCCACACCGACATCGACGGTGCGGCGTCCAACGGCACCACCATGACCATCAAGGCGCTGACCAACATGTATCTGTTGCTGCACCTGATGGACCGCGAGCAGGCCGGACGCATCCGCCTACCCTACTACCTCGACGAGGCGGCGGACATCGACGAGCGCAACCAGCAGGCGCTGATCGAAACCAGCCTGCAGCTGGGCTTCGTGCCGATCCTCGCTTCGGTCAAGCCGCAAGTCTCGGCCCACGTCGCCATCGACCTGGAAGGCGGCAGCGGGCCGGCCGGCATCTACATCGATGAGGCGGACTGGAAATACATCAGCCGCCGCGAAACGGGCGCCAGTGAGCACACTGCTTCAGCCCAAAGGGCCGAAGAGCCGGCCTGATCTCCCTGAACGACAAAGGGCCCCAAGGGGCCCTTTTTTATGCGCATCCGGCTCTCGCCGTAGGACGGGCTAGGCCCTCCAATACCTAGATCACCAAGCCAGCGCGTCACCTGCCACTGGCAGCTTGCCCCAGCTCGATCTTCGGCGCCCAGTCGAACCACTCCTCCTGCGGCTCCTTGAACAAGGCAAAGGTCTGCCCTGGCAAGGCTCGCTGCCCCATGCGCTCGCCATCAGGCGTGGCAAAGGCAACGCCGCCCTCGATCAGCGACTCCAACGAATCGGTACGCAGGCTGGCACCTTTGAACAGGCTGAAGTCGACACCGAAGCCACTGGTTTCCCAGAACCGGCTGCCGGTGTGCACCAGCGCGGCATAGCGTGGTTCGATCAGTACACGGATCAGCACACGGTCGGCAGTCTGACCGAGCTCAAAGCCAGTCACCTCACCGACCTTCACCTCGCGGTAGGTCACCGCATTACCCGGCTTGATCGAACCCAGACGCGCAGCGCTGAGGACCAGGGCGAGCCCTTCACCAGCCTTCTGCGGCTCACGCTCCTGGCCCACGAAACGCGCTTGAGCGGCCGCACCCGGTTTGCCGGGAGCAACCTCAAGATAGGGACCACTGATCAGCGTATCCAGATTGGCGGTGCGCATGAGCCCCAGCTCGGGCCGTACGACCCAGAACTGCGTGCCCGCACGAGCAATCCGTGACTCCGCAGCGGTAATCCGGGCCTGCAGCACTACGTGTCCGATGTCGTCGCTCAGCGTGACACTGTCAACCTCGCCGACCTCCAGCCCCTTGTAGCGGATCGGCGTCCCGGCACCGAGGCCGTCGCCGCGGTCCAGGCGAATCTCAATCGAGGTACCGCGTCGTATCGCGCTATCCCTGTCCTTGTGCAATTCAAAGCGGGGCACTTTCCTGGTGGCCGAGGCGTGCGGATCCGGCGTCTCGAAGGCGATGCCCCCCGCCAGCAGGCTCTGCAGTGATTCGCTGCGCACCTCTATGCCGGATAGTCCGCCGGTCAGGGAAATGCCGCTGGCGTTCCAGAACCGGCTCGAGCTGTTCACCAGGTCGGCATAGGGCTGTTCGATATGCACGCCAACCACGACCCGCTGCTGGTCGCGCGAGAACTGGTAGCTCTGCACGGAGCCAACCCGTACCTGCCGGTAGAGGACCGGGCTGCCGACATCCAGCGAGCCGAGATTGTCGGCGGTCAGCACAAGGTGAAGACCGGGCGAACGGATATCCAGAGGCGGCGCCTTGGCGCGCGCGACGAAATTGCGCCGGGGTTCGGCGCCCTTCTCGCCAGGGCGAACCGAAATGTAATTGCCGCGCACGAGGGCCTCGAGCCCGGAAATGCCGGCGACCGATACCGATGGCTTGACCACCCAGAATTGCGTGTCCTCCACCAGATAGTCCTCGAACAGCGGGTCGATGGAGAGTTCGGCCTGCGCGCCGCTGAGGTCCGAATCGATATCCAGCTTCTTCAGCAAACCGACCTGCATGCCTTTGTAGATCACCGGCGTGCGACCGGCCTGCAGCCCGTCGAAATCCTGCAGCGATACGAGCGTCTTGATACCGGCCTGGGCGGCATCGAAGTCCTCGTAAAGACGGAACGGAATGCTCGGGTCGGTGGCTGGGCTGTCCTTGCGGTGCGCTGGCGTGGCAAAGGCGATGCCGCCGGCCACGATGCTGGCCAGCGACTCAGTACGAAACTTCACCCCCGTCAGCCCGGCGTCCACGGTGACACCGCTGGCGTTCCAGAATCGCGTGTGTTTGCGCACCAGATGCGCGTACTCCGGCTGGATATACAGCTGCACCTCGACGGTACTGTCGTCCTCGGCCAACACGTAGTTCTTCACCTGGCCAACCTGGATCTGCCGATAGAACACCGGGCTGCCGCGATTCAGCGAGCCAAGCCGCTCGGCCTTGAGCGTCAGGTGCAGGCCGATACGGCTGTCGGACATCGGCGGCTCTTCCGCCAGCGCGACGAAACGCTTGGTCGGCTCGCCATCGGCAGGACTGATGCCGATATAGTTGCCCGACACCAGCGTCTCCAGGCCTGTGATCCCGGCTAGCGTGACGCTGGGCTTGACCAGCCAGAAGCGCGTACCGCTGCGCAGGTAGCCATCGACGTCCTTGTTCATCTCGATGTCCGCAACCACGACTTGCCGACGCTCATCGTCGCCTAGGCGCAGATCACGCACGACACCGATCGTCATGCCCTTGTAGAGCACCGACGTCTTGCCGATCTCGATACCCTCGGCACTCTCGAAGACCACCTCGATGTGGATGCCTCGCTCGCTATAGGCCTGCCAGGCGAGCCACGCTCCGATCATCAGAGCGATCAGCGGCAGAATCCAGATGGCCGACCAGCTTGAGGCAGGACGGGTATTGGCTTGTGGCAGGTCAGTCATGCTTGTTCCCGGATTCCGTGTTATCCCAGATCAGACGAGGGTCGAACGTGATCGCAGCCAGCATGGTCAGGATGACCACGCTGGCGAAGGCTATTGCGCCGAAGCCGGCTTCAACGCTGGCAAGGCTGCCGAAATTGACGATTGCCACCAGAATCGCGATGACGAAGATATCGAGCATGGACCAGCGTCCGATCCACTCGATAAAGCGAAAAACCAATATCCGCTGGCGCGGCGACATCGGATGGTGGCGCTGCACCGAAAACAGCAGCATTGCGATCCCGACCAGCTTGAAGGTCGGTACCAGAATGCTGGCGATGAACACGACAGCGGCAATCGGAAACATGCCGTGCTTGGCCAGGGTGACGACGCCGGACATGATCGTATCCGGCGTGCCGCTGCCGAGCATGCGCACCGTCATGATCGGCAGAAGATTGGCAGGCAGGTAGAGCAGTGCTGCAGTGATCAAAAGTGCCCAGGTTCGAACGATGCTATTGGGCCTGCGCATATGCACGCGGGCGCCACAGCGGATGCAGCGCTGATGACGCTGACCGGCGTCGGCTCGATTGAGCTGGTGACACTCGTGGCAAACCATCAACCCGGCATCAGCGGCGCGCATCGCGACGCTCCGACAAGGCTTCCCAGACCTGGTGCGGTGACATCACCAACTCTAGCCAGACCTGAACGACCAGCAGACCGGCAAAGCACGCCAGCCCAATACCAAGGCTAAGCTCGGCCATATCCCTGAGCTTGATGATCGATACCAAGATACCGAGCAGATAGACCTCCAGCATTCCCCATTCACGTAGATGGTGATACGTCCGATAGAGCGCCACGCCTAATGGCTTTGCTCGATCGAAAGCAATGCACGACAGCACTGCGAGCTGACACAGCAGCTTCAGCAACGGCACCGCCATGCTGCAAAGAAATACCACTACGGCAATGCCTTGCATGCCGCTGTTATAGAGGCTCAGCACACCGCTCCAGACGGTATCTTGGGTGACCCTGCCAAGCAGATTCAATTGCATGATGGGAAGAAAATTGGCGGGGAAGTACAACAGCAACGCGGCAAGCACCAAGGCCATTCCAGGCCCGACGATACGATGGCGCAAGCGAAACAGCTCACAACCGCAACGCGGGCACTCGGCGACCTCGCCGAGATTGAGCGTCGGTTTGAGCATCAGCAGGTCACATTCAGGACAAGCGGCCAGCTGCTCGAGCGGAACCTCCTCAAGCCCTGGCGTAGCAGCCGATTCCGGCATGGCAAATATCCGAGCAAAGTATTTATTCTAAACGAGCGATGGATGTCGCTGTGAGCTGTCAGTCGAGCGGGTCGACGAGACTGCCTGAGCTGCAACGCAGCCTGAATCTCGAGAGACTCCTGCAGTTTGCCGTCCCATGCTTGTGGCCCGGCTCATATCATCGCCAGAGAAAAGAGATCGCTGCACGGCTTGCAAAGCAGCCATCCCCTGTCGGCAACGTCCGCCACGATCACTGGTGCTATCTGAAGCAATAGCGTGGACTTGGATACAGGCCGCACAAGGCCCTTCTGCTGAGGCACTGTCTATTCCTGCCTCCAACCCCAGCGGTTCGACAGCCGGATCTCAAGCACCCAACACATCTCAAGCCTAAGTGCCTGCTACGGTTTTCCAGAGCCCAAAAGCAAACCCCCGACCCGCTTTCGCGGATCGGGGGTTTGGGAAAGGAGCTTGACGATGACCTACTCTCACATGGGGAAACCCCACACTACCATCGGCGATGCGTCGTTTCACTACTGAGTTCGGGATGGGATCAGGTGGTTCCAACGCTCTATGGTCGTCAAGCAATTCAGTTGCTGCTTCGGGGTTTAGCCGCTGCAGCCAATTGGGTATGTGATCAAGGTATTGCGTGTTCGTGCAGATTTTCGGCTTTACTGTCGACTTACCGTCTAACAGCCAAATTGTTTGGGTGTTATATGGTCAAGCCTCACGGGCAATTAGTATTGGTTAGCTCAACGCCTCACAGCGCTTACACACCCAACCTATCAACGTCGTAGTCTTCGACGGCCCTTCAGGGAGCTCAAGGCTCCAGTGAGATCTCATCTTGAGGCAAGTTTCCCGCTTAGATGCTTTCAGCGGTTATCTCTTCCGAACGTAGCTACCCGGCAATGCCACTGGCGTGACAACCGGAACACCAGAGGTTCGTCCACTCCGGTCCTCTCGTACTAGGAGCAGCCCCTCTCAAATCTCAAACGTCCACGGCAGATAGGGACCGAACTGTCTCACGACGTTCTAAACCCAGCTCGCGTACCACTTTAAATGGCGAACAGCCATACCCTTGGGACCGGCTTCAGCCCCAGGATGTGATGAGCCGACATCGAGGTGCCAAACACCGCCGTCGATATGAACTCTTGGGCGGTATCAGCCTGTTATCCCCGGAGTACCTTTTATCCGTTGAGCGATGGCCCTTCCATACAGAACCACCGGATCACTAAGACCTACTTTCGTACCTGCTCGACGTGTCTGTCTCGCAGTCAAGCGCGCTTTTGCCTTTATACTCTACGACCGATTTCCGACCGGTCTGAGCGCACCTTCGTACTCCTCCGTTACTCTTTAGGAGGAGACCGCCCCAGTCAAACTACCCACCATACACTGTCCTCGATCCGGATAACGGACCAGAGTTAGAACCTCAAAGTTGCCAGGGTGGTATTTCAAGGATGGCTCCACGCGAACTGGCGTCCACGCTTCAAAGCCTCCCACCTATCCTACACAAGCAAATTCAAAGTCCAGTGCAAAGCTATAGTAAAGGTTCACGGGGTCTTTCCGTCTAGCCGCGGATACACTGCATCTTCACAGCGATTTCAATTTCACTGAGTCTCGGGTGGAGACAGCGCCGCCATCGTTACGCCATTCGTGCAGGTCGGAACTTACCCGACAAGGAATTTCGCTACCTTAGGACCGTTATAGTTACGGCCGCCGTTTACCGGGGCTTCGATCAAGAGCTTCGCTTGCGCTAACCCCATCAATTAACCTTCCGGCACCGGGCAGGCGTCACACCCTATACGTCCACTTTCGTGTTTGCAGAGTGCTGTGTTTTTAATAAACAGTCGCAGCGGCCTGGTATCTTCGACCGGCATGGGCTTACGTAGTAAATACTTCACCCTCACCGGCGCACCTTCTCCCGAAGTTACGGTGCCATTTTGCCTAGTTCCTTCACCCGAGTTCTCTCAAGCGCCTTGGTATTCTCTACCCAACCACCTGTGTCGGTTTGGGGTACGGTTCCTAGTTACCTGAAGCTTAGAGGCTTTTCCTGGAAGCATGGCATCAACCACTTCGCTTTCTAAAAGAAAGCTCGTCATCAGCTCTCGGCATTAAGATCCCGGATTTACCTAAGATCTCTGCCTACCACCTTAAACAAGGACAACCAACGCCTTGCTGGCCTAGCCTTCTCCGTCCCCCCATCGCAGTAACTAGAAGTACGGGAATATTAACCCGTTTCCCATCGACTACGCTCTTCAGCCTCGCCTTAGGGACCGACTCACCCTGCGTCGATTAACGTTGCGCAGGAACCCTTGGTCTTTCGGCGTGCGAGTTTTTCACTCGCATTGTCGTTACTCATGTCAGCATTCGCACTTCTGATACCTCCAGCCAGCTTCTCAACTGACCTTCACAGGCTTACAGAACGCTCCTCTACCGCTCAACTTGCGTTGAACCCGTAGCTTCGGTACCTGGTTTGAGCCCCGTTACATCTTCCGCGCAGGCCGACTCGACTAGTGAGCTATTACGCTTTCTTTAAAGGGTGGCTGCTTCTAAGCCAACCTCCTAGCTGTCTAAGCCTTCCCACATCGTTTCCCACTTAACCAGGATTTTGGGACCTTAGCTGACGGTCTGGGTTGTTTCCCTTTTCACGACGGACGTTAGCACCCGCCGTGTGTCTCCCGTGCTGACACTTGCTGGTATTCGGAGTTTGCATCGGTTTGGTAAGTCGGGATGACCCCCTAGCCGAAACAGTGCTCTACCCCCAGCAGTGATACACGAGGCGCTACCTAAATAGCTTTCGAGGAGAACCAGCTATCTCCGAGCTTGATTAGCCTTTCACTCCGATCCACAGGTCATCCGCTAACTTTTCAACGGTAGTCGGTTCGGTCCTCCAGTCAGTGTTACCTAACCTTCAACCTGCCCATGGATAGATCGCCCGGTTTCGGGTCTATTCCCAGCGACTAGACGCCCTATTAAGACTCGCTTTCGCTACGCCTCCCCTATTCGGTTAAGCTCGCCACTGAAAATAAGTCGCTGACCCATTATACAAAAGGTACGCAGTCACCTAACAAAGTAGGCTCCCACTGCTTGTACGCATACGGTTTCAGGTTCTATTTCACTCCCCTCTCCGGGGTTCTTTTCGCCTTTCCCTCACGGTACTGGTTCACTATCGGTCAGTCAGTAGTATTTAGCCTTGGAGGATGGTCCCCCCATATTCAGACAAAGTTTCTCGTGCTCCGTCCTACTCGATTTCACTTCTAAGATCCTTTCGCGTACAGGGCTATCACCCACTATGGCCGCACTTTCCAGAGCGTTCCGCTAAAATCAAAGAAGCTTAAGGGCTAATCCCCGTTCGCTCGCCACTACTAAGGGAATCTCGGTTGATTTCTTTTCCTCAGGGTACTTAGATGTTTCAGTTCCCCTGGTTCGCCTCACACACCTATGTATTCAGTGTGTGATAACCATCTTATGATGGCTGGGTTCCCCCATTCAGACATCTCCGGATCAAAGTCTGTTTGCCGACTCCCCGAAGCTTTTCGCAGGCTACCACGTCTTTCATCGCCTCTGACTGCCAAGGCATCCACCGTATGCGCTTCTTCACTTGACCATATAACCCCAAGCAATCTGGTTACTGTCTATAACGTGAAGACGACATTCGCCGAAAATTTGCATAGAGAACACGCAAATTTTACCTTGACTTGAATAACCACCAGTGAAAGTGATCACTCAAATCTACTTCTATCACATACCCAAATTTTTAAAGAACAGTTCTGGCGCAAAGACCAGAAATCAATACCCTCACCCATCATCAGATGCGCAAGCAGCACTCATTTCTGAGCTTTCAGCGATTATCGAGTTAATGGTGGAGCCAAGGAGGATCGAACTCCTGACCTCCTGCGTGCAAAGCAGGCGCTCTCCCAGCTGAGCTATGGCCCCCATCTACAGATCGGCCACATCCCATGACAATTGGTGGGTCTGGGCAGATTCGAACTGCCGACCTCACCCTTATCAGGGGTGCGCTCTAACCAACTGAGCTACAGACCCAATCGTCTCTCTCGGGTCGAAACCCAATCGCTTTTCGCTAGTGAATCAAGCAATTCGTGTGGGAGCTTATGAAGAAGCTGAAGTCTTCGATTAAGGAGGTGATCCAGCCGCAGGTTCCCCTACGGCTACCTTGTTACGACTTCACCCCAGTCATGAATCACTCCGTGGTAACCGTCCCCCCGAAGGTTAGACTAGCTACTTCTGGAGCAACCCACTCCCATGGTGTGACGGGCGGTGTGTACAAGGCCCGGGAACGTATTCACCGTGACATTCTGATTCACGATTACTAGCGATTCCGACTTCACGCAGTCGAGTTGCAGACTGCGATCCGGACTACGATCGGTTTTATGGGATTAGCTCCACCTCGCGGCTTGGCAACCCTTTGTACCGACCATTGTAGCACGTGTGTAGCCCAGGCCGTAAGGGCCATGATGACTTGACGTCATCCCACCTTCCTCCGGTTTGTCACCGGCAGTCTCCTTAGAGTGCCCACCTTAACGTGCTGGTAACTAAGGACAAGGGTTGCGCTCGTTACGGGACTTAACCCAACATCTCACGACACGAGCTGACGACAGCCATGCAGCACCTGTGTCAGAGTTCCCGAAGGCACCAATCCATCTCTGGAAAGTTCTCTGCATGTCAAGGCCTGGTAAGGTTCTTCGCGTTGCTTCGAATTAAACCACATGCTCCACCGCTTGTGCGGGCCCCCGTCAATTCATTTGAGTTTTAACCTTGCGGCCGTACTCCCCAGGCGGTCGACTTAATGCGTTAGCTGCGCCACTAAGATCTCAAGGATCCCAACGGCTAGTCGACATCGTTTACGGCGTGGACTACCAGGGTATCTAATCCTGTTTGCTCCCCACGCTTTCGCACCTCAGTGTCAGTATTAGCCCAGGTGGTCGCCTTCGCCACTGGTGTTCCTTCCTATATCTACGCATTTCACCGCTACACAGGAAATTCCACCACCCTCTGCCATACTCTAGCTCGCCAGTTTTGGATGCAGTTCCCAGGTTGAGCCCGGGGCTTTCACATCCAACTTAACGAACCACCTACGCGCGCTTTACGCCCAGTAATTCCGATTAACGCTTGCACCCTTCGTATTACCGCGGCTGCTGGCACGAAGTTAGCCGGTGCTTATTCTGTCGGTAACGTCAAAACAGCAAGGTATTAACTTACTGCCCTTCCTCCCAACTTAAAGTGCTTTACAATCCGAAGACCTTCTTCACACACGCGGCATGGCTGGATCAGGCTTTCGCCCATTGTCCAATATTCCCCACTGCTGCCTCCCGTAGGAGTCTGGACCGTGTCTCAGTTCCAGTGTGACTGATCATCCTCTCAGACCAGTTACGGATCGTCGCCTTGGTGAGCCTTTACCTCACCAACTAGCTAATCCGACCTAGGCTCATCTGATAGCGCAAGGCCCGAAGGTCCCCTGCTTTCTCCCGTAGGACGTATGCGGTATTAGCGTTCCTTTCGAAACGTTGTCCCCCACTACCAGGCAGATTCCTAGGCATTACTCACCCGTCCGCCGCTGAATCAGAGAGCAAGCTCTCTTCATCCGCTCGACTTGCATGTGTTAGGCCTGCCGCCAGCGTTCAATCTGAGCCATGATCAAACTCTTCAGTTCAATACTGCTTGGGTTTTGAGAAAACCCTAAACTTGGCTCAGCAATCGCAAATCTCTTTACAAGTAAAGAGTAACTCTCGAATAAACGAGTGTTGCTTTGTGATGCTGATAATCTATCTGACCATCAGTCTTACATTCACAAGCACCCACACGAATTGCTTGATTCAGTTGTTAAAGAGCGTTTCGATCAAGTCTTTCGTCTCAACCGAGGCCGCGCATTCTACAGCAGCCTTGTTACCTGTCAAGCTGTTTTTGAAGAATTTTTCGTTTCTTCTCAACCGCTTGCGCTTTCGATCAACTCTCATCTCTCGTCAGCGGGAGGCGAATCATACAGCGTTCAAAACCGCTGTCAACCACCTCTTTCAACCGCCTCCGATCAACCTGACCGAAGCCACCAACAGGACTCAACCGCCACCCTGCCAGCCCGGCGCATTCTACTCGAATCCGCCATCCGTGCAACCCTTTTATTTCGCTAACCTTTTGATTTACAAGAAGTTTTGCTTAAGAACTGCGCCGGAAGTGGTGCGCATTATAGGAGCCTGAAAACTAACGTCAACCGTTTATTTCAGTTTTGTTCGGGCCTTCATTCTGCCTCGTACCGAAGCAAGAGCGGTAGCCATCACAGGAACGCGCAGCAGCAGCAACACAGCTGCGATACCGGCATAAAGAAACCAGCGTGCGGAGTCCGACCTAACAACCCACAGCATGTGCAGTAGCACGATGATCACAATGGGGTAGATCAGCCGATGCAACGCTTTCCAGCGTTTCCCAAGACGACGCATGCTCCACTTGGAGGATGTCATTGCCAGGGCTGCCAAACCAGAGAAGCCCAACGCTCCTACGAGTATATAAGGCCGCTCTAGTAGCTCCCCGCCTAGGCGCGATAATTCACCCCCGAGCAGGAAGTAGAGATAGCTGGCTAGATGTAGGAGCCCATAGGTAAAACACCAGAGTCCAAGCTGACGGCGGGCCGCCAGCCAGCCACCCCAACCTGTCAGCCGCTGCAGAGGCGTCATCGAAAGAGTCAACAGCAACAGCACCAGCGCACCCTGCCCCAGGTTATCAACCAGCACTTTCCCAGGATCCGGCCCGAGAGCGAACTGCCAGGCCAGATACAGCCAGTACAGCGGCACACTCAAAGCTGACACGAAGACGGCCAACCGCCACCAGCGGTAGCGCATCAGTAATCCTTACCCAGGTCCATCGAGCTGTATAAGCCTGCGACCTGCTCGGCATAGCCGTTGAACAGCAGCGTCTCTTGAACATTTGCGTTGAAAAGACTACCAGGCAGCCGACGCTCGCGGGCTTGTGACCAGCGAGGATGGGATACCTTGGGATTCACGTTCGCATAGAAGCCGTACTCCTCCGGCGCCATCGATTGCCAGGTCGTCGCCGGCTGTTCACGTACGAAACTGATGCGCACAATCGACTTGATGCTCTTGAACCCATATTTCCAAGGAACCACCAGCCGCAACGGCGCACCGTTCTGGTTAGGCAGCGTGCGGCCATACATACCGACGGCCAATAACGTCAGCGGGTGCATGGCCTCATCCATTCGCAGGCCTTCGACATAGGGCCAGTCGATCAGCGCAAAGCCGGAGCGAGTGCCGCGCATTTCCTCGGGCCGGTATGCCGTTTCGAAACGAATGAACTTGGCGGATGAATGCGGCTGGACTCTTCTCACAAGGTCTGCCAGTGGAAAGCCCAGCCAAGGAATGACCATCGACCAGGCTTCCACGCAGCGCAGTCGATAAATGCGCTCTTCCAGCTGAGCCTCCGAACACAAATCTTCGAGTGAGTAACGCCCGGGCCGCTCAACCTCACCATCCATCAGCACGGTCCAAGGCTCGACCTTTAGCGCTGAAGCATGGCGCGCCGGATCGCCCTTGTCGGGGCCGAACTCGTAGAAGTTGTTGTACGACGTGGCATCCGCATAAGGCGTGATGGGTTCGCCCTCCGCTACGACAGCTTGCCAACGGGCGTTCGCAAGTTTGCCAGTGAACCAGGCTGAAGCGGGCTCAGCGGTGACGCCAGAATAGCGCGCAGCAGCATTCGCCAGAGAAGGCAGACCGACCATAGCGCCGGAGAGCATGGCGCCACGGAGCACCTGACGGCGGCTCAGATAAGCCGCCTCGGGCGTTACGTCAGACTCGCGGCATTCGCCGGAGGCGGGAAACTTGATGAGCATGGAGAAGCTCCGCGTATGATCCCGATGGAGCAATACGCGCAGCCGGAGTCAAAATCAACCCTCGACGCGTTTGCGCCGACGCAGCTGCATCAGGTATTGCACAGGGCCGGAAACCGCATACGCAAGGAATATCAGCAGGAGAATACGCGGTGGGTCACTGAACACGACGGCAAACACGAGCACGACTACCAGAATGGCAACGAACGGAACGCGGCCTTTCAGATCGAGGTCCTTGAAGCTGTAGTATTTGATGTTGCTGACCATGAGCAGACCCGCAGCAGCAACCATCAGCGCAAACAGCATGACCAGCACCAGCGGCAGATCGACGCCACGAATGCCGACCTCATCCAGCGCCCAAACGGCCCAAACCCAACCAGCGACCACACCCGCCGCAGCCGGACTTGCCAGGCCGATGAACCAACGCTTGTCCACCTTGCCGATCTGAGTATTGAAACGGGCCAGTCGCAGCGCTGCACAGGCGACATAGATGAAGGCAACCGTGAGACCGACGTTGCCCAACTCGGACAATGCCCACTCATAAGCCAACACCGCCGGCGCCAACCCGAAGGCCACCATATCCGAGAGCGAGTCGTACTCGGCACCGAAGGCGCTTTGCGTATTGGTCAGGCGAGCCACGCGCCCGTCCAGGCTATCGAGCACCATGGCAACGAAGACCGTCGCAGCGGCCACATAAAAGTTGCCGTTGATAGCCGTGATGATCGAAAAGAACCCTGCGAACAGGTTGGCAGTGGTGAACAGGTTCGGCAGCAGGTAAATGCCGCGGTGGCGTACCTTGCGGCCATCGGGTTCCTGGATTTCCTCGACATGCTCGTCGATCGGCAGAATGCTCTCTGGCTCGACTGGCTTGTTCGGCTCTTCGGGTTGTCCACTCATGCGCATTCACCTTCTACAACAGGTACGGATAGATTTCGACCAGGTCGATGGACCTGCGGTTCAGCCTGGCCAAACCCGCGATTTATACCAGAAGCCAGGCTGGCAGAACGAAAAAACGCGGCCGAAGCCGCGTTTTCGTGAGCAGGAGAACGATCAGTTCTTGCTCTTGTCCACGATCTTGTTGGCTGCGATCCAAGGCATCATGGCGCGCAGCTTCTCGCCGACTACTTCGATACCGTGCGCCGCGTTGTTGCGACGGTAGGCAGTCATGGACGGATAGTTGGCAGCGCCTTCGGTGATGAACATCTTGGCGTACTCACCGTCCTGAATGCGCTTCAGGGCATTACGCATGGCGGCGCGGGACTCGGCGTTAATGACTTCAGGACCGGTCACATACTCGCCATACTCGGCGTTGTTGGAGATCGAGTAGTTCATGTTGGCGATGCCGCCTTCGAACATCAGATCGACGATCAGCTTCAGTTCGTGCAGGCACTCGAAGTAGGCCATTTCCGGCGCGTAACCAGCTTCGACCAGGGTTTCGAAACCAGCCTTGACCAGCTCAACGCAACCGCCACACAGAACAGCCTGCTCGCCGAACAGATCGGTTTCGGTTTCGTCCTTGAAGGTGGTTTCGATGATGCCGGTACGGCCGCCGCCGACGCCGCAAGCGTAGGACAGAGCGACGTTACGGGCATTGCCGGAAGCGTCCTGGTAGATCGCGATCAGGTCGGGGATACCGCCGCCTTTGACGAACTCGGAGCGCACGGTGTGACCCGGAGCCTTGGGGGCGATCATGATGACGTCTAGATCACCGCGCGGTACAACCTGGTTGTAGTGGATCGAGAAGCCATGAGCGAAAGCCAGGGTCGCGCCCTGCTTCAGGTTCGGCTCGATCTCGTCCTTGTACAGGCGGCCCTGGAATTCGTCAGGCGTGAGGATCATCACCAGATCGGCGGCAGCTACAGCGGCCGGCACATCACTGACTTTCAGACCATGGGCCTCTGCCTTGGCGATCGAGGACGAGCCCGGACGCAGACCAACAGTTACGTCAACGCCGGAATCCTTCAGGTTGCACGCATGCGCGTGCCCTTGGGAACCGTAACCGATGATGGCGACCTTCTTGCCCTGAATGATGGAGAGGTCGCAGTCTTTATCGTAAGAAACCTTCATGAATTACCCCTGTTGCCGGCCTCGTGGGCCATCGATAAAACGGTACTGACTGGAGAGGCGACACGCCCTACAGCCGTTAGATACTCAGTACTTTGTCACCGCGGGAAATCCCGGTGACACCGCTGCGCACAACTTCCAGGATCGAAGCAGTGCCCACGGCCTGAATAAAACTGTCCAGCTTGTCACTGGTTCCGGCGAGCTGAATCGTATAGACGCTGGTAGTCACGTCGACGATCTGCCCACGGAAGATATCGGTGGTGCGCTTGACCTCGGCACGCTGGGCGCCAGTGGCCTTGACCTTGATAAGCATCAGTTCACGCTCGATGTGAGCGCTCTCCGACAGGTCCACCAGCTTGACGACTTCAACCAGCTTGTTGAGGTTTTTGGTGATCTGCTCGATCACCTCCTCATGCCCTACCGTGGTCAGCGTCAGACGCGACAGGGTCGGGTCTTCGGTCGGGGCAACGGTGAGGCTTTCGATGTTGTAGTTGCGTTGCGAAAACAGACCGACCACACGAGACAGCGCACCCGGTTCGTTTTCCATCAGCAGGGAGATGATGTGTCTCATGATCAGGTCCGCTCCGTCTTGCTCAGCCACATGTCGCGCATTGCACCGTCTTTGATCTGCATCGGATAGACGTGCTCGGCGGTATCGACAGCGATATCCAGGAAGACCAGGCGATCTTTCATGGCGAACGCCTCTTCCATCATCGGCTTGAGGTCCTTGAGGTCGGTGATGCGCATACCGACGTGACCATAGGCCTCGGCCAGCTTGACGAAGTCCGGCAGCGACTCCATGTAGGAGTGCGAGTAGCGACTGTTGTACACCATGTCCTGCCACTGGCGGACCATGCCCAGCGCACCGTTGTTGAGATTGATGATCTTCACCGGCAGGTCGTACTGCAGGCAGGTGGAAAGCTCCTGAATGTTCATCTGGATGCTGCCTTCACCCGTCACCACAGCGACATCGGCTTCCGGGAAGTTCAGCTTCACGCCCATGGCTGCCGGCAGGCCGAAGCCCATGGTGCCGAGGCCGCCCGAGTTGAGCCAGCGGTTGGGCTTGTCGAACTTGTAGTACTGGCAGGCAAACATCTGATGCTGACCGACGTCGGACGCGACATAGGCCTCACCCTTGGTGACCTCGCAGAGCACCTCGATAGCTGCCTGCGGCTTGATGATCGAGCCATCGCCCTCGTTGTAGGGGAACAGCCGGCCATTGCCGCGCCACTCGTCGATCTGCTTCCACCAGCTGGCCACGGTCTCGGCATTCGGCGCCTGGCCGATTTCCTTGACGATGGCGACCATCTCGGTGAGCACGCTGTCGACAGGACCGACGATCGGGATGTCAGCTTTGATGGTCTTGGAGATGGACGCCGGGTCGATATCGATATGGATGATCTTGGCGTTCGGGCAGAACTTGCTCGCACCATTGATCACGCGGTCATCGAAGCGGGCACCGACCGCCAGGATCACATCGGAGTGATGCATCGCCAGGTTGGCGGTGTAACTGCCGTGCATGCCGAGCATGCCGACGAACTGGCGGTCACCGCCCGGATAGCAACCCAGGCCCATCAGGGTGTTGGTCACCGGCAGGTTGAGCATCTTCGCCAGCTCGGTCAGTTGCGCCGAGGCCTTGCCCAGGATCACGCCGCCACCGGCGTAGATGATCGGCCGCTTGGCTCCCAGCAGCAGTTCCGCCGCTTTGCGGATCTGGCCCGAATGCCCACGCACGGCCGGGCTGTACGAACGCAGCTTGGCCTTCTTCGGATAGACGTACTCGAACTTCTCGGCCGGGTTGGTCATGTCCTTCGGAATGTCGATGACAACCGGCCCTGGACGCCCGGATTCGGCGAGATAGAACGCCTTCTTCATCACTTCGGGAATTTCCGAAGGATGCTTGATCATGAAGCTGTGCTTCACGATGGGTCGGGAGATACCGATCATGTCGGTTTCCTGGAAGGCATCGGTGCCGACCATGGTGCTGGGCACCTGACCGGAGATGACTACCATCGGGATCGAGTCCATGAAAGCGGTGGCGATACCGGTGATGGCGTTGGTCGCCCCTGGTCCGGATGTCACCAGTACGACGCCAGCCTTGCCGGTCGCGCGCGCATAGCCATCGGCCATGTGCGTGGCGGCTTGCTCGTGACGAACCAGGATGTGTTCGATGGCCTTTTCCTTGAAAAGCGCATCGTAAATATGCAGAACGGCACCGCCCGGGTACCCGTAGATGTACTTAACGCCTTCGTCACGCAGGGAGCGGACGACCATTTCAGCGCCGGATAAGAGTTCCACGTTGTTCACCTCTGAAACGCCAGATAGCGATTCCAAGTCGGAGCCGCCAGAAATAGGTTTACTGCCAGCAGGGCATGAGCGACGGTGGTCGCCGACTACGTCAGCCACTGACTGAGCCAGTATTGGAAGAGACCCTGGTGTCGCGGGCTCTCCACCCAGCGCGAGGTAACGCGTTGCGGGTGATGCAGGTCGGCGCGGGTAGCACCTCATGTCTGTCTAGACTGAGCCGGTATCGCTTGCGGCGAGGCGACTCAGGACAGCAAGCTTCGAATTGTTCGGATTCGGCACCAGCAAGTCAAGCTCGCCGTTGTGTTTGAGCAACGTTGAGCTGTGACAGGGTGCAGAAGCGGCGCGCCGGCTTTTGGGTATAGTGATCACCGGTCTCCGATTCCAACGAAGGTAACAGCATGCGATTCAGGTTTCTTGCGGGCGGCTTGCTACTGGCGCTTTGCGGCAACGTCATGGCCGCCCAGGTCTACAAATGGGTGGACGCTCAAGGGGTTACGCATTTCGGTGCACAACCGCCTCAGGGCCAGCAGGTGGAAACCGTCAATACTGTAACGGCGCCTGCAAAACCGGCGGCGGCACCACAACCTCCAGTGCAGGACGAGGCTGAAGCTGACCAGAGCAGCATCGACCGCAAGGTAAAGCAGCAGGTCGCCGCGCAGGAGGCCGAACGCAAGCGTTACTGCGAAACCATGCGCACCAACCTGGCGCAACTGCAGAACAACCCGCGCGTGCGCGTCGAGGACAACGGTGAAACCCGGCGGCTAACCGAGGAGGAGCGGCAATCGCGAATCAACGAGACTCGCGACAAGATCGCCGAAAACTGCAACTGAGCAGAAGTCCACCAGCGGCGCCAGCCCCCGCCGCTGCCTAGGGCGACTCGATCAGCGCATCGAAGTCGCGCAACGCGTCGAGTAGCCCCGCCACTCTCGTTTCGCGGTAAGCCACCTCAGCCATCGCACAGATTCCGGAGGCTGCCGGCAGAGGCAGATCCGCCTCGACGATGGCTTTCATCCGCGGCAGGAATATCCACTGCAACCACTGTTCGAACCGCAGCGTATCCACGCAGAACGGCTCGACACTGGCCAGCGCCTCCGGAGCCGGAGACTCGAGCCCCCAAAGCCCCAGCCCCCGCAGTTCACGCTCGATCAACAGCAGCTGCTGCGCGACCGCAGGCAGGCGCTGATCCATCACAGGCTGACCTTGGCGCGCTCACGCGCCTGGGCGGCTCCCGCGCTATCACCCTGACGCTCCCGCGATTGTGCGATCAGCTCCCAGAGGCTCGCTTGCAAGGCTGGGCGTCCACTTGCATAGCTCAGGGCACGACGCGACAGCTGTTCGGCCTGAGTGGCGTCTCCCTGCGCCAATCGAACCTGAGCGAGACGATAGAGTACTTGCGGCTCACGTGGCGCAATGCGCTGTGCGCGTTCGAGGCTGGAGGCCGCGCCGTTCAGGTCACCACCGCCCTGCTGTTGCTGTGCCGTGGTAAGCAGCGCGAGCACCGGGCCATCGAGCTGCTCATCGGCAGCCAGGCCGCTTCCAGCACGAGGAATGCCGCTGGGCATGCTCGGCTGCGGAGCGGTGGCCGGCGCCGAGATCGACGGAGCCGGCTGCCAGGCGGGCTGGCTTGCACCGGTGGCGCCACTCGAGCCGGTAAAAGGCACATCGGGTGCTGCGAAGGTCTCAAGCGGTGCGGAGCTGCCTTGCGGCACCATCACTACCACACCCGAATCCTCCTGCTGCTGCCGCGGTGCCGCAACCGTCGCGGCGGGTGGCGCACGATAGCCCTGGCGAGCAGCCATCTCTTCGGATACCGGAGCGCCCGAATCCACCACAGGGATCGAGCGACGATCGACCGTGGCGCAGCCCTGGATCAGCACCACCGCCGTAACAACAGCCATCCACTGCTTGTTCACCAATTCAGACCTCTCCACAAGAAAAACACGAGATGCATTCAGGCCGGCAATTACTGCAGCCAGCCACGCACCCAATCCATGACTGACTCGGCCGGCGCCTGGATGCCGCAGCCAGGCCCAGGAGCCGGTTCGCTGCCGCGAATATAGGGCATCTGCACGGCATCGGGGCAGCGTTCGTCTGTTCCCAGGCCGCTGCGTGCATCCACCCAGGCGTACGTTACGTTGTCCGGCACCGGCATCTGCAGAGGCAGCGGATCGGCCCGACGCATGAAGTCGGTCCAGACCTGCAGTGCGCCGGTCGCGCCGGTCAGCGACGTCTTGCCGTTGTCATCACGACCCAGCCATACCACCGCCAACAGATCCTGGCTGAAACCGGCGAACCAGCTGTCACGCGAGTCATTGGTGGTCCCCGTCTTGCCCGCCAGATTGAGCGACCGCGGCAGGCGGTTGTAGGCGGATCGCCCCGTGCCCTCGCTCATCGCCCGCTGCATGGCGTACTGGGTCAGGTAGATCGCACCCGGATCGAAGCGCTGCTGAATCTGGAACGGATAACGCTTAAGCGGCTCGCCATCGGCCGTCAGCACACTGCGAATGCCGCGCAGCGGCGTGTTGAAACCGCCATTGGCCAGGGTCTGGTACATGTCGGCCACTTCGATCGGCCGCAAACCGCCCGCTCCGAGCAGCATCGACGGGTAAGCCGGCCACTTCGGCGAGGCGCCCAATCGCTCCAGGGTCTTCAGCACGTTCGGCACCCCCAGATCGAGGCCAAGTCGCGCGGTAGAAAGATTGTAGGAATTGGCCAGCGCCTGATACAGGTAGACCGTTCCATAGGCCTGACGCCCATAGTTCTGCGGCTTCCAGACCTGCCCGTCGGCGCCCTTGACCGAGAAGGGTTCATCTTCGAGCAGGCTCGTCAGCGTGTACTGGCTAGGCTTCTCCAAGGCGGCAAGATAAATCGCCGGTTTGATCAGCGAGCCGATCGGCCGCGAGGCGTCCAGCGCCCGATTGAATCCGGCGAATCCCGGCTGGCGGCTACCCAGCAGGGCTTGAATTTCACCGGTCTCGGGATTGGTCACGATCATCGCGCCCTCGACACCTTCGGTGCTCTTGCCAAGCCGTTTGAGCGTTTCGCTCATCGCCTGCTCGGCTTTGAGCTGGAGGATCGGATCGAAACTGGTGAAGACGCGCAGGCCCTCTTCGGTGAGGTCCTCGTCCCGATAGTCCTCGCGCAACTGGCGCTTGACCAGGTCGAGAAAGGCCGGGTAGGAGCTGTCCGCCATGCTGCCGCGCTGGGTCACACCCAACGGCGCCTGCTTGGCCTTGGCCACATCGTCGGCGCTGACTACCTGTTGCTCGGCCAGCAAGTCGAGAACCAGATTGCGGCGCTCCAGCGCTCTTTCCGGATTGCGGCGCGGATTGTAGTAGGTCGGTCCTTTGACCATGCCAACCAGAAGTGCCACTTGCGGCAGTTTCAGTTCCGCCAGCGGCTGACCAAAGAAGTACTGGCTCGCCAGGCCAAAGCCATGCACGGCACGACGACCATCCTGACCAAGGAAAACCTCGTTCAGATAGGCCTCGAGAATCTCCTGCTTGTCGTAGTGCAGCTCCAGCAGCACTGCCATCATCGCCTCGGTGACCTTGCGATTGAGGCTGCGCTCATTGGTCAGATAGAAGTTTTTCACCAGCTGCTGGGTCAGGGTACTGCCACCCTGGCGAACCTGGCCTGCGGTCAGGTTGACCCACACGGCACGTGCGATGGATTTAGGCGATACACCGAAGTGATTGAAGAACTCCCGGTCCTCTACCGCGACCAGCGTCTCCACAAGGTAGGGCGGCACCTGATCCAGCTTGATCAGAATCCGATCCTCGTTATGCGCCGGGTACAGCCCGCCGATCAGCACCGGCTCCAGACGCGCGACCGGCAGCGTGCCGCCATTACCTGCACTGAGGCCGGCGACAAAATCGCCCGAGAAGCGCACCCGCAGCCGTTGCGACTGCTCGGCACCTTCGTAGAACTGGAAGCCACGGGTATGCAATTCGATGTCGTTGCCACTCACCGACGCGCCGCCCGGACCGCTGACCGCACGTTCGCGGCGATAGCCCAGCGCATCCAGCTCCGCAAGGAAATCGTTCTTGTCCAGCTTCTGCCCGACGAACAGTTCCAGCGGCCGGGCGTAGACCTTGGCTGGGATCGTCCAGCGCTTGCCGGAGAATTTCTCTTGCACCACGGCATCGAGATAAATAGCGAAACCGGCCAGGATCACCAGGCCGACGATGGACAGCTTTACCGCCCAGCCCAACCAAGGGCGAGCGCCAGCGGAGCGGCGCTTGGAGCGTGTACGGGGGGAGCGAGGTTTAGTCATGGCGGCGCATTATACGCACTTTGCAGCAGGGGACCGACGGCCTCTCAGCGGTTTGCAGCGCAACGCACAGCGGCCATAATGCCAGCGACTTTTCGACTGTGTGGACTGCTTCGCAGTGGACTCGCACGCCCCCGCTCAAGAACTTCAACAAGGAATGACCGTGAGCCAAGCATTGATCGCCGCCCTGCAGAATTCTGCCGTGTTCCCGCACCCCACCGAGGGTGTCAGGGTCATCGAGACCCATATTTCCTGGGTAATCCTCACCGGCACCTACGCTTACAAAATCAAGAAACCAGTGGACTTCGGCTTTCTCAACTTTACCAATCTCGCCTCGCGCAAGCATTTCTGCGAAGAGGAGCTACGACTCAACCAGCGCATGGCGCCTGACCTTTATCTGGAAGTCCTGCCCATTAGCGGCTCGCCGGATGCGCCCGAGATCGACGGCACAGGGGAGCCCTTCGAATATGCCCTGAAGATGCGTGAATTTCCGCAAACTCAGCTGCTGGCCGAATTGCAGGCACGCGGCGAATTGACGGACGCGCACATCGACGCCTTGGCCGAGCAGATTGCGCACTTCCACCAGAGCACCCCGCAGGTACCCGCCGGTCATACGCTGAGCAGCGCAGACGCAATCGTTGCGCCGATGCGGCAGAACTTCGAGCAGATTCGCCCATTGCTCAGCGAGGCGGCGGACCTGCGCCAGCTGGACGCACTCGAGGACTGGACGGAAACCAGCATCCAGCGTCTGCGCCCGCTGCTCGAGCAGCGCTGCCAGCAAGGGTTTGTCCGCGAGTGTCACGGCGACCTCCACCTGGGTAACGCCACGCTGATCGATGGCAATGTCGTCCTGTTCGACTGCATCGAATTCAATGAGCCGTTCCGCCTGATCGATATCGCCTCGGACGCTGCGTTTCTCGCCATGGACCTGGAGGATCGCGACCTGAAATGTCAGGCGCGCCGCTTCCTCAACGGCTGGCTGGAGCACACCGGCGACTATGCGGCACTGGCGCTGCTGAATCTGTACAAGGCCTATCGCGCACTGGTGCGCGCCAAGGTCAGCCTGTTCCGCCTGTATCAGGAGCAGGACGCCGTTCAGCGCAAGGTGATCGTGCGCCAGTACCGCAGCTATGCAAACCTGGCCGAGAGCTACAGCGCCATTCCCTCGCGCTTTCTCGCAATCACCCATGGCGTTTCAGCGGTGGGCAAAAGCCACGTTGCACTGCGCCTGGTCGAGGCTCTGGGCGCGATCCGCCTGCGTTCGGATGTTGAACGCAAGCGACTGCACGGAGAGCAGCCTCAAGCACAGCAAGGCCAGCTCGATACAGGCATCTACAGCCAACAGGCCAGCGATGCGACCTATCAGCATCTGCACCAGCTCGCGACCACCGCGCTGCAGGCGGGTTTCTCGGTAGTGATCGACGCGGCGTACCTGAAACGGCAACAACGCCAGGACGCCTGGCAGGCGGCCGAAACTACCGGCGTGCCCTTCCTCATCCTCGACTGCCAGGCACCCGATGCGGTGATCGCCCAATGGCTGGCCCAGCGTCAGGCCGAAGGTGTTGATCCATCCGATGCTACGATGGAGGTGGTTCACGCACAGCAAGCCAGCCGTGAAGCCCTGAGCGAAAGCGAGCGACTGCACAGCCGCCGGGTGGATACACAGGATGCTGGCAGCCTCGACGAGCTGGTCGCGAGCATACGTCAGCATCTGCCCGGGCTCTGACCGCCAGGCACCGCCGCCGGCAGAGCGCGGCGGTGCTTCTATACTCCGGTATCCAATCGCGGATATCCGATATGCCTACAAGCGAAATACGTTCCTCCGGGACGGCCAGCGAAAGCGTTCAGCTATTTTCCAGCCGCTCCGATGACTACGCGCGTTTCCGCCCGACCTACCCCGAGGCGCTGTTCGCCTGGCTGGCAGACCAATGCGCGACGACCGACATCGCCCTGGACCTCGCAGCAGGCAACGGGCAAGCCAGCTTTCCGCTGACACGCTACTTCCGTCGTGTCCTGGCGTGCGACGCCAGTGCCGAACAGCTGAACGCAGCGAATGACTGGCCGGACGTGCAACGCTTCGTCGCCGACGCCGAACACCTGCCCGTGCAAAGCGGACGGCTCGATCTGCTGGTGGTCGCCCAGGCATTGCACTGGTTCGCCACAGCGGATTTTTTCGCCCAGGCGCGGCTCGCGCTGAAGCCGCACGGTTTGTGCTGCGCGTGGTGCTACAGCCTGCTGGAGGTGACGCCCGCGGTGGATGCGCTCATCCAGAAGCTCTATGGCGAAACCCTGGCGGGCTACTGGCCTGCAGGCCGGGCCAGCGTAGATGCCGGTTATCGCGATATCCAAGCGCCTTTCGCACCCATCGAATGCCCAGCGTTTTCCCTGGAAGCACATTGGAAATTCGCCGACCTGGTTGGCTACCTGCGCACCTGGTCGGCAGTCAAACAATGGCAGAAGCAGCACGGGCAGGACCCGGTTGCGATGATCGAAGCCGCGCTGTCCTCGGCCTGGGGGCCACCTGATCGGCGGCGACCCGTGCGCTGGCCGCTACACTTCCTGACAGGCTTCCCCAACCGCTAGTACCGCAAGGATGCCGCCATGCACGACGAACTGCTTTCGCTCCGCAATCTGGGCAAGACCTCGGTGCAGTGGTTGCACGCATCGGGCATCCATACGGCAGCCGATCTGCGAAGGCTCGGCGCGGTAAGTTCCTATCGCGCGGTAAAGTCGCGCGGCTTTGGTGCCTCCAAGGTGTTGCTGTATGCCATCGAAGGCGCATTGCGCGACGTGCCGTGGCAACAATTGCCCGCGCCGCTGAAGGAACAACTCAACCGAAGTCTGTCCGACGAACGCGACAACTAGAGCTGGCTCACATCCTCTGCTCGGCGAGATTTACTCGATCACGTCACAAGCCCTATTGTGCGCCGACGTGACCCTGCCAATCGCCTGCCCGTTCGTTCAAGGATTACCGATATGTATTTACTCGGGGAGCAACCGGCGTACGCCGATCGCCTGATCAACCGTCTGCAAACAATCCCCTCACAGCTGCTGGAAGGCTTGCAGCCGTCGGGCCCAAATCTTGAACTCAAGCACACCGACGATCTCTGCGCCGAGCTGCCGGCACAGCAACTATTCATCATCGAAACGGGACTGCTGCATGCTCAGATCGACGGCAAGGCACTGTTCTATCTCCAGGAGGGCGATCTGGTCGGCTTGCGCCAGGCAGGAGACCTGCCCGAGTGCCGCTATTGCACTGACGAGCCGATCAGCCTAATCCCCTACTCGCGCAACGCCGCGTTTCAGCATATCCACGCTGACGCACATCGCCAGGAGCTGTTCACCCAGTATCTGATCGGCCATACCGCGCTACTCGGCGACGCCCTGGCGCGACTCAAGCAACCGGAGATCCGGCCATCCACCGGATTCAAGCATTTTGCCGTGGGAGAAGAACTGATTCGCCAGGGCGACGAGGCGGACAACGTATTCATCATCATCGAAGGTCATGCCGACGCGATCGTCGACGGACAGAAGGTCGGCGACGTACAGAAGGACGAGATCTTCGGCGCCATGGCGGTGTTCACCCGCGAGCGGCGTAGCGCAACGGTGGTGGCCAGCGAGCCTTGCACGGT
This sequence comes from Stutzerimonas stutzeri RCH2, assembly GCF_000327065.1. Taxonomy (NCBI): domain Bacteria; kingdom Pseudomonadati; phylum Pseudomonadota; class Gammaproteobacteria; order Pseudomonadales; family Pseudomonadaceae; genus Stutzerimonas; species Stutzerimonas stutzeri. The sequence goes on along the minus strand of NC_019936.1, from coordinate 1,113,607 downwards.
CATGGTCATTCCGAAGGAGCAGTTTCTCGGCCTGACGCAAAGCAATCCCCGCATCGCGCACAGCCTCATCGAGAGCATGGCGCGGCGCATCGACCTGCTGAACAAGGAAGTCACCCACCTTCGTGTCAACGTTGCCGTCTGATGCTGACCGCAGCGCGCACAATTTTTTTACGAAAGCCTGTTGACGCAGAAATGAGAATTGTTATTATTATCGCAACTGATCGCGAGGTCAGCCGATAGCTGAAGGCTCAGGCAGTCGATCCTTCAGGTTATCTCCTCATCAGGCTAATCACGGTTTTGACCCGGCTCTGCCGGGTCTTTTTTTGCCTGCATAAAAGCGAGCCGCTTCACCTGCCCGACTGGCGCAACTGTGCGCAGTGATCCTGCTCCGGTTGCGCCGGTGTATACCAGACATAATCGGCCTGTGCGGCGGACACCGCCTCGCCCACTTCAGCAAGCATCAGCACACCTACCGGCTCCCCTGACAGATCCTCGATATGCAGCGGCACACCCAGATCACGCCGCACATGAAACGCGCCAGCGAACAGCATTGCAGGCTTCGGTGCAGCGATCATCCGCTCCGCCATGCGCCGATCACGCTGCTGCTGCACCGCCAGCATCGCCGGCAGCTGGGTCGCGGGCAGCATCCCGCAGTGGGAGACTTCGATCTGCGCCAGTAACGCATCACGGATCGCATCGGTGGCGGACGCGCGCCCAGAGAGTGCCGGTGCAGCGCGGTAGATCGACATGATCTCCTCGCGCCCCAGGTTGGCATGCAACAGCGGATAAGGTTGGTCGAGTGCATAACGGACCAGCGGCCCGTACAGCTCCCAGTCCCACCCCTTCTGCCAGCCGAGCGCCTGTGGCAGATCGTCTTCCGCACGACCATCCGCCAAATACCGGCGCACCGCATCGACTTGTGTCTGTTGCTCGGGCTCGAGCATCTCCAATAGCAGGCTGCCTTGCGGACGCGCCTGTGCCAGCGCCTGCAGCAGCCAGAGCTGCAGGGCGTGATGATCCGGATTGTCGTGGCGCTCGCCGATCAGCAGGCCATCGTAAGCCTGCAGTTTCGTCACCAACTGGGCGGGAGTAATCACGGCATCGCGCTGCAGATCGACGATCACGCCAAGATCGGGATGCTCACGCCCCTCGGGGCTTTGCCATTCAGGCAGTGCCGGCAACGCCTGGCAACCCGCAAGCAATCCCAGTATCAGCAATAGAGCAATGCGCACGACGAACCTCCTCAACGGGCAATGATCAGCGGATGGCCGCGTTCAGGATGGCGCTGCACCAGCACTTCGAGGCCGAACACCGCTTGCAGCTGCTCGGCACGCAACACCTCATCGACCGAGCCCTCGGCCTGCGGGCAGCCGTTCTTGAGCAGCAGCAGACGGTCACAGTAGCGCGCCGCCAGGTTCAGGTCATGCAGAATGACCAACGCCGCCCCGCCTTGCGCAGCAAAACCTCTGACAGTCTGGAGAATGCTGTGCTGATGCGCCGGGTCGAGCATCGAGGTGGGCTCGTCGAGCAGTAATACACGCCCCGGCCCGCCCGGCCACAATTGCGCCAGCACTCGGGCGAGATGCACACGCTGGCGTTCACCGCCCGAGAGTTTGAGGTAGCTACGTGCGGCCAGATGCTGCGCGTCCGCGGCAGCAAGTGCCGCCTCGACAATGGCAGCATCGGCCCGACCTCCGGTGCGATGAGGCAGACGTCCCATGGCGACCACGTCCGCGACGCGGAAGGCGAAATTGAGAGTCGAGCTCTGAGGCAACACCGCCAGACAGCGTGCCCGCTCTACGTCTGGCCAGTCAGCGAGCGCGCGGCCCTGCAGCAAGACGTGCCCCGCAGATGGCCTGAGTTCGCCGGATAGCGCCGCGAGCAACGTGCTCTTGCCGGCACCATTCGGCCCGAGCACACCAAACACCTGCCCTGCGCGCAGCTGCAGCGACACGCCTTGCAAGGCAGTGATCGAGCCACGCCGTACCGTAAGATCGTTACCCGCCAGCATCAGACGCGCTCACGCAGCAGCAGATAAAGGAAGAACGGCGCACCGAGCAATGCGGTGACGATGCCGATCGGCAGCTCGGCGGGCGCAATCACCAGCCGCGCGGCGACATCGGCAAGCAGCAGCAGGCTGGCGCCAGCAAGCGCTGATGCCGGCAACAGCAGCCGATGATCGGGCCCGACTAGCAGGCGCATGAGATGCGGCACCACCAATCCGATAAAGCCGATCAGACCGGCCGCAGCGACCGCTGCACCGACCCCCAGCGCGGTGCAGACGACCAGCTCGCGCTTGATGCGCTCGACATTGAAGCCCAGATGGCGCGCCTCGGATTCACCTAGCAGTAGCGCATTCAACGCCTTTGCCCGCTGCGGCAGCCAGAACGCCACGGCGATCGTGATCAGCAACAGCGGCCACAACCTTACGTAGCTGGCGCCATTCAGGCTGCCCAGGTTCCAGAAGGTCAGCGAACGCAACGTCCGGTCGTCGGCCAGATAAGTGAATAGTCCGACTACCGCGCCAGCGAGGGCTGTGAGCGCGATACCGGAAAGCAACATGGTGGCCACATGGGTCTGGCCATCGCGCCGCCCCAGGCGATAGACCAGCAGCGTAACACCGAGCCCGCCGATGAAAGCGAACGCCGACAACAAGTAGGGCTCCCAGCTCAGCGGCAACGCCGGGACGAACGTGGCTCCGACGATCGCAACCGCGGCACCCAGGGCTGCGCCGCTGGACACCCCGACCAGTCCCGGGTCGGCCAGCGGATTGCGAAACAGGCCCTGCATCGCCACCCCACAAAGGGCCAGCACCGCGCCAGCGGCACAGCCCAGCAGCGTCCGCGGCAGGCGAATCTTTGCAAGGACCAGCTCCGCCTGCTCCAGCCCGGCTTGCTCGATCGGCGCACCGAGCAGCCGCAACGCAGCAGCCAGGCTATCGCCGAGCGTCAGGCTCAGCGGCCCCAGTGCAAGCGACAGCCAGATAGCGGTCAGCAGCAACAGACCGAGCACGACAAACAGAAAGCGCACGGGAACCAGACTACCCATCGGAGTGCTTCGCCAGGCGGTATGAGCGGCGAAGGATAAGAGCGCGCTGCGAGCGCCGCCAGCCCGAAGAACGTTATCAGGCTGCGCATGGCAGCTTGCTGGGCGATAATCGCCGCCTCTGGTGGAGGACATGATGATTCGATTATGCGCGACATCCGAACTGCTCGAAGGACAGAGTCGCGGCTTCACTGTCGGCGACCTGAAGGTGATCGCGGCTCGGCGGGATGGCCAACCGTACCTGTACGAGAATCGCTGCCCGCACCGCGGCGTGCCACTGGAATGGCAGCCCCACCAGTTTCTCGACGAAAGCGGTAGCCTGCTGCAGTGCGCGACTCACGGCGCCCTGTTTCTCATCGAATCCGGCGAGTGCGTCGCCGGGCCATGTGCTGGACAGGCGCTACGCCAGCTGGATGTCGCCGAACAAGCAGGGAGCATCTGGTTGCAAACTGATCGGCAGAGCGACAGTTGAACGCGGGCGCGGAGACCCGCGCTTGGTTATCATGCCGCCACAGCTTTACCGTGAGATCGCCATGCTTCGCCTGCTGAGTCTGCTGTTCCTGCTCTTTGTGCTTCCCGCCAACGCCGGCCTGTTCGACAGCAAGCCCAGCGCGACCCTCGGCGGTGCGCTGAACAACAGTGGCGATTTCCTGCCGGTGCGCGAAGCCTTCCGGCTGAGCCTGGTCGAAGCAGCCCCCGAGCGAGTCACGCTGCGCTTCGTCGCGGCGGACGGTTACTACCTCTACCGGCACCGCTTTGCCTTCCAGACCAGCGAACCGACCGTCACGCTCGGCGAGGCGAAACTGCCCGATGGCGTGCCCAAGGTTGACGATTATTTCGGCGAGATCGAAGCCTATTACGGCATCGTCGATATCGAAATACCGGTTACCAACCCGGACAACCGCCCGTTCGTTCTGCAGGTGTCCTATCAGGGCTGCGCCGACAAGGGGCTCTGCTACCCGCCGGAAACCGAATCGCTGCGCATTGGTGACGGGGCCGAATCAACGACCACTACGGCAGGCGGTCAGACCAGCCAGGGTGATCTGTCCTGGAAGTCGATAGCCCTGTTCTTTCTCGCCGGACTGGGACTGACCTTCACGCCCTGCGTGCTGCCGATGCTGCCGATTCTCACCGGCGTCGTACTGCGTGATCAGCCGGGCGGCATGCGCAGCTTCCTGCTCTCGCTGGCCTACGTACTGCCCATGGCCGGTGGCTTCGCCCTGCTTGGCGCGCTGATGGGCGTGTTCGGCGCGGAGCTGAATCTGCAAGCGCGCCTGCAATCGCCCTGGGTCCTGGTCCCGTTTGCGCTGTTCTTCGTAGCATTTGCTCTGGCGATGTTCGGACTCTTCGAGCTGCGCCTGCCGCAGGCGCTCGCCAGCCGCCTCGACCGCCTCGCCGGCAATGCACGGGGCGGCTCGTTCACCGGCGCCGCGTTGCTCGGCGCGGTATCCAGCCTGCTGGTATCGCCCTGCGTCTCCGCGCCACTGGCCGGCGCACTGCTGTACATCAGCGCCAGTGGTGACGCACTGGGCGGAGGCCTGAAGTTGTTCGCCCTGGGGCTGGGCATGGGCGCGCCACTGGTGCTGTTCGCCACCGGCGGCGGTGCCCTGCTGCCCAAGAGCGGCCCCTGGATGATCAGCGTGCGCAACGTATTCGGTGTGCTTCTGTTAGCCGTCGCCGTCTGGATGCTCGAACGCGTACTGCCTGGCCCGCTGGCGCTAGCCTTGTGGGGCCTGCTGGCCGCCGGCAGCGCGGTCTTTCTTGGCACGCTTGAGTTCACCAGCAAGACACCACGGCAAAAGCTCGCCCAACTCGCCGGCCTGGTATTGCTGGTCTATGCGTTGGCGGCCTGGGTCGGCGCATTGCAAGGTGGCTCGGACCCGCTCCGACCGCTACCGCATGCCATTGGCGGATCAACGCCAAGCAGCATGGCCGGCGAAGGCTGGCACACGATCTCCACACCTGCAGAGCTCGACGCACAACTGGCCGCGGCCCGCGCTGCCGGCCAACCACTGATGCTGGACTGGTATGCCGACTGGTGCATCAGCTGCAAGGTGATCGAACGCGAGGTCTTCGCCAATCCGCAGGTAGCGCCGCGCCTGGCCGACTATCGTCTAATCCGCTTCGACATCACCGAAAGCAACGCAGCCCAGCGCAGCTTGCTGGACCGTTACAAGCTGTTCGGCCCGCCGGCCATCCTGTTCTTCGATCGCAGCGGTAACGAGATGGACGATGTGCGCGTAGTCGGCGAAATAGACGCTTCCGGCTTCGCCGAGCGGCTGGATCGGGCCGCCGCAGGACTCTAGCCAGCAGACGGGGCTGCTCGCGCCTCATTCTCGGCAAGCCGAACGCTCATTGCCGGATGGAATGATTGCGGCAATCTTCAGACATAATGCGGGCATTTCCTTCGATCGAGACATGACTGGACAGTCAGCCCTCGCTTGGGGCATAGTTTTTCCCCTTCGCGATCCAGCCGCGCCATTGGCCGGTCAGCGCATCCAGAAAAACAAGGAACATCAATGGCCACGCTTCTGGTCCTGCACGGGCCGAATCTGAATCTGCTCGGCACCCGCGAACCAGGCGTCTACGGCGCGGTGACGCTGGCGCAGATCAACCAGAACCTCGAGCAGCATGCCCGCGATCGCGGACACCACCTGCTGCACCTGCAATCCAACGCCGAGTACGAGCTGATCGAGCGCATCCACGCCGCTCGCAGTGAAGGGGTCGACTTCATCCTGATCAATCCCGCGGCATTCACGCATACCAGCGTCGCATTACGTGACGCGTTGCTGGCCGTGAGCATCCCATTCATCGAAGTGCACCTGTCCAACGTGCACAAGCGTGAACCTTTCCGCCATCACTCCTACTTTTCCGATATCGCGGTGGGTGTGATCTGCGGCCTTGGCGCCAGCGGCTACCGGCTGGCCTTGGAGGCCGCCCTGGAACAACTCGCTGCTTCCTGAGGGACCCGCACGCACGGCGTCGTGTCTTGAAGAAGCGAGCAGCAATGCCCTTTGAACTTACCTCGGAGTCAATGCTTCATGGATATTCGCAAAGTCAAAAAGCTGATCGAACTGCTGGAAGAGTCCGGTATCGACGAACTGGAAATCCACGAGGGCGAAGAGTCGGTACGCATCAGCCGCCACAGCAAGCAGGTTGCGATGCAGCAGCCCATCTACGCCCAGGCTCCGGCTGCGCCAGCTCCCGCTCCGGTAGCTGCTGCCCCGGCTGCTGACGCTGCTCCTGCCGCACCCAAGCTGAACGGCAACGTGGTCCGCTCGCCGATGGTTGGCACCTTCTACCGTGCATCCTCGCCGGAATCCAAGGCGTTCGTCGAAGTCGGTCAGAGCGTGAAGAAGGGCGACATCCTCTGCATCGTCGAAGCCATGAAGATGATGAACCACATCGAGGCCGAGATCAGCGGCACCATCGAATCCATCCTGGTGGAGAATGGTCAGCCGGTCGAATACGACCAGCCGCTGTTCACCATCGTTTGAACCGCGGAGAGCCAGCGATGTTGGAAAAAGTACTGATCGCCAACCGCGGCGAGATCGCCCTTCGAGTTCTGCGCGCCTGCAAGGAACTGGGCATCAAGACCGTGGCGGTGCACTCCACTGCCGACCGTGACCTGATGCACGTGTCGCTGGCCGACGAGTCCGTCTGCATCGGCCCGGCCGCCTCTGCCAAGTCCTACCTGAGCATCCCGGCGCTGATCGCCGCTGCCGAAGTCACCGGAGCCGACGGCATCCATCCCGGCTACGGCTTCCTCGCCGAGAACGCCGACTTCGCCGAACAGGTGGAGAAGTCCGGCTTTACCTTCATCGGCCCAACCGCCGACGTCATTCGCCTGATGGGCGACAAGGTATCGGCCAAGGATGCGATGAAGCAGGCCGGCGTGCCGACGGTTCCGGGTTCTGACGGCCCACTGCCGGAAGACGAGAAGGAAGCGCTGCGGATCGCCCGTGAAGTGGGTTACCCGGTGATCATCAAGGCCGCCGGTGGCGGTGGTGGTCGCGGCATGCGAGTGGTGCACAAGGAAGAGGACCTGATCGCCTCGGCCAAGCTGACCCGCAACGAAGCAGGCGCAGCCTTCGGCAACCCGATGGTCTACCTCGAGAAATTCCTCACCAACCCACGCCACGTCGAAATCCAGGTGCTGGCTGACGGCCAGGGTAACGCGATTCACCTGGGCGACCGCGACTGCTCGCTGCAGCGCCGTCACCAGAAGGTGATCGAGGAAGCCCCAGCCCCGCTGATCGACGAAGAGGCCCGCCGCAAGGTCCAGGCCCGCTGCGTCAAGGCGTGCATCGACATCGGCTACCGCGGCGCAGGCACGTTCGAGTTCCTTTATGAAGACGGCAACTTCTACTTCATCGAGATGAACACGCGCGTCCAGGTCGAGCATCCGGTTACCGAGATGGTCACCGGCATCGACATCGTCAAGGAGATGCTGCTGATCGGTGGCGGCCAGAAGCTGTCGATCAAGCAAGAAGATGTTGTCATCCGCGGCCATGCCGTGGAATGCCGCATCAACGCCGAGGATCCGCGCACCTTCATGCCCAGCCCGGGCAAGGTGAAGCACTTCCACGCGCCAGGCGGCAACGGCGTGCGCGTCGATTCGCACCTCTACGACGGCTACTCGGTTCCGCCGCACTACGACTCGCTGATCGGCAAGCTGATCACCTTCGGCGCAAACCGCGACGAGGCCATGGGCCGCATGCGCAACGCACTGGACGAGCTGATCGTCGACGGGATCAAGACCAACGCCCCACTGCACCGCGATCTGGTGCGCGACCCCGGCTTCTGCAAGGGCGGCGTGAACATCCATTACCTGGAGAAGAAACTGGGTATGGACAAGCACTGAGCCCCGCTCGGCGCTGCACTACAGAGGCTGCCTTCGGGCGGCCTCTGTCGTTTCTGCCAGGCGCGAATCGAGCCCACGCTGGCCGCGACACGCCCCCTCCAGTAAGCTTGCCGGCTTTTACCGCGATCCCATTCGAGAGGCTTCCATGTCCTGGCTGCAGATCCGACTCGCCATCACCCCCGATCAGGCCGAAGCCCTGGAAGACCAGCTGCTGGATGTGGGCGCGGTTTCCGTGACCTTCATGGACGCCGAAGATCAGCCGATCTTCGAGCCGGACCTCAACACCACGCCGCTGTGGTCGCATACCCACCTGCTGGCACTGTTCGAAGCCGATACCGATCCGGACGCCTTGCTTGCCCACCTGCAGCTGTTGTGTGGCGGCGAGCTACCCGAGCATCAGATCGAGGTGATCGAGGACCAGGACTGGGAACGCAGCTGGATGGACAACTTCCAGCCGATGCGCTTCGGTCGCCGCCTGTGGATCGTTCCCAGCTGGCACGCGGCACCCGAGCCCGATGCCGTCAACCTGCTGCTGGACCCCGGACTGGCCTTCGGCACCGGCACCCATCCCACCACGGCACTGTGTCTCGAATGGCTGGATGCTCAATCCCTGCATGGCCAGTCGCTGCTGGATTTCGGCTGTGGCTCGGGAATCCTCGCTATCGCTGGCCTGCTGCTGGGCGCCGAGCACGCGGTCGGCACCGACATCGACGTGCAGGCATTGGACGCCTCGCGCGATAACGCCATGCGCAATGGCATAGCAGATGAGCGTTTCGCCCTGTATCTGCCCGAGCAGCTGCCGGAAGAGCCCGCCGATGTAGTGGTCGCCAACATTCTTGCCGGGCCGCTCGTCTCGCTCGCACCGCGCATCACTGCACTGGTCAAGCCTGGCGGCCGCCTGGCGCTGTCTGGCATCCTGGCCGAGCAAGCGGAAGACGTCCGCGCGGCTTATGACGAGGCGTTCGAGCTCGATCCAACCGCGGACAAGGACGGCTGGGTACGTATCAGTGGCGTCCGCCGCGGCTGAGGCAGCTTGAGACCCCGCCCGCACCCCCATATGCCAGCTGCCGCGGCCCACTGCCGTTCTGCGCCTGGCTTACGCTAGACTAGCCGGCACATTCGCGCGGAAACACGCATGACCAGCTTCATCACCCAGTGCCCCAACTGCAGCACCCGCTTTCGTGTCGGCCGCAGCCAATTGCGCGCAGCCCATGGCGCAGTGCGTTGCGGCGCCTGCCTGGAAGTGTTCAACGCAGCCCACCACCTGCTGCGCGATGAGCTGAATCCGACCCAGCCGCTGAGCGCTCCTGAGGCCGCGCCGGCCAGGCCTCAGACGACCGGAGTCGCCACCGCCAACACAGCCGCAACCACAAAAGCCGATGAAACTCTGTGGATCCATGACGACCTGGACCTCGACAGCCTCGATCTGGACGAGGAGCTGGCCAAGCTGGAGCAACAGGAACGCGAGCTTGCCCGTGACCTGCTCAGCCTGGAACCTGACCGCCAAACCTCATCCGAGTCCGTTGCCCGTAAAGCGGACACCGCTTCCGCGCATGATGAAAGCTGGGCCGAGATCCTGCTGAACGCCGAACGCGGCGTCGGGCCGGCAACGGACAGTGCGCGCGAGGAGACGATCCACTTCACTCCGGTGACAGCTGAATCGCCACAGCCACCAAGCCCTTTGGCGATAAGCTCCGTGCCGCTATCGACGGCCAAGGCGCAGCAGATCCGTAGCGAGCGCATTGAGCCTGCGCTTGCCAGTTCAACCGCCTCAGAGAACGAGAACGAGAACGATGCTGCCAGCTCAACCGCACCGCGCCGTGAGCCGGACCTGCGTGGCGAGCCGCTATTCGAGCTCGACGACGAGCCATTGCAGCTGGATTGGCAGGAACGCAAGAAACCCTGGGGACGCTGGCTGGGCTGGGGTGCACTGAATATCCTTGCAGTGCTTGCCCTGGGTGCACAGTACGTTGTCTACAACTACGAAGAGCTGTCGCGACAGCACCAGTACCGCGCCTGGTTCGAGCGTATCTGCCCGACGCTGGGCTGCGAACTGCCTGCGCTGGTCGATATCGACCAGATCAAGAGCAGCAATCTGGTGGTACGCAGCCATCCGGACTTCACCGGCGCGCTGGTGGTGGATGCGATCCTCTACAACCGTGCCACCTTCGCGCAACCGTTCCCGCTGCTGGAAATCCGCTTCGCCGACCTGAACGGCAAACTGCTGGCCAGCCGCAGCTTCAAGCCCAGCGAATACCTTTCCGGCGAGCTCGCGGGACGTTCGCAGATGCCGCCGCAAGTGCCCATCCATATTGCCTTGGATATCCTCGACCCAGGCGCCAAGGCGGTAAATTACAGCCTGAGCTTCCATTCGCCGGAATAGCGGCTCGCCCCTTCCCGCTCCGCCCGGACCCCGCCCGCGCCCTGAAGCCGTCGTATCCAAACTCCCGGCGATAAGGCGACCGCTGTTCAGAATTTGTTCAAAACAGCCTTTAACCCGTCATGCGTAGCGGGTATTATGCCCACCCTTTTTTGCAGTCCCGATCGACCTAACAAGCAGGCCCCAAGCAGGGAATCTTCATGTCAGCGGTACGCATCGGCCCCTACACCTTGACCAATCCGTTGATCCTCGCGCCCATGGCCGGCGTGACCGATCAGCCGTTCCGTCAGTTATGCCGTCGCTTCGGCGCGGCCCTGGTGGTCTCGGAAATGCTCACCAGCGACATGCGCCTGTGGAACAGCCGCAAATCGCGCCTGCGCATGCCGCATGCGGACGAACCCGAACCGCGCTCGGTGCAGATTGCCGGTGGCGATCCGCAGATGCTGGCAGATGCCGCACGGCGCAACGTCGAGCTAGGGGCGCAGATCATCGACATCAACATGGGTTGCCCGGCGAAAAAGGTCTGCAACAAGGCGGCCGGCTCGGCACTGATGCGTGATGAGCGCCTGGTTGGGGAGATCCTCGACGCCGTCGTAGGCGCGGTAGACGTTCCGGTGACATTGAAGATTCGCACCGGCTGGGATCGGCAGAACAAGAACGGCCTGACCGTTGCGCGTATTGCCGAGCAGGCCGGCATTGCAGCCCTTGCCGTTCATGGCCGCACCCGTGCCGACCTGTACACCGGCGAAGCCGAGTACGACACCATCGCTGCCATCAAGCAGGCGGTTTCGATCCCGGTGTTTGCCAATGGTGATATCGACTCGCCGCAAAAGGCCGCCCAGGTGCTGCGGGCGACCGGTGTGGATGGCCTGTTGATCGGACGTGCGGCGCAGGGTCGCCCGTGGATCTTTCGCGAAGTGGAGCATTATCTGCGCACCGGCGAGCTGCTGGCGGCGCCGACGCTGGAAGAGATCGAAGACACCTTGCTGGAGCACGTGCAGGCGCTGCACGAGTTCTATGGCGAGGTGATGGGAGTCCGTATCGCCCGTAAGCATGTGGGCTGGTATCTCGCAACACTACCGGGCGCGCGGGACTTCCGTGCCCGTTTCAATCATCTGGAAGACAGGGATGCACAGGGCTTCAGCATTCGGCAATTCTTTGCCGAACAACGCTCAGGGCCTGGCTCGGTGGATGGAACAGAGGTGGCCGCATGACGCTGTTGAATGAAACATTGGTAAGTGGAACAACATCCGTGAGTGACAACGTGAACCTCAAGCAGCACCTGAACACGCCGAGCGAAGCGGGGCAGACGCTGCGAGGCAGCGTCGAGAAAGCGCTGCACAACTATTTCGCCCGTCTCGAAGGTGCCGACGTCACGGACGTTTACAACCTCGTACTCTCCGAAGTGGAAGCGCCGTTGCTGGAAACCGTGATGCACTACGTCAAGGGCAACCAGACCAAGGCTTCCGAGCTGCTGGGCCTGAACCGCGGCACCCTGCGCAAGAAACTCAAACAGTACGACCTGCTCTGACGCGACAGCCGGTGGGCGCGGCTGTCCGCACCTGCCTGCTTCGCGGACTCAAGCCTGTAGCCTCTAGGAAACGTCAATGACCGACCAAACCACCCGCCTTCCCGTGCGCCGCGCGCTGATCAGCGTGTCCGACAAGACCGGCGTCGTCGATTTCGCCCGCGAACTCGAAGCCCTCGGGGTCGAGATTCTCTCCACTGGCGGCACCTTCAAGCTGCTGCGTGACAACGGCATCGCTGCCGTCGAAGTCGCCGACTACACCGGCTTCCCGGAGATGATGGACGGACGGGTGAAGACCCTGCATCCGAAGATCCACGGCGGCATCCTCGGCCGCCGCGACCTGGACGGTGCGGTGATGGCCGAGCATGGCATCGCGCCGATCGACCTGGTGGCGGTCAACCTCTATCCGTTCGCAGCCACTGTGGCCAAGCCCGGCTGCACCCTGCCGGACGCCATCGAGAACATCGACATCGGCGGCCCGACCATGGTCCGCAGCGCGGCGAAGAACCACAAGGACGTCGCCATCGTGGTCAATGCCGAGGACTACGCGGCAGTGGTCGACAACCTGAAGAACGGCGGGCTGACCTATGCCCAGCGCTTCGACCTAGCGCTCAAGGCGTTCGAGCACACCGCCGGTTACGACGGCATGATCGCCAATTACCTCGGCGGCATCGACCAGAGCACCGAGCAGCTCAGCACCGAAAATCGCAGCCTGTTCCCGCGCACCTACAACATGCAGTTCATCAAGGCGCAGGACATGCGCTACGGCGAGAACCCACACCAGCAGGCCGCTTTCTATGTCGAGAAGCCGGACGAAGCCTGCGTCGCCACTGCCAAGCAACTGCAGGGCAAGGAACTATCGTTCAACAACGTGGCCGACACCGACGCCGCGCTGGAGTGCGTGAAGAGCTTCGTCAAACCGGCCTGCGTGATCGTCAAGCATGCCAATCCCTGCGGCGTGGCCGTGGTACCGGAAGACGAAGGCGGCATCCGCAAGGCCTATGACCTGGCCTACGCCACCGACAGCGAGTCGGCGTTCGGCGGCATCATCGCCTTCAACCGCGAGCTGGACGGCGAAACCGCCCAGGCCATCGTCGAGCGCCAGTTCGTCGAGGTAATCATCGCGCCCAAGGTTTCCCAAGCCGCCCGTGACGTGGTGGCCAGCAAGGCCAACGTGCGCCTGCTCGAATGCGGCGAGTGGCCGGCCGAACGCAGCCCGGGCTGGGACTACAAGCGCGTCAACGGCGGCCTGCTGATCCAGAGCCGCGACATCGGCATGATCACCGAAGCAGACCTGAAGATCGTCACCCAGCGCGCGCCGACCGAGCAGGAGATCCATGACCTGATCTTCGCCTGGAAAGTGGCCAAGTTCGTCAAGTCCAACGCCATCGTCTACGCCAAGAACCGCCAGACCGTCGGCGTTGGTGCCGGCCAGATGAGCCGCGTCAACTCCGCGCGCATCGCCGCGATCAAGGCCGAGCATGCCGGCCTGCCGGTTCCGGGTGCGGTGATGGCCTCGGACGCGTTCTTCCCGTTCCGCGATGGCATCGACAATGCGGCCAAGGCCGGTATCACTGCGGTGATCCAGCCGGGTGGCTCGATGCGCGACAACGAAGTGATCGCTGCGGCCGACGAAGCCGGCATTGCCATGGTGTTCACCGGCATGCGCCACTTCCGCCACTAAAATCGGCCGCACTCGGACAGGCATCTGCGGCGTTGCCCGACTCTTCCCCCATGCTCATTGCCAGAAGGCAACTCCGCTGGGTGAAGAATCGGGCGCCTTGCATCTACCAGCCCGATCGCGACCTCGGTATTCGTAGGGTGGATAACGCTTCGCTTATCCACCAAGCGGGCTACCGGCCCGCCTCCATTGGGAGAGAGAAATGAACGTATTGATCATCGGCAGCGGCGGCCGCGAGCACGCCCTGGCCTGGAAGGTTGCGCAGGACCCACGCGTTGCCAAGGTTTTCGTCGCGCCGGGCAATGCCGGCACCGCCACTGAAGCCAAATGCGAAAATGTCGCCATCGACGTGCTGGCCATCGAGCAACTGGCAGACTTTGCCGCCGCCAACGTGCAGCTGACCATCGTTGGTCCGGAAGCACCGCTGGTGAAGGGCGTGGTCGATCTGTTCCGCTCCCGCGGCCTGGACATCTTCGGCCCGACCGCCGCGGCCGCGCAGCTCGAGGGGTCCAAGGCGTTCACCAAGGATTTCCTGGCTCGCCACGCGATCCCGACCGCCGACTACCAGAACTTCACCGAAGTCGAACCGGCCCTGACCTACCTGCGTGAGAAAGGTGCGCCGATCGTGATCAAGGCCGACGGCCTGGCGGCGGGCAAGGGCGTGATCGTCGCCATGACCCTGGAAGAAGCCGAGGATGCCGTCCGTGACATGCTCTCCGGCAATGCCTTTGGCGACGCCGGCGCCCGCGTGGTGATCGAGGAGTTCCTCGATGGCGAGGAAGCGAGTTTCATCGTCATGGTCGATGGCGAGAACGTGCTGCCGATGGCTACCAGCCAGGACCACAAGCGCGTCGGCGACGGCGACAGCGGCCCGAACACCGGCGGCATGGGTGCCTACTCCCCCGCTCCAGTGGTTACCGCCGAAGTGCATAAGCGCGTGATGGACGAGGTGATCTACCCGACCGTGCGCGGCATGGCTGCCGAAGGCAACGTCTACACCGGCTTCCTCTATGCCGGCCTGATGATCGACAAGGCCGGCGCGCCGAAAGTCATCGAGTTCAACTGCCGCTTCGGCGATCCGGAAACCCAGCCGATCATGGTGCGCCTGGAATCCTCGCTGGTCCTGCTGATCGAGGCCGCACTGGCCAAGGCACTGAACAAGGTAGAGGCCACCTGGGATCCGCGCCCGACGGTGGGCGTGGTACTGGCAGCTGGCGGCTACCCGGGCGACTACGCCAAGGGCGACGTGATCGAAGGCCTGGACGACGCAGCCGTGCTGGATGGCAAGGTGTTCCATGCCGGCACCGCGCTGAACGCCCAGGGCCAGGTGGTCACTGCCGGCGGCCGCGTACTGTGTGCGACCGCCATCGGCCGCAGCGTGTCAGAAGCGCAGCAGCAGGCCTACCGTCTGGCGGAAAAAATCCGCTGGAATGGCTGCTTCTATCGCAAGGATATCGGTTATCGCGCCATCGCCCGGGAGCTTGGCGAGGGTTAATCCCGGTCAGTCGCCAGGAATGCGCGCGGCGCCAGGTTTTATCGCCGCCGCACGCATTACAGGCCGAAGGCGGCATGGCTATAATCCGCCGTCACACTCATGAACGGACTTCTCTAGTGGGTCGGCTCCGGATCGCCATCGCTGTCATCTTCGGCCTGCTGCTGATCAACCTGATCCCGCTGTCGGCCCAGGCTGCCATTGCTCAGCCGTCGCCCTCCACCGTCCTCGTCGAAGCTGACTCGGTGCCGCAGAACTGGCGAATCCTCATCGATCAGTCCGGCGGGCTCACGCTTGATGAGGTGCTGTCTCAGCGCGCGCTGTTCCAGCGGCTCGATAAACTTTCCTACAGTGCCCCGGCGAGCAACCGGGCGGTCTGGCTTCAGGTCAGCCTGCCATCGCTGACCAAACCCAAGTGGCTCTGGCTGTTTGCACCTCGCGTGCAGTACCTGGATTTCTATCTGCTGCGCGATGGGCAACTGGAGCAGCACACCGCCACCGGCGAATTGCGGCCGCTCAGCGCCAGGCCTCTGCCCAACCGCGCCTACCTGTTCAGCCTGCCGAATGACGGCCAGCCGCGGGAAGCCTATATCCGCCTGCAGTCCAGCCATCCAGTGATGACCTGGTTCAAGACCATCGACGACAGCGGCCTGGTCAGCCAGACCAAGCCGGCCTACCTGTTCGGCGCCCTGTTCGGCGCGCTGGCCTTGCTGATGGTCTACAACCTGCTGCGTTTTGCCTACACGCTCAGTTACACCCATATCTGGCTGAGCCTGTTGCACGGCGCGCTGCTGGTCTGCGCCGTAGCCAACCTGGGCGTGCTCGCAGTCTGGCTGCCGGGGCTGACCTATAGCCAACCACTGATTGCTGATCTGGCTGCATTGCTGGCCAGCACTGCGTTGCTCGGCTATACGCTGGGCTTCTTCCACCACCGTGGTCGCACCTGGATCACCTGGCTGCTGGGTCTCGAGTTCAATCTGATCCTGGCGCTGGCCGGCAGCATTCTGCTCGGCCAATGGCCCTGGTACAGCTGGCTGATCTATTCGATGGGGCTGGTCGCCTCCTTCAGCGTGCTATTCGTCGCGCTCTATCACTGGCGCCAGGGTTACCAACCAGCACGGCTGGTCGTGGCCGGGCTGACGCTGTTCAACAGCGGCATGGTGTTCTTCATGCCGATGTTGCTGGGTTTCGATCAGCTCGATCCGGGCTGGCTGACCGGCGGGCTGTTCAGCCTCGCCACACTCGGCGGCCTGCTGCTCAGCTTCGCGCTTCTCGAACGGCAACGTCAGCTGCAAAGCGACAGCCGCACCCAGTACACGGCCGAAGCGGTCACCAGTGCCGAATTGAAAACCAAGGCCGATTTCCTGTCGAAGATCAGTCATGAACTGCGCACGCCGATGAATGGCGTGCTGGGCATGAGCGAGCTGCTGCTCGGCACTTCGCTCTCGGCCAAGCAGCGCGATTACGTGCAGACCATCCACAGCTCGGGCAACGAGCTGCTCAACCTGATCAACGAGATCCTCGACATCTCCAAGCTGGAGTCCGGGCAGATCGAGCTCGATGATGTGCAGTTCGATTTCAATGCGCTGATCGAGGACTGTCTGAGCATCTTCCGCGCCAAGGCCGAACAGCAGAAGGTCGAGCTGATCAGCTTTATCCAGCCACAGCTGCCGCAGGTGGTAGCCGGTGACCCGACGCGCCTGCGCCAGACCTTGCTGAACTTGCTGGAAAACGCCTTCAAGCAGACCGACGAAGGCGAAGTGCTGTTGATCGCAGCGGTAGACGGCCCACAGGACAACCCTCGCTTGCGCATCACCGTCCAGGACAGCGGCCGGCCGCTTGAGCCGTACGAGCGCGATGCGCTGCTCAATGCCGCGGTAGACAGCCACGATTTTCTCGCGTCTACGCGGCATGGCGGCCGCCTCGGCCTGATCATCGCCCGCCAGCTGGTACAGCTGATGGACGGTGATTTCGGCATCCAGACAGGAACTACCCAGGGCAACACGCTATGGATCAGTCTGCCGCTGGCCAGCGAAGGGCTGGCGCAGAACAATGCCGATCTCGACGGGCCACTGCAGGGCACGCGGCTGCTGATCGTCGATGACAACGACACCTGCCGCAAGGTTCTGGTTCAGCAATGCAGCGCCTGGGGCCTGGAAGTCAGTGCCGTTGCATCAGGCAAGGAGGCACTGGCCCTGCTGCGGACCAAGGCGCATCTGCGCGAGTACTTCGATGTGGTGCTGCTCGACCAGGACATGCCCGGCATGACCGGCATGCAGCTGGCGAGCAAGATCAAGGAAGACTCCAGCCTCAACCATGACATTCTGCTGATCATGCTTACCGGCATGGGCAGCGCCCCCAGCAAGATCATCGCGCGCAACGCCGGCATCAAGCGCATTTTGGCCAAGCCGGTCGCTGGCTACACACTGAAGACCACGCTCGCCGATGAACTGGCGCAGCGCCTGCAGAGCAGCCAACTTCGCCCCGCGTTAGCGTCGCCACCCCTGGCCCCGCTCGAGGTTCCCAGCGACTTCCGCATCCTGGTTGCCGAAGACAACAACATCTCCACCAAGGTCATCCGCGGCATGCTGAACAAGCTGAACCTGCAGCCGGATACGGCCTGCAATGGTGAGGAGGCGCTGGAAGCGATCAAGACTCAGCCATACGACCTGGTTCTGATGGACTGCGAGATGCCAGTGCTCGACGGCTTCCAAGCCACCCAGCAGTTGCGTGAGTGGGAGGCCCGCAACGGGCGCTCACGCACGCCAGTGGTGGCGCTGACGGCACACATCCTCAGCGAACACCGCGAGCGTGCGCGCGAGGCTGGCATGGACGGCCATATGGCCAAGCCGGTCGAGCTTTCGCATCTGCGTGAGCTGATCGATCACTGGGTCCGGGTCAAACAGGCCGAAAGCGTCGACTGACCGCGCTACCGGTAGCCATCAGCCAGCGGCCTCACATCACTGATCACCGGACCACTCTCCGGCTTCGCCGGCATGCGCGACAGGTCGATGCGCAGATCCTGTGCAGGCACCGCGCACTCCGTCTCGCAGATCAGCATGCGCAACGCGACCTTCAGCAGTTCGATGGCCAGTCGCTCACCCGGACAACGATGCCCCTCGGCAGGATCTCCGCCACCCTGGGTCACGAAGCTGAAGGCATTGCCCTGCCAATTAATAAAGCGTTCAGGCTGAAATGCGTCGGCTTCACTCCAGTGGCGCGAATCCCTGTTGGTGCCCCACAGGTCGAGCATCACCTTCGCCAAGCAGCGCCAGCGAGTTTTCCAGGTGTTCGTCACGGGGAATATCGGTCATCGGCGTGCTCCTCTTTTTGCCAGGTCTGCAGTCGACAGCACAGTGTCGAGCGTTGCCGCGAGGATGCCCCGAGAGCCGGAAAACTGAACAAAGCCGGCCGGTTGCTGCCGATTATCTGGACGAGTCGACACAGGGTGGCGGTTATAGCCCTGGCGGCGATCAGGCCGACCGGCACGCGCTGGCGACGAGCGTGGCCGTTCTGCACACTCCCCAAGGAGCCACGCAATGATGAAGAGGAGCGACGTCGCCTGGACCCTGATCGGGATCTCGGCTGTGCTGCTGTCCGGCTATCTGCTGTACCACGAAGTGCGCAATATCTCGCTGGCCGAGCTCACCGATAGCTTGCACGCGATCGTGCCGGTGGCTGGCTGTTGGCTGCACTGTCGACCCTGGGAGCCTACGTCGCGCTGGCCTGGTACGACCGCATCGCCGTAGCGCACCTGGGCAAGCGGATATCCTGGTGGTTCATCGCGCTCTGCTCGTTCACCACCTATGCCCTGGCCCACAACATCGGTGCGTCGGTTTTTTCCGGCGCCCTGGTGCGCTACCGCGCCTACCGCAGTAAAGGTCTTACGCCCCAGGAAATCGGCATTCTCATCGTTTTCTGTTCCCTGACGTTCGCGCTGGGAGTGCTGTTGACCGCAGGTGTCGTGCTGATCCTCAAACCACAACTGCTGGACCGCATCGTCCACAGCGCCCGCTGGGTGTCGTTCGCCGCCGGCTCCGGGCTGCTTGTGTTGATTGCGCTGTACGTCTTCGGCGCCTGGCGGCAACTGGCTCCGTGGCGCCTCGGCAAGTGGCACATCGAGTATCCGCGGCTGCCGATCGTCGGTCGGCAACTGCTGGCCGGGCCGCTGGAGCTGCTCTGCGCAGCGGCGATCATCTATTTCGCGCTTCCAGCGGAGAACAACCCGGGTTATCTGACGATACTCGGGGTATTTCTCGCTTCGTTTTCATTGGCCCTGCTGTCGCACGCTCCCGGCGGGCTTGGCGTACTAGAACTGACGTTTCTTGCCGCCCTTCCGGAGCTCCCCACGGTAGATGTGCTGGCGGCGCTGATTGTTTTCCGCGGGTTCTATCTGCTGTTGCCGTTCGCTCTGGCCATTTTGATCGTGCTGGCATTCGAACACGGCCAATGGCGCGAGCGACGGGCCGCCATGCAGCGGCGCTAAAGGCTTACGAACAGCCGAATAAACGCGCGTAATGCCCAGTCCGACGAAGATGGTCTGGCGAACCGACGCCACACAGGCGATCATGCAGCCCTCTCCAGACCAACCCGATGTCATGACCGATACCACCCACACCCACGCCGAACACAAACCGCGCCCGCTGATCGACCTGGCCGTCAGTATCCTGCTCCCGTCGCTGATCCTGATGAAGCTAAGTGGCGAAGAACGCCTCGGTGCCGATGGCGCACTGCTGGTCGCCCTGGCTTTCCCGCTGGGCTGGGGGCTATGGGAGCTGGCCAAATACCGCAAGTTCAACTGGATCGCCCTGCTCGGCCTGATCAGCGTGTTGCTGACCGGCGGCATCGGTCTGCTGCAGCTAGATACCCAGTGGCTGGCAGTCAAGGAAGCCGCCGTGCCGGGCATCATCGGCATCGCCGTGCTGGCCTCGACCCGCACTCGTTATCCGCTGATTCGCACCTTGCTGTACAACCCGAAGGTGCTCAACGTGGACAAGATTCACGAACAGCTCGAGCACAACGGCCAGGTCGAGCACTTCGAGACGCGCCTGCTGCGCGCGACCTACCTGCTCAGCGGCACCTTCTTCTTTTCGTCGTTCATGAATTACGTACTGGCCAAGTGGATCGTCAACAGTCCGGCCGGCAGCGAGGCGTTCAACGCCGAACTCGGACGGATGACGCTGCTCAGCTACCCAATGATCGCGATTCCCAGCATGCTGATGATGATGGCGATCTTCTATTACCTTTGGCGAACCATCCACGGCCTGACCGGCTTGCGTCTGGAGGACATCATGGCCGGTGCGCAGGAGCAGAGCCGCAGCAAGTAACCGCGCGTTGAACGTCACGCATGAAAAAAGGGCTGCTCGACACGCGTCGGCAGCCCTTTTTTGCTCCCGTTCGATCAGAACAGCAGCTTGAATATCCCGATCACCACGATCAGTCCGATAATGAAAATGATGCCCGCGGTCCCGCCGATGAATTTCAGCATGCTGTTCTCTCCCGTTTCCAAAGTCTGTGTTTTTGTGACACCCCCGGCCCGGGGGCGTTCGACAAAATCCGACATGCAAACGGCGAGTCGGCCCGCTGCCAACGAATAAGGTGCAATCAGCTGGACGCCAGCAGCATCCAGAGCGGCAGGCTGATGACCGCCATCACCGTGGACAGAAAAACCGTCGAACTCACCGCCCGGGTGTCCTCCGAATGTTTGACGAAGGCCAGCACATTCACTCCACTCGGGCAGGCCGCCAGCAACACCAGCACATTGCGTGCGTCCGCATTCAGGCCCGGCAGCAGGCCGCTTAACCACCAGACCAGCGCCGGGAACAGCGCCAGTTTGATCAGCGTCAGCAGCAGCACCGAGCCGCTGGGTCGCAACCGGTAACGTGACAGGCTGATACCCAGCACCATCAGTGCGCAAGGCAGCGCCGCTTGAGCCAGCCATCCGGCAACGCGCCACAGCGGCTCGGGCAATTCCAGGCCGGAGACATTCAGCAACGCACCCAGCAGCAGGCCGATGATCAGCGGGTTCGCCAGATTTTTCAGCAGGGCCGGCACGCTTACCTTGTCGCCGTCGCCCAGCGCCGCATAGAAGCTCTGCAACGAGAACAGCACCAGGCTGTGGAACACCAGGATGGCGAAGACGTAGACCAGACTTTCTGCGCCAAGCAACGTCGTCACCAGCGGGATACCGACCAGCACATTATTTGAATAGGCGGCGGTCAGGCCCAACGGCGTTGCCCGCCCGGCCCGTTGATGGGCAATCGCGTTGACCAGCAGGAATACCAGCAGAACCGGCACGAAGTAGGCCAGCAGAAGCATCGGCGACATGCCGTCGCTCAGCTCGGCACGAGCGATTCCGCTGAACAACACCGCCGGCATGAACAGTTTGAAGGTGACGCTCGCCAAGCCGGCGGCACCCTCGTTGCCCAACCATTGGCGCCAGCCGAACAGATAACCGAGCGAAATCAGACCGAAGATCGGCAGGATTGCCAACACCACCACCATGCTGCGCCTCTCCCTAGAGCCGAACGTCAGGCCGCGCCCAGGCGCGGGGGGTGCAAGAATACACCTGTGACCGGAGAAATCGCACGATGGCCAGGCGGCCACCGTGGGCGTCGCATCAGGCGCGAAAGGTTCTTTCGCGAACGGCGGAACGTTGCTCCTGCTGACGCAGGCTGGCAATGACGTCGCCCAGATCATCCTGCCAGGAGTGGGGCGCAAGGCCAAACGTCGACTCGAACCGGCTGCAATCGAGCACCGACCAGGCCGGACGGCGAGCAGGCGTTGGATATTGCGCGGTTGCGATCGGCGATACGCTCGGCTGCCGTACAATCAGGCCGGCGGCTTCGCCTTGGCGAAAGATCTCGACGGCGAAGTCGTACCATGAACAGGCCGGTGCGCCGCTGTAGTGGTACACCCCCCAAGCGAGCTTGGTGCCGGTGGCATGGCGCCGAGCCAATTCCAACAGGACCGAAGCGATGGTCCCTGCCTCGGTCGGGCAGCCAATCTGGTCGCTCACCACGCCGAGCGCGTCGCGCTGCCGAGCGAGCCGCAGCATGGTCTTGACGAAATTGTGCCCATGCACGCCATACACCCAACTGGTACGCAGGATCAGATGGGCGGGCAGGCAGGCGCGGATCGCCTCTTCACCGGCCAGCTTGCTCGCGCCGTAGATCCCGGTCGGCCCGGTTTCATCGCTCTCGAGATACGGATGGTCGGCCTCTCCAGAGAACACGTAGTCGGTAGAAATATGAAACAGCGGAATACCGGCACGTTCCGCGGCCTCGGCGAGATTACGCGCACCATCCCGGTTGACCGAATAGGCCTGTTCGCCATGGGATTCAGCGTTGTCCACATGGGTGTAAGCCGCCGCATTGATGATCAGCCCGGGGCGTTGCTGCATTGCCGCTGCAACCTGTTCCGGCTTGGCAATGTCCAGCTGCGCCCGAGCAGGCGCCAGCACTTCCAAGCCAAAACTTGCCGCTCGCTCAACCAGCTCTCGACCAACCTGGCCACCAGCACCGCAAACGAGGATTCGCATTCTTTGTCGCCTCATCGATGACGCCCGCAGCAAGGCGAACGTCCGAAATCAAGTCTGTCCACGACGCCACGCGCACAGGTCGCGAGGCCGCCCGAAGAAACCATCGAAACCGGCAGGATCGCGTCATTACGCCGTAACAAACGGCGGAGCAGAGCCTACCCGTACGTGATGGTTGTGGTTTCCAGCCTCGTTGAGGCCAGACGAAAGGCACTTTGTTCCCCGGCTGTGCACAAAAAATTTATCGCGTCATCGTTCATGGCAGCTCACAGCAACACTGGCAATCGGCCACTGATGCGCAGTTCGGTGGGTGACAAATCGACGCCGTAAGCGAGCACTTCCACCCCAGCCGCGACTGCGTCGCGCAGGGCGGCCGCATATACCGGATCGATCTCCTGTGCCGGCCGAACCGCCTCGACACCGCTGAGATTGACGCAGTAAAGCTGCACCGCGCGCACTCCCGCACGCGCCAACGCCGCCAGTTCACGCAAGTGCTTGGCGCCGCGCAGGGTCACCGCATCCGGAAATGCCGCCACCGCCGTGTCGGCGAAGCCAAGCGTGACGCTCTTGACCTCGACGAAGGCGGCAATGCCAGCGTAATCGAGACGAAAATCCACCCGACTGTTCTCCACACCATAAGCCACCTCGCGCTTGAGCATCGTGAAGCCTGCCAGCTCGGTGATCTGCCCATTCAGCAGCGCCTCCTCGATCAGCGGATTGGCGCGCGCCGTATTCACGCACGCCAACCGCCCCTGCGGCGTCTCGACCAGCTCCCAGGTGCCCGGCAATTTACGCCGTGGATCGCTGCTGCGCTGGAACCACACCCGCGCGCCCTCCTCCATGCAATTGAGCATCGAGCCGGTGTTCGGGCAGTGGATGCACAGCGCTTCGCCCTCGTCCGTGACGATGTCGGCGAGAAAACGCTTGTAGCGCTTGACCAGGCGCCCCTGCTCCAGGGGTTGCGCGAAACGCATCAGGCTTGCCAGCTGCGCAGGCCACGGGCAATGCGCTCGACCGCCTGCTGCAGGCGCGGCAGATCCTGGGTATAGGCAAAGCGCACGTGATGCCCGGCCTGAAAGCGGCCGAAGTCCAGTCCGGGGGTGATCGCAACGAACTCGGTTTCCAGCATGTGCTGGCAGAACGCGTAGGCATCGCCGCCGAACGCGCTGATGTCGGCATACAGATAGAACGCGCCCTGCGGCTCGACCGCAATACCGAAGCCGAGCTCGCGCAAGGCCGGCAAAAGGAAATCACGCCGGCGAGCGAACTCGGCGCGGCGCGCTTCGAGAATCTCCAGTGTCGCAGGCTCGAAGCAGGCCAGCGCCGCGTGCTGAGCCATGCTCGGCGCGCTGATGTAGAGGTTCTGCGCGAGCTTCTCCAGCTCCGGCACCGCAGTCGGCGGCGCCACCAGCCATCCCAGACGCCAGCCGGTCATGCCGAAATACTTGGAGAAGCTGTTCAACACGAACGCGTCATCGTCTACCTCGAGCACGCTCGCCGCGTCCACGCCGTAGGTCAGCCCGTGATAGATCTCGTCGACCACCAGATGACCGCCGCGCTCTTTCAGCGCAGCGGACAATCTGGCCAGCTCGTCACGCTCCAGCAGCGTGCCCGTCGGATTGGCCGGCGATGCCACCAGCGCACCGACGCTGTCGCGATCCCAGTAGCGCTCGACCAGCTCGGGGGTCAGCTGGTATCGAACGTCGGGGCCGACTGGCACCAGTTGCGCGGCGCCTTCCACCAGCCGCAGAAAATGCCGATTGCAGGGATAGCCGGGGTCGGCGAGCAACCAGTGCTTGCCGGGATCCACCAACAGGCTGGCCGCCAGCAGCAGTGCGCCGGAGCCACCGGGCGTAATCAGGATGCGTCCGGGGTCGATAGATAATCCATAGCGCTGCGCGTAGAAAGCCGCAATTGCTTCGCGCAGCTGAGGCAGGCCGCGCGCCGGGGTATAGCGCGTGTGCCCGGCGGCCAGCGCCGCTTGCCCTGCAGCGACGATGGGCGCGGCGGTAGTGAAATCCGGCTCGCCGATTTCCAGATGAATGACGTCGTGGCCTTGAACTTGCAGCTGGTTCGCCCGCTCCAAAAGCGCCATGACGTGGAAAGGTTCGATTGCGCGGCTGCGCGCACTGTATGACGAGGTCATCTGACCTTCCTGTTGAGAACGAAACGTGAATTCTACCCAAGGTCCCGATACTGCTGCAGTTACTGTTGGATTCGGGAGTAGCGCACCCCGATCCGATCTGGTAAGTTCGCCCGCTTGCAGCCGCAGGGCCGGCACGGGCCGGCAAGGGACAAATCATCCTGCGCAATGGACATAGCGAGAGGCGTTCATCCATGCCCATTACCAAAGAAACACCGTCGAGCAAGCAACTGATTCGCGCCTTCGAGCCCTATAAGGAAAGCAAGGGCGAGGAATACATGAGCGACAAGATGCGCGCCCACTTCACTGGCATCCTGAACAAGTGGAAACAGGAGCTGATGGAAGAGGTCGATCGCACCGTGCACCACATGCAGGACGAGGCTGCCAATTTCCCTGATCCGGCCGACCGCGCCAGCCAGGAAGAAGAGTTCAGCCTGGAACTGCGCGCCCGCGACCGCGAGCGCAAGCTGATCAAGAAGATCGACGAAACGCTGCAGCTGATCGAAGACAACGAATACGGCTGGTGCGATTCCTGCGGCGTCGAGATCGGCATCCGCCGACTGGAAGCCCGCCCTACCGCCACGCTCTGCATCGACTGCAAGACGCTGGCGGAGATCAAGGAAAAGCAGATCGGTTCCTGATCCCGAACGGGGCGCTTCGGCGCCCCGCTTCATTTCCGTCTCTGCTGCGCCTCATCCGCCCCGCCATCCCTGATCGCGCCGGCTCCGCCATGCCTTCTGCCACATCTGCCCACACCGAGCGCTACGTCGGCCGTTTTGCCCCGACGCCCAGCGGCTATCTGCATTTCGGCTCACTGGTCGCCGCCCTTGCTTCCTATCTCGACGCCCGCGCGGTCGGCGGTCGTTGGCTGCTGCGCATGGAAGACATCGATCCACCGCGGGAAATGCCCGGCGCGCAGAAAGCCATCATCGGAACGCTCATCAGCTACGGCTTCGAGTGGGACGGCGAAATGCTGCGCCAGAGTGAGCGTCATGATGCCTATCGGGATGCGATTGACCGCTTGCTGGAGCAACGGCTGGCTTATGCCTGTACTTGCTCGCGCAAGCAGCTCGAAGCCTACCCCGGCCCCTATCCCGGCTTTTGCCGCACGGCCGGGAACGGCCTCGACGATGCCGCCATCCGCCTGCGCGTGCCTGACCGAGAATACGGCTTCGT
Organism: Stutzerimonas stutzeri RCH2; assembly: GCF_000327065.1. Taxonomy (NCBI): domain Bacteria; kingdom Pseudomonadati; phylum Pseudomonadota; class Gammaproteobacteria; order Pseudomonadales; family Pseudomonadaceae; genus Stutzerimonas; species Stutzerimonas stutzeri. The sequence goes on along the minus strand of NC_019936.1, from coordinate 1,087,761 downwards.
CGATCGTGTGCAGGGCGAGTTCCGCCAGCATCTGGGCCGCGAGGTCGGCGACTTCGTCATCCGCCGTCGCGACGGCCTGATCGCCTATCAGCTGGCCGTGGTGCTGGACGACGCCTGGCAGGGTGTGACCGACGTCGTGCGCGGCGCCGACCTGCTCGACTCGACGCCGCGCCAGCTCTACTTGCAGGAACTGCTTGGTCTGCCGCAACTGCGCTATCTGCATCTGCCGCTGATCATCCAGCCAGACGGCCACAAGCTCGGCAAGAGCTACCGCTCACCACCACTGCAACCCCATGAGGCCAGCCCGCTGCTGCTACGCGCACTGCGCGCGCTCGGCCAGCAGCCTGCAGATGAGTTGAGTGACGCCCTCCCGGGCGAAATCCTCACCTGGGCGGTAAGGCACTGGAATGCCGATCGCATCCCGCGCACCCGGACATTGGCAGAAGCACAGCTGCGCTGAGTAGCCGGCAGCAACAAGGCGCGAGCACAAAGTCGGTTTTGCCCTCCGCTGGTGGCTTGCAACGTGCCGCTGCTCTACCATCGCCTGACTTCCGACACGAGACCCGGCATGTATATCTACCGACTGGTGCTGCTCCTGGTAGTGGGGATCTATCTGTTCTCCCCCGCCATCATGGACTGGTGGATCGACCCCAACGGTGCCTGGTATCGGCCCTACGTGCTGTGGCTGATCCTGATCGTGGTGACCTTCATTCTCCAGAGCCAGCGTGATGCAGACGAGCTTTAGCCTGAGCCACCTGATCCTGATCAGCGCCGCCTACCTGTTCATGCTGTTTGGCGTCGCCTGGGTCAGCGAACGCGGCCTGATTCCGCGCTGGATCATCCGCCACCCGCTGACCTACACCCTCTCGCTGGGCGTCTATGCCAGCGCCTGGGCGTTTTACGGCACCGTGGGCCTGGCCTATCAGTACGGCTACGGCTTTCTCGCCACCTATCTGGGCGTTTGTGGCGCATTCCTGCTGGCGCCGGTGCTGCTCTATCCGATCCTGCGCATCACCCGCACCTATCAGCTGTCATCGCTGGCCGATCTGGTCGCCTTCCGCTTCCGCAGCACCTGGAGCGGCGCCCTGACCACCATCGTCATGCTGATCGGCATGCTGCCGCTGCTGGCCCTGCAGATCCAGGCGGTGGCCGACGCCATCGGCATTCTCACGCTGGAACCCCTGCAGGAGCGCGTGGCGCTGGGCTACTGCCTGATGATCATGCTGTTCACCATCCTCTTCGGTGCCCGCCACATCGCCACGCGGGAGAAGCACGAAGGCCTGGTGTTCGCCATCGCCTTCGAATCGATCGTCAAGCTGGTGACCTTCGGTGCCATCGGCCTCTACGCGCTGTACGTCGTCTTCGGCGGACCACACCAGCTGGAGATCTGGCTGCTGCAGAACCAGTCGGCGCTGCAGGCCCTGCATACGCCGCTGCAGGAAGGCCCCTGGCGCACACTGCTGCTGGTGTTCTTCGCCTCGGCGATCGTGATGCCGCACATGTACCACATGACCTTTACCGAGAACCTCAACCCGCGCGGCCTGGTCAGCGCCAGCTGGGGACTGCCCCTGTATCTGCTGCTGATGAGCCTGGCCGTACCGCTGATTCTCTGGGCCGGTCTGAAATTGGGCGTGAGCACCAACCCGGAGTACTTCACCCTCGGCCTGGGTCTCGCCGCGCAGAGCGAGACCCTCGCGCTGCTGGCCTTCGTTGGTGGCCTCTCGGCATCCAGCGGGCTGATCATCGTCAGCACCCTGGCGCTGTCGGGCATGGCGCTCAACCATCTGGTGCTGCCGCTCTACCAACCCTCCAGCGAAGGCAACATCTACCGCTGGCTGAAGTGGACGCGGCGCAGCCTGATCTTCGCCATCATCATGGCCGGCTACGGCTTCTACCTGCTGCTGGGCGCAGAGCAGGACCTGTCCAACCTCGGCATCGTCGCGTTCGTCGCCACCCTGCAGTTCCTCCCCGGCGTGCTGTCGGTGCTCTACTGGCCGACCGCCAATCGCCGCGGCTACATTGCCGGCCTGTTGGGAGGCATCGGTGTTTGGGTGGTGACCATGCTGTTGCCGCTGGTGGGCAACCTGGATGGCTTTTATATACCGCTGTTCAACGTCGTCTATGTGCTGGATGACACCAGTTGGCACCTGGCAGCGATCGCCTCGCTGGCGGTCAACGTACTGGCGTTCTCGCTGTTTTCCATCTTCAGCGAGACCAGTCCGGAGGAGCAAAGCGCTGCCGAGGCCTGCGCCGTGGAGAACGTGCGACGCCCACAACGGCGCGAGCTGATGGCGGCCTCGCCGCAGGAATTCGCCACCCAGCTGGCCAAACCGCTGGGGGCCAAGACCGCCCAACGCGAAGTGGAACAGGCGTTGCGCGATCTGCAGCTGCCGTTCGACGAGCACCGCCCCTATGCGCTGCGCCGTCTGCGTGACCGCATCGAAGCCAACCTGTCGGGCCTGATGGGCCCAAGCGTGGCTCAGGACATCGTCGAGAACTTCCTGCCGTACAAGAACGGCGCCGAGGGCTACATCACCGAGGACATCCACTTCATCGAGAGCCGTCTCGAGGAATACCACTCACGCCTGACCGGCCTGGCCGCCGAGCTCGACGCGCTGCGCCGCTATCACCGGCAGACCTTGCAGGAGCTGCCGATGGGCGTCTGCTCGCTGGCCAAGGATCAGGAAATCCTCATGTGGAACCGCGCACTCGAGGAACTCACCGAGATTCCGGCACTGCAGGTCGTGGGCTCGCGCCTGTCGACCATCGCCGAACCCTGGCGTAGCCTGCTCAGCGACTTCATCGAGCAAGCCGACGAACACCTGCACAAGCAGCGCCTGGCCCATAACGGCCATCGCCGCTGCCTCAACCTGCACAAGGCAGCCATCGCCGAGCCGCTGGCGCCCGGCAACAGCGGTCTGGTGCTGCTGGTCGAGGACCTGACCGAAACCCAGCAGCTGGAAGACCGCCTGGTGCACTCCGAGCGCCTAGCCAGCATCGGTCGCCTGGCAGCCGGCGTGGCGCATGAAATCGGCAACCCGATCACCGGCATCGCCTGTCTGGCGCAGAACCTGCGGGACGAGCGGGAAGACGATGGCGAGATCGTCGAGATCAGTGCGCAAATCATCGAGCAGACCAAACGCGTGTCGCGCATCGTGCAGTCACTGATGAGCTTCGCCCATGCCGGCGAGCGCCAGCACCAGCTGTATCCGGTGAGCCTCGCTCAGGTCACCCAGGACGCCATCGGCCTGCTCTCGCTCAACCGCAACCGCACCGAGGTGCAGTTCATCAACCTGTGCCACCCCGATCATGTCGCCGAGGGCGACCCGCAACGCCTCGCCCAAGTGCTGATCAACCTGCTCTCCAATGCCCGCGACGCATCGCCGCAAGGTGGCGTGATCCGTATCAGCAGCGAAGTTGCCGAGCAGACCGTGTACCTGGTGGTCGAAGACGAAGGCAGCGGGATTCCCAAGGACATTCAGGACCGCCTGTTCGAGCCGTTCTTCACCACCAAGGATCCGGGCGAAGGCACTGGCCTGGGCCTTGCGCTGGTCTATTCGATCATTGAAGAGCATTATGGCCAGATCGATATCGACAGCCCGGCCGACCCGGAAACACAGCGCGGCACCCGTTTTCGCATCACCCTGCCGCGGCATGTCGAAGCGTCCCATGCCGTAAGTTGAAGAGGCGACTGCCGTACCGGCCCCGTGCCGGCGCTGCCTCCAGACCGTCGAGAGAGTACTGATGTCACACATTCTGATCGTCGAAGACGAAACCATCATCCGCTCCGCCCTGCGACGCCTTCTCGAACGCAACCAGTACGAGGTCAGCGAAGCCGGCTCGGTGCAGGAGGCACAGGAGCGCTACAGCATCCCGGGCTTCGACCTCATCGTCAGCGACCTGAGACTGCCCGGCGCACCCGGCACGGAGCTGATCAAGCTCGCCGAAGGCACGCCGGTGCTGATCATGACCAGCTATGCCAGCCTGCGCTCGGCAGTGGACTCGATGAAAATGGGCGCGGTCGACTACATCGCCAAACCTTTCGATCACGACGAGATGCTGCAGACCGTCGCACGCATTCTCAGCGACCATCAGCAAAGTGCAGCCGTACAGGCGCAGCCCGCGCGCAGTGCAAGTGCCACCGCAGCTGGATCGGGTCGGGATGACATCGGCATCATCGGCCACTGCGCGCCCATGCAGGACCTGTTCGGCAAGATCCGCAAGGTCGCTCCGACCGATTCCAACGTGCTGATCCAGGGCGAATCGGGCACCGGCAAGGAGCTGGTCGCCCGTGCGCTGCACAACCTCTCGCGCCGCGCCAAGGCGCCGATGATCTCGGTGAACTGCGCCGCCATCCCGGAAACGCTGATCGAATCCGAATTGTTCGGCCATGAAAAAGGCGCGTTCACCGGTGCCAGCGCAGGGCGCGCCGGCCTGGTCGAAGCAGCCGATGGCGGCACGCTGTTTCTCGACGAAATCGGCGAGCTGCCCCTGGAGGCACAGGCACGCCTGCTCCGGGTTCTGCAGGAAGGCGAGATCCGCCGGGTTGGCTCGGTGCAATCGCAGAAGGTCGATGTGCGCCTTATCGCCGCGACTCACCGCGACCTGAAAACCCTGGCCAAGACCGGGCAGTTCCGTGAAGACCTCTACTACCGACTGCACGTCATCGCACTCAAGCTACCCCCGCTGCGCGAACGCGGCAGTGACGTGCTGGAGATCGCCAAGGCATTCCTCGCCCGCCAGGGTGAGCGCATGGGCAGCGACGACCTGCATTTTTCCCGCGACGCAGAACAGGCCATCCGTCATTACTCTTGGCCAGGTAACGTGCGAGAACTGGAAAACGCCATCGAACGCGCTGCCATCCTCAGTGAGAGCCCGGAGATCGATGCCGAGCTGCTGGGCATCGATATCGAGCTCGATGAGCTGGACGACGATTTCGACGAGCCTCTCGGCAGCATCCGCGGTATCGCCAACAGCAATGAGCCGACCGAGGATCTGTCGCTGGAGGACTATTTCCAGCACTTCGTGCTCGAGCATCAGGACCACATGACCGAGACCGAGCTGGCTCGCAAGCTGGGCATCAGCCGTAAATGTCTGTGGGAACGCCGCCAGCGCCTGGGCATTCCGCGGCGCAAGTCGAGTAGCGCGGCCGGGTAGTTTGTTACCGCGTCAGCATGATTCGTAACAAAAACCGGGAGCAACGGTAACGTTCTCCCGGTTTTTTCTTGCCCGCGCGACTGAGGAAAATACTCAACTCATTGAAAAATAATGACTTTCATAAACTGGCACAGCAAATGCTTTCTAAGTGGCACAACAACAATAACAAGCAGCTCCCATAACAAGAACAAGACGTAACGGCTCCAGCAAAATAACGACAAGAAGGCGGAGGCGCAGCTAACTGATTCTTTTGGAGAGGACTTGCCACGGGGTTCGCCCCACGACCAGGCCGAGAACAATAAAAACTGCAGCAAGCAGGGCCCGCACTGGTTGGATCGAAGATCAAGGCAAAGTCAGCGACCAAAGAAATCCGTTTGCTATTAGCTCCTACTATAGGAGCGCTCTCGAAGGCTACGGCCCAAGAGAACAGGCGAACAACAAGAACAGCAACGCCTGAACCACTAATAACAATAAAGCACGCGACAGTATTCAAAGGGGAGCTTCGGCTCCCCTTTGTGCTATCCGGGCTTTGTCGACCCACCCGTGAACCCGTTGCACTTGCAGCGCACCAGGCGCCCCTGCATCCGGCCTGTCTGCCGTACCAAGCAATACCCCGTCACGCTGCGCAAGATGCTTTTTGACACCTCCCCGCGCATCGTTCAACATCCAGCACTCTCGGTGCTAGAATCCGCGCAGGTTTCGCGGTCATTCGCGACACCGGCCCGTCATTCCGCCACACAGTTGCCCCCCATGCTGAAAAAGCTGTTCCAGTCTTTTCGTCTTCCTCTGCGCCGTATCCCGCATCCCCGCCGCACACCTGAAATTCTGTCCAGCAGGCAGCACTCCCTGCACCGCAACGAGATCAGCCGTTACGCGGTGAGCGTGGTCGAGCGCCTGCAGCAGGCAGGTTACGAGGCTTATGTGGTGGGCGGTTGCGTGCGCGATCTGCTGCTGCAGCTGAACCCCAAGGATTACGACGTCGCCACCAGCGCGACGCCCGAGCAGGTGCGCGCGGAGTTCCGCAACGCGCGGGTGATCGGCCGACGGTTCAAGCTGGTGCACGTGCATTTCGGCCGCGAGATCATCGAGGTCGCCACTTTCCGCGCCAATCATCCAGAAGAGGATGACGACGACGCCAGCCATCTGGCCTCGCGCAATGAGAGCGGACGCATCCTGCGCGACAACATCTACGGCACCCTCGAGGATGATGCCCAGCGCCGCGACTTCACCATCAACGCGCTGTACTACGATCCGACCACGGAGCGCATCCTCGATCACACCCGTGGCGTGCACGACATCCGCAATCGCCTGATCCGCCTGATCGGCGACCCCGAGCAGCGCTATCAGGAAGACCCGGTGCGCATGCTGCGTGCCGTGCGCTTCGCCGCCAAACTCGACTTCGAGATCGAACGGCACAGCGCCGAGCCCATCGTCGAACTGGCCGACCTGCTCGACGGCATTCCCTCGGCCCGCCTGTTCGACGAAGTCCTCAAGCTGTTCCTCGGCGGCAAGGCCGAGCGCACCTTCGAGCTGCTGCTCGAATACGACCTTTTCGCCCCGCTGTTCCCGGCGAGCGCGGCAGCACTGGAGCGCGACCCGGAGTATGCCGGCACGCTGATCCGCAACGCTCTGGCCAATACCGATCTGCGGATCCAGCAGGGCAAGCCGGTAACGCCTGCGTTCCTTTTCGCCGCCCTGCTCTGGCCTGCCCTGCCGGCCCGCGTGCTGGAACTGCAGAACCGCGGCATGCCGCCGATCCCGGCGATGCAGGAGGCCGCGCACGACATCATCTGGGAACAGTGCCAGCGCACCGCAATCCCCAAACGCTTCACCATGCCCATGCGCGAGATCTGGGACATGCAGGAGCGTCTGCCGCGGCGCCAGGGCCGGCGTGCCGACCAGCTGCTGGAAAATCCACGTTTCCGTGCCGGTTACGACTTCCTCCTGCTGCGCGAGAGTGCCGGCGAGCAGACCGGCGGGCTCGGAGACTGGTGGACCGATTATCAGGAGGCCAGCGAAAGCGAGCGGCGCAACATGATTCGCGGGCTCAGCAATAAAGACGATGCCGGCGCAGCGAAGAAGCGCCGCCGTGGCGGGCGTCGCCGCCGGGCTCCGGGCGACAATACCGCCGCCCCGGCCGAGTAAGATGGAACGCGTCTATATCGGCCTGGGCAGCAACCTGGCCGAGCCGCAGCAGCAACTGCGCGGCGCCCTGCAAGCGCTGGCCGAGCTTTCAGAGAGCAGTCTGGCAGCAGTCTCGTCGCTTTATGCCAGCGACCCGCTCGGCCCAGCCGACCAACCACGCTATGTCAATGCCGTCGCTGCGCTGGATACCGACCTTGCACCATTGAAGCTGCTCGACGCCCTGCAGCGTATCGAGCTGGCCCAGGGCCGTGAGCGCAAGGCCGAGCGCTGGGGCCCACGCACCCTCGATCTGGATATCCTGCTGTTTGGCGACAGGCTGATCGACGAGCCACGCCTCACGGTTCCGCACTATCACATGCAGGCCCGTGCATTCGTGCTCTACCCATTGGCCGAGATCGCTCCGCTGGAACTGGTCTTCGCCGACGGTCGACGGCTCGCCGATCTACTCACGGCCTGCCCGTTCAGCGGCCTCGAGCGGCTATCCAGCGACAGTGTCACCGCCGCGGTAACGAACGTAACGTGCGGGTAACACTCGCGATTGACTTACTCTGCCGCCGCCGGGACTATAAGCGCCCTCTGCCACTGACGACCGCTGCCCAGCGGTGCGCCACCCGGCAATCCTGACCTCCGAGGCTCGAAGAGGACGGCATTCATGCCAGACGTAACCCTGACCACGCTGCAAGGGCTCAAGCAGAAGGGCGAGAAGATCGTCATGCTCACCTGCTATGACGCCACCTTCGCCAAGACCGCCTGCGACGCGGGCGTCGAGATGCTCCTGATCGGCGATTCACTCGGCATGGTCCTGCAAGGTCACGACAGCACCCTGCCGGTCACCGTCGCCGACATGGCCTACCACACCGCCAGCGTCAAGCGCGGCAACCGTGGCGCGATGATCGTCGCCGACCTGCCATTCATGGCGAACGCCACTACCGAGCAGACCCTGAACAACTCCGCGGCGCTGATGCAAGCCGGCGCGCACATGATCAAGCTTGAAGGCACCGCGTGGCTGGCCGATTCGATCCGCCTGCTGGCCGAGCGCGGCATTCCGGTCTGTGCGCACATGGGTCTGACGCCCCAGGCGGTCAACCTCTTCGGCGGCTACAAGGTGCAAGGCCGCGAAGAAGCCCAGGCACAGCAGATGCTGGAAGACGCCAAAGCGCTGGAAGCAGCCGGTGCGGCCATGCTGCTGCTCGAATGCGTACCCAGCGAACTGGCTGCACGCATCACCCGGGCGGTGCAGATTCCGGTGATCGGTATCGGCGCCGGCAGCGACACCGACGGCCAGGTGCTGGTGTTGCACGACATGCTCGGGCTTTCGCTCAGTGGTCGCGTACCGAAGTTCGTCAAGAACTTCATGCGCGAGCACGGTGACATCCCTTCCGCCATCGCCGGCTATGTAAAAGCCGTCAAGGCCACCGAATTTCCCGCAGCCGAGCACGGTTTCTCCGCATGAACATCGTCAAGACCATTGCCGACCTGCGCGCCGCGGTCGCCCGCGCGCGCAGCGAGGGCAAGCGCATCGGCTTCGTGCCGACCATGGGCAACCTGCATGCTGGCCACATCGCTCTGGTGAAAAAGGCTGGTCAGCGTGCCGACTTCGTGGTCGCCAGCATCTTCGTCAATCCGTTGCAGTTCGGCCCCAACGAGGACCTGGACAGCTATCCGCGCACCCTCGCGGCGGATCAGGACAAGCTCTTCGAAGCAGGCTGCCACCTGCTCTTCGCGCCGAGCGTGGACGAAATGTACCCGCACGGGCAGGCCCAGCAGACTATCGTGCGCGTTCCCGGTGTATCGGAAGGTTTGTGTGGCGGCAGTCGTCCCGGGCACTTCGATGGCGTCTCCACAGTAGTCACCAAATTGTTCAACATGGTCCTGCCGGATCTCGCCGTGTTCGGGCAGAAGGATTTCCAGCAGCTGGCGGTGATCCGCACCATGGTTCGCGACCTGAACATGCCGGTGCAGATCCTTTCCGAGCCGATCGTTCGGGCCGATGACGGCCTGGCATTGTCATCGCGAAACGGATACCTGACTGCGGACGAGCGTGCCACCGCACCCGTGCTGTACCGCACGCTGAAAGAGCTCGAAACGGCGATCCGTGGTGGCCGCCGCGATTATCCGGCACTGATCGCCGTGGGGTTGAGCGCGCTACAATCCGCCGGCCTGCGCCCGGACTACCTGGAGATCCGCAACGCCATCGATCTGCAGCCGGTGAGCGACGCTTCCAGCGAAGTAGTCATCCTTGTCGCCGCCTATCTCGGCAAGACACGACTGCTCGATAATTTGCTCGTCGACATCCGCACATCGGCCTGATTCCAGTCAATTGCCCACAGCCTTGATCACGTTCGAGGCTTAAGGCAAACTCTGCGCCGCTTGCGCACCCGGAGGACCCTGCCATGCACGCCATCATGCTCAAGGCCAAACTGCACCGCGCCCAGGTGACTCACTCGGTGCTCGATTACGAAGGCTCCTGCGCCATCGACGGCGAGTGGCTGGACCTGGCCGGTATCCGTGAATACGAACAGATCCAGATCTATAACGTCGACAACGGCGAGCGCTTCACCACCTACGCCATCCGCGGCGAGGAAGGCTCGAAAATCATCTCGGTCAACGGTGCCGCCGCCCACAAGGCGGGCGTTGGCCATCGTGTGATCATCTGCGCTTACGCGCACTACAGCGAGGCCGAGCTGGCCAACTTCAAGCCTCACGTGCTCTACATGGGTGCCGACGGCGAACTGAGCCACACCAGCAACGCCATCCCGGTGCAGGTCGCCTGACCTCAGCCACCCGGCATCGCTGAACGAAAGCCCGAAGTGTCCGCACTTCGGGCTTTTTCGTTGTGCGGACACCGCGACGGCCAGGATGCTTGGGGCATTGCGTCTGCGCGGGCAGAATAGAAGAAATAGCCCGGAACGCAGCAGGGGTTTTCCCTGTCAGAGCTGACTCTGATGGCATAGGATGTGCCTTTACCGGCTCGGCCAAAGCCGGGTTCGGCCAGCATCCGCAGCATTCAGGACGAGTGCCGGCGCGCCCGCACGGTCATACATATCACTGAATCCTGTCGCGGCCAGCGCGCCCGATGCACCCCCGCAAGGATTCAGCGGCCTGTCAAAGCAAAGGAAGCCGCATCACCATGAGCTACTACCAGCATCCGCTCGATGTCACCGGCCTGCCGTCCTGGAAGGCCCTGGAAGAACACCGCCTGGACATGCAGAACTTCAGCATGCGCGAAGCGTTCAAGGCCGACCCGACGCGCTTCGATGACCTGTCGGTTTCCTGCAGCGGTCTGTTTCTCGACTACTCGAAGAACCTGATCACCCCCGAGACCCGTACCCTGCTGGTGAATCTGGCCCGCGAGGCCGGCGTCGAGCAGGCCGCCCACGCGATGTTCGAAGGCGAGCGGATCAACGCCTCGGAAAACCGCCCCGTGCTGCACACCGCCCTGCGCCGCCCGATGGGTGAATCGGTGATGGTCGACGGCAAGAACATCATGCGCGACGTGCACACCGCCCTGGCGCAGATGACCGATATCGTTACCCGCATTCACAACAACCTGTGGCGCGGCTTCAGCGACAAGACCATCACCGACGTGGTGAACATCGGCATCGGCGGCTCGTTCCTCGGCCCGCAACTGGTCTCCGAAGCGCTACTGCCATTCACCCAGCACGGCGTGCGCACGCATTACCTGGCGAACATCGATGGCAGCGAATTCCGCGAAGTGACCGCCAAGCTGAATGTCGAAACCACGCTGTTCATCATCTCCAGCAAGACCTTCGGCACCCTCGAGACGCTGAAGAACGCCCAGGCCGCGCGCACCTGGTACCTGGGCAAGGGCGGTACCGAAGAAAAGCTCTACCGCCATTTCATCGCCGTGACCAGCAACAAGCAGGCGGCGGTGGAATTCGGCATTCGGGAGAAGAACATCTTTCCGATGTGGGACTGGGTTGGTGGCCGTTATTCGCTGTGGTCGGCGATCGGCCTGCCGATTGCCCTGGCCATCGGCATGTCCAACTTCAAGGACCTGCTGTCCGGCGCCTACAGTATGGACCAGCATTTCCTCAGCGAGCCGTTCGAAAGCAACATGCCGGTGCTGCTGGCGATGCTGGGCATCTGGTACCACAACTTCTGGGGCGCGCAGAGCTACGCCTTCCTGCCCTACGACCACTACCTGCGCAACTTCGTCAAACACCTGCAGCAGATGGACATGGAGTCGAACGGCAAGAGCGTGCGCCAGGACGGCACGCCCGTGTCCTGCACTACCGGCCCAGTGATCTGGGGCGGTGTCGGCTGTAACGGCCAACACGCCTACCACCAGCTGCTGCACCAGGGCACCCCGCTGATCCCGGCCGACTTCATCGTGCCCGTGGTCAGCCACAATCCGGTCGCCGATCACCACGAGTGGCTCTACGCCAACTGCCTGTCGCAGAGCCAGGCCTTGATGCGCGGCAAGACACGCGAAGAAGCCGAAGCCGAGCTGCGCGCCAAGGGCCTCGACGAAGCCGAGGTGCAGCGACTCGCCCCGCACAAGGTGATTCCCGGCAACCGCCCGAGCAACACCGTGGTGATGGAAACCATCAGCCCCGGCCGCCTTGGCGCACTGATCGCGCTGTACGAGCACAAGGTTTTCGTCCAGGGCGTGATCTGGGGAATCAACTCCTTCGATCAATGGGGCGTGGAACTCGGCAAGGATCTGGGCAAGGCCGTCTACAACCAGATGACCCGCTTCGATGCCGCGCCGGCCGAGGATGCGTCCACGCAAGGTCTGATCGACTTCTTCCGTGGCCGCCATCGCGGCTGATTGCGCCACCTGACCGGACAGTGCAACGCTGTCCGGTCACTCCGCCTTGCCATGCCCCCTCGTCCGAACCTGCTTGCAACCACAAGCAATGATCGTCTCCTCAGGTACTATCGGTCGCTTCGCAAGCCAGCAGCGCCATTGCCATGGAATTCATCCGCCGCCAGATCGAAACCCGCGTGCTGAGCCTCACCGGCCTGGCAATCGGCGGTGTCGACTACGAAAACCCTCCGGGCGATCCCGGCCTGTTCGGGCCTGAGTCAGTTTGCTGGCGGGTGCATGGCGACTTCACCTCGATGATGGTCGGTGGCATTTCCGCGCTACTGCTGCAGGCCCTGCACCCCCTGGCTTTGGCCGGCGTCTGGGATCACTCGAATTTCCGCCAGGACCTGCTCGGCCGGCTGCGACGCACCGGCCAGTTCATTTCTGCCACGACATTCGGCAGCCGAGCCGATGCCGACCGGTTGATCGAACGGGTCCAACGCATTCACGCCGGAGTGACCGGCACGGCGCCGGATGGCCGGCCGTATGCCGCCTCCGACCCCGACCTGCTGACCTGGGTCCATGTCGCGGAAGTCAGCAGTTTTCTCAAATCACACCTGCGTTACCTGAACCCCGCCCTCCCGGCTGGCGAGCAGGATCGCTATTACGCCGAAGTCGCGCTAATTGCCGAACGGCTCGGCGCCCAGGACGTGCCGCGTTCGCGCGCGCAGATTGCGGACTATCTGGAGCGGGTCCGCCCGCAGCTGCGCAGTGACGACCGCGCATTGGAAATACTTCAGATACTGCGTAGCGCCCCGGCGCCGAGCCCGCTGCTGAGGCCCTTCGGAACGTTGATGCTGCACGCGGGTGTCGAGCTCCTGCCCGAATGGGCCCCGGCAATGCTTGGCCTGTCGCTGAGCGAAAGTCGTCGCCAGCTGATCCGCGCCGGGGTTCGCCGTACCGCACCGGTGCTTCGCTGGGCCGTGCGCAGCGGCTCGGTGCATCGCGCGCGGCGACGCATGGGCCTGCCGCCACGCTAGCACCGATCAACCAGCGCAGCGTTTCTTGGTAAACTGCGCGCCCTCCTATTTTCGAGCCGCCGCGCATGCCATCTCTAGACCAGGCGCTGCGCGCCGCCCTTGAAACCCGTCGCCCGCTGCTCGAGGAGCTGCACCAACAGGGCACCGATTGCTACCGGCTTTTCCATGGCAGCCAGGAAGGCGCGGCCGGCTTGACGGTCGATCGCTACGGTCCGCAGCTGATGGTGCAGAGTTTCCACCAGCCGGTCGATGCGTTGTCGCTGGAGAGCATTCGGAATGCGGCCTGCGAGTTCCTCGGGGAGCCGCTGCAGTTCGTCTACAACGACCGCTCGCAGAGCAACTCGCGTATCGACCGTAGCGCTACGGGACATCAGCCAGACGATGCCGCACTCGAGGATCAGGTCGGCCACGAGTGGGGGCTGCGCTACCGCGTACGCGCGCGTCACTCCGGTCAGGATCCGCTGCTTTTCCTCGACCTGCGCAACGCCCGCGGCTGGGTCAAGCAACACAGCGCCGGTAAGTCGGTGCTCAATCTGTTTTCCTATACCTGCGGCGTCGGCCTGTGCGCAGCTGCAGGAGGCGCGGCGGAAATCTGGAACGTCGACTTCGCCGAGCGCAACCTGGCGGTTGGGCGGGAGAACGGTGAGTTGAATCCTTCCTTGCCGCCAATGCACTTCGTCCACTCCGACTATTTCCCGGCTATTCGCCAGTTGGCCGGCCTGCCGGTGAGTGCGCGCCGTGGCCGGACGTTGCCGGCGTACCCACGCCTGGCGCAACGCCAATTCGATCTGGTATTGCTCGACCCACCGGCCTGGGCGCGCAGCGCGTTCGGCACGGTGGACCTGCTGCGCGACTACCAGAGCCTGCTCAAACCCGCACTGCTGGCCACCGCAGAAGATGGCGTGCTGATCTGTTGCAACAACCTGGCGAAAGTGTCGATGGAAGACTGGCGGACCCAGGTGCTGCGCTGCGCGGAGAAAGCTGGCCGGCCGGTACGCGAATGGCAGGTGCTGGCGCCGGCTGCCGACTTCCCTTCCCTCGATGGGCTGGCACCGCTGAAGACGCTGATTCTGCGGCTCTGAGCGCATTGCCGGCATCGCTCGATTCGGGGAACCGCATGCCCGTGCCATACTCCAAGGCATCCATCCGCCAGGAATACTTCCGGTCATGCCCAATGGAATGAAGCGTGCGTTCACCGGTGTCGCGCTCGTGCTGATCTGCTACAGCCTGCTTGGCTTTCTGATCCTGCCGGGTATCGCCCAGCGCGTCGCCAATCAGCAGTTGGCCAACTACGCCACCGTACCGGCCAACCTGCAACGTATCGAATTCAACCCGTTCAGCCTTGAGCTTTCACTGATCGACCTGCGCATCGGCGAGCCGGACGACCGCCAGCTGGCCTTCGAGCGGCTCTACCTCGACCTGCAATGGGACAGCCTCTGGCAGCGGACCCTGCACCTGGCTGCAGTCGAATTGTGGGCACCGTATGTCGAGGCGCGCTTCGCTAGGGATGGCGCGCTCAACCTTGGTCAGCTGTTCGAAGTGCCAGAGGCAGAGCCGACAACCAGCGAAGCGGGCGAACTCTTCCCGCTGCGTATCGACCGGCTGCAACTGATGCGCGGGCATCTCGGCTTCGAGGACAAGCGTCCGAGCGAGCCTATTGTTCTGATCTACGATTCGCTGGATTTCGAACTGCATAATCTTGCGACTCGCAGTGACGGCAGCGCCGATGCGCGTCTCACTGCCAGCGGCGCGAGTGGCGGACGCATCGACTGGCAGGGCGATCTCAGCCTGCAGCCGCTGGCTTCCCGCGGCTCACTGCAGGTCAGCAAACTGCAGCTCAAGGACTTCTGGCCCTATGTGCGCGACGCTGCGCCGCTGGAGCTCAAAGATGGCAGCCTCGAACTCAGCACGGGCTATCGCCTCGCTCTCGACGACGGCTTCACGCTTACGCTGGACAACGCCAGCGCGGCGGCAGCCCAACTGGCGCTGGATAGCCCGGACGGACGCAAACTTGTGCGCCTGGAGCGGCTCGAGCTGAGCGAAACCGCGCTGGATCTCGCCAAGCAGCAGGTCATCATCGGCAAGCTGCGCAGCCGTAACCTGGAAACCTGGGCCGCCCGTGAAGCAGACGGCGAGCTGGACTGGCAGAAGTTGTTCGCCTCGGCGCCGGCGAAGGCGGATGCCAGCAAGGCCACAGCCGAAGAACAAGCACGGCCAGCCGGAGAGCCTTGGCAGGTGCTGCTACGCGACGCACAGTTACGCGACTACCGGGTACATCTGGCCGATCGCGTTCCGGACGAAGAGGTTGAGCTGGCGCTGGGCCCGTTGAATCTCGACGTCCGCGATTTCGACAGCCTCGGCAACAGCCCCTTCGCCCTCAAGCTGGACACCGGCATCGGCAAGCAGGGTGCGGTCCAGGCCAGCGGACAGCTGCAGCTGAGCCCCATGAGCGGCAAATTGGCGGTGACCACGCGCGACATCGACCTACGCATTGCCCAGGCCTACCTCAGCCCGCTGGTCCATCTCGAGCTGCGCAGCGGAATGCTCGCCAGCGAACTGGACATCGACCTACTGGGCACCGAGCCGCTGGCGTTCAGCGTGCGTGGCAGCGTCGACGCCACGCAACTGCATACCCTCGACACGATCAACAACCGCGACTTCATCAAATGGCAGCGGCTACAGCTCAGCGGCCTGGATTACCGTCACCCAAGCAGCCTGGCGATCGACCACATCGATCTGAGCCAGCCGTATGCCCGCTTCATCATCAACCCCGACCTGAGCACCAACATCAACGATCTGCTGGTCGAGCGCAGCGATCCGGCAAGCGCTGCAGCAGAGCAACCGACGCCGGCGAGCGAGCCGCTAGCCATTCGCATCGGCGGCATCGGTATCGCCAACGGCTCGGCGAACTTCGCCGATTTCAGCCTGCGCCCGCCCTTCGTTACCGCTATCCAGTCGCTGAACGGCGAGATCGGCACGCTCGACAATCGCGAACAGAAGGCTGCCTCGGTGAATATCACCGGCAAGGTGGATCAGTACGCGCCAGTCAGCATCAAGGGCAACCTGACGCCGTTCGACCCGCTGCAGAGCCTGGACATCGCGACCAGCTTCCGCCAGGTTGAACTGACCACCCTGACGCCCTATTCCGGCAAATTCGCCGGTTATCGCATCCGCAAGGGTCGTCTCAACCTGGATCTGCACTACCGGATCGAGCAGGGCCGCTTGAACGCCGAGAACAAGGTGGTCCTCGAACAGCTGCAGCTCGGCGAGAAAGTCGACAGCCCGGACGCGGTGGATCTACCCGTGCGCCTGGCGGTGGCACTGCTCAAGGACAGCAAGGGCACCATCTCCATCGAGCTTCCGGTGCAGGGCAACCTGAACGACCCGCAATTCAGTGTCATGCCGATCGTTTGGCAGACGCTACGCAACCTGGTGGTGCGCGCGGCGCAGGCGCCCTTCAAGTTCATAGCGGGCCTGGCCGGCGGTGACGATACCGACCTCAGCCACATCGGCTTCGAACCGGCCAGCAGCACGCTGGACGGCGAAGCGCGCAAGGTTCTCGACACCCTCGCATCGGCATTGAAGCAGCGTCCAGGGCTGCGCCTGGAAGTGGAGGGTATGAGCGCCGGTGCAATCGATGGGCCGCTCTTGGCCGAACAGCGTCTGCAGCAGGAGTATCGCGAAACCCAGTACCGGATCCTGCAGCGTCGAGGCGACAAGGTGCCTGCCGATCCCTCGCTGATACGCATCGAGGCTGAGGACGAAGCGCCGCTGCTGGAGGGCATCTACCGCAGCCGACTCGGCCATCAGCCGCCATCTGCGTGGGCCGAACTGGATGCCGAACAACGCACGCAGCAGATGCGTCAGGCGGTGCTCGAGTCCTGGGCAGACAATGCAGCACTACTGCGTCGCCTCAGCCGTGATCGCGCCGCGGCGATCAAAGGCTATCTGGTCGACGCCGGCCTGGATTCCGAGCGGGTCTATCTATTGGACACCGGCACCGCAGAACAGCCGAGCGATGGCAAGGTAGTCACTGCACTGCACCTGGGGAGCGACTGATGAGAATGATGAAATACCTCGTCGCCGGCATGTTGCTGGCCGCCGTTAGCAATGCTCAGGCCGACACCATGCGCTGTGGCAGCCAACTGGTCACCACCGGCGATCGGACATTTGAAGTCGAACGCAAATGCGGAACACCGGAACATCGCGATCTGGTGGGCTACACCCTGAGCCGCAACGACCGACAAGAGTTCGCCCTGGAAGAGTGGGTTTACGGCCCTCGCAACGGGATGCTCAGCATTCTCACCTTCGAAGGCAACCGTCTGGTTCGTATCGAAACCCGCCGGGCCAATTGAACACCTGGAGTCAGCTGATGAATCGACGCGTATCCGCCCTACTGCTCTGCCTGTCGCTAGACGCTCTGCACGCAGAGGCATCGTCTACCTATCGCTGCAACAGCCGCCTGGTGAGCCTGGATGCCACCACGGCGGAGGTCCGCAGCAAGTGCGGCGAGCCCGCTAGCAGCTCCATGGCGGGTTACAAGGAGATCATCGACGAGTACGGCTACCGGCAGGAGGTGCCAGTCGAGGAGTGGGTCTATGGGCCGAACCATGGAATGCTCCACTTCTTGCGCTTCGAGGGCAGCCGGTTGCGACAGATCGACAGCCAACGCGGCAATTAGCCCATAAAAAACCCCGCTGAGAAGCGGGGTTTTTTACTCATGCCGCCAATAACTGGCGGGAGAGAACCATCAGTTGCCAGCTTTCAGGCCGTCAGCGGCGACATCGCGGACGCCCTTGATGCCTTTGGCCTTGGCGATAGCGGCCTCTTTCTCAGCCTCGGTGGCTACTGTGCCGGACAGAGAGACGACGCCGTCCTTGGTCTCTACTTCGATGTCCATGCCTGGAGTGGCGTCTTCAGCCAGCAGAGTGGATTTCACCTTGGTGGTGATCCAGGTATCGGATGCGGCATCACCGGCGTCGTCCATGGTGTTGGCGGCCAACATCACGGTATCGGTCTTGTCGATGGCAGGGGTGGTATCAGCCAGGGCAGCGCCGGCGAACGGCAGGCTAAGAGCAGCGGCAATGGCGGCAGCGGTAAGGGTCTGAGTAGTCTTCATAGATGTCACTCCTGTTCTCATGGTTTCTGGGGCATGACTCCGGCCTCAGATGCACAGATAACAGCGCAAGCGGTGTGCCAACTATTGCCGTTATTTTTCTCCTTTAAAAACAATGACTTGAAAAAACAGACCTTGCTCGAGCACATGCACTATGCATGTTTTGGCGTGACATTGCGTGCATCTTGCAATCTTCCGCCGAGCCCAGCGCAGTTATTGAACGCAAACAAAAAGGGCCCGAAGGCCCTTTCTGTCAGCTACGTTGACCGGCTCAGACGCCAGACGCTTCCGCGGCGGCTACGTCCTTGATGGACAGCTTGATACGTCCGCGGTTGTCCACGTCCAGTACCAGAACCTTCACTTCCTGGCCTTCCTTCAGCACGTCGGTGACTTTCTCGATCCGCTGGTCGCTGATCTGCGAGATGTGCACCAGGCCGTCCTTGCCAGGCAGGATGTTTACGAACGCGCCGAAGTCGACGATGCGCTCAACCTTGCCGACGTAGATCTTGCCGATCTCGGCTTCGGCAGTGATGCCCAGCACGCGCTGCTTGGCCGCTTCTGCCGCTTCCTTGGTCTCGCCGAAGATCTTGATCGAGCCATCGTCTTCGATGTCGATCGAGGCCTTGGTCTCTTCGCAGATAGCGCGAATGGTAGCGCCGCCCTTGCCGATCACGTCGCGGATCTTGTCCTGGTCGATCTTCATGGCGATCATGGTCGGCGCGTTGGCCGACAGCTCGCTACGCGACTGGGCAATGACCTGGTTCATCTGGCCGAGGATGTTCAGGCGAGCTTCCAGAGCCTGCTCCAGCGCCTGCTCCATGATCTCTTCGGTGATGCCCTGGATCTTGATGTCCATCTGCAGCGCGGTCACGCCCTTGGCGGTACCGGCGACCTTGAAGTCCATGTCGCCCAGGTGATCTTCGTCACCGAGGATGTCGGTCAGAACGGCAAACTTCTCGCCTTCCTTGACCAGCCCCATGGCGATACCGGCCACCGGAGCCTTCATCGGCACACCAGCGTCCATCAGGGCCAGGGAAGCACCGCAGACGGAAGCCATGGAGGACGAACCGTTGGATTCGGTGATTTCCGACACTACACGGATGGTGTAGGGGAATTCGTCAGCGCTCGGCAGCATGGCGGCGACGCCACGACGGGCCAGACGACCATGACCGATTTCACGGCGACCGGTAGCGCCCATGCGACCACACTCGCCCACCGAGTACGGCGGGAAGTTGTAGTGAAGCATGAAGGGGTCTTTCTTCTCGCCTTCCAGGGTGTCGAGCAGCTGTGCGTCACGGGCGGTGCCGAGAGTGGCAACTACCAGAGCCTGGGTTTCACCACGGGTGAACAGCGCCGAACCGTGGGTCTTGTCGAGTACGCCGACCTCGATGTTCAGCCCGCGGACGGTGCGGGTGTCGCGACCATCGATGCGCGGCTTGCCATTGACGATGTTCTCGCGAACGGTGCGGTATTCGATCTCACCGAATGCATCCTTCACTTCGCCAGCAGACGGCTGGCCTTCTTCACCGGAGAACTTGGCAACGACCTGGTCCTTCAGCTCGCCTAGGCGCGCATAGCGGTCCTGCTTGATGGTGATGGTGTAGGCTTGGGAGATGGCTTCGCCGAACTCGGCACGGATGGCGTCCAGCAGTGCGGTATTGGCCTGCGGAGCGGTCCAGTCCCAGCGCGGCTTGCCGGCTTCAGCGGCGAGCTCTTCGACCGCCTTGATCACAGCCTGGAACTCGTCGTGGGCGAACAGGACGGCGCCCAGCATCTGATCTTCGGTCAGCTCTTTGGCTTCCGATTCGACCATCAGTACAGCGTCCTTGGTGCCGGCTACGACCATGTCCAGGCTGGAGGCCTTGAGCTGCTCGTAGTTCGGGTTCAGCAGGTAGCCGGTTTCCGGGTGGAAAGCCACGCGTGCAGCACCGATCGGGCCGTCGAACGGAATGCCGGAAACAGCCAGAGCGGCCGAAGTACCGATCATCGCGGCGATGTCCGGGTCAGTCTTCTTGCTGGTGGAAACGACGGTACAGATGACCTGCACTTCGTTCTGGAAACCTTCCGGGAACAGCGGACGGATCGGACGATCGATCAGACGCGAGGTCAGGGTTTCCTTTTCGGAAGGACGCGCTTCACGCTTGAAGAATCCGCCGGGGATCTTGCCGGCTGCGTAGGTCTTTTCCTGGTAGTGGACCGAGAGCGGGAAAAAGCCCTTGCTCGGGTCGGCGGTCTTGGCGCCGGTGACAGCGACCAGTACGGTCACGTCGTCATCGACGGTGACCAGCACTGCGCCGGAGGCCTGGCGGGCGATACGACCCGTTTCCAGGGTTACGGTCGACTGACCGAATTGAAACTTCTTGATTACCGGATTCACGGTTTTTCCTTCTCTTTGTTGCCTTGGGGAAATTGGCAGAACGTTCGGGAGTCGGCCCGAAACGACCTGCAAGAAAGCCAAAAGCTGGAAGACCGAAGCTGATCGAGGGATATCCCACTTTCAACTTCAGGCTTCCAGCTTCCGGCTTCCAGCGCGGGCGCGTCTTAGCGACGCAGACCCAGACGACCGATCAGGGTGCTGTAACGAGTGGTGTCCTTACCCTTCAGGTAATCCAGCAGCTTGCGGCGCTGGTTAACCATACGGATCAGACCACGACGCGAGTGGTGGTCTTTGCCGTTGGCCTTGAAGTGGTCCTGCAGCTTGTTGATGTTGGCGGTCAGCAGGGCTACCTGCACTTCCGGAGAACCGGTATCGCCTTCAGCTTGCTTGTACTCGTTAACGATCTGGGCTTTTTCTTCAACGCTCAGTGCCATGATAGGGCTCCTTGAGTGAACAGGCCGGGAATCATCCCGTGTTTAATAAAGAGAAATGACCGTGCCTGCTGACAGCCACCCTCTGACGCAACGCGCGAACGCGCTGCGTAACGGTCATTCCGACCGAATCAACCGACGTGGCGCGATGCGCCCGTCTTCGCTCACTTCACCGATACCGATGAAGCGACCATTGTTATCTTGCACACGCACCATGCCGTACTTGGGCGCTTCCGGGGCCCGCACCGGCTGTCCGTGCAGCCAGTAATAAGCGCTGTGCTCGGACAGCTGCAACAGCGGCCAATGCTCAAGCCCGCTATCTACCGGCTGCAAAAGCGCATCCAACGCCTCGGCGCCACCCTCGCTGTGCAGCTGCTCGAGGGTCTCGAGCGTCACCGTCTGCGAAAGGTCGAACGGTCCGGCCTGAGTTCGTCGCAGCTCGGCAACATGCGCACCGCAACCAAGCAAATGACCAAGGTCTTCGACCAGCGTCCGGATATAGGTGCCTTTGCTGCATGAAACGGCGAGGCGTGCCTTATCGCCTTCGAGCGAGAGCAACTCCAAGCGCGCAATATTAACAGAACGCGGCTCGCGCTCCACCACCTCTCCGGCACGCGCCAGTTTGTACAGCGGCTGGCCGTCCCGCTTGAGCGCCGAATACATCGGCGGCACCTGCAGGATGTCGCCACGAAACTGCGGCAGCAGCGCCTCCAGCTGTTCGACGGTGACCGCGACCGGCTTGCGCTCCAGGACCTCGCCTTCGGCATCAGCGGTGGTCGTGGTGACCCCCAGCTGCATGACCGTTTCGTAAGCCTTGTCCGCGTCCAGCAGGTACTGCGAGAACTTGGTCGCCTCTCCAAAACACAGCGGCAACACACCTGTGGCGAGCGGATCGAGACTCCCGGTATGTCCGGCCTTCTCCGCATTCAGCAGCCAGCGAACCTTCTGCAAGGCCGCATTGGAGGTGAACCCACGCGGCTTGTCGAGCAGGATGATGCCGTTGACGTTGCGCCGTACACGCTTGACCTGTGCCACGCTTATTCTCCGCGCTCGTCGCTGTGCTTGCGATCTTCCGCCACCGCTCGCTCGATCAGCGAGCTCAGCTCGACACCGCGACGAATGCTCGCGTCGTAGTTGAAGTGCAGCTGCGGAACAGTGCGCAGCTTCATGCTCTTGCCCAGCTGCATGCGCAGGAATCCGGCAGCATCGTTGAGGATGCGCAGGTTGCCCTTGATTGCTTCCTGATCGTCGTCCTGCCCCATGATCGTGATGAAGATCTTTGCATGGGACAGATCGCGACTGACGTCGACCGCGGTGATGGTAATCAGGCCCAGACGCGGATCCTTGATCTCACGCTGAATAAGCAGCGCCAACTCGCGTTGCATCTGATCGCCGATACGCTGGGTACGACTGAATTCTTTGGCCATAAATTTCTACCCGATTAAAAGCCGAAAGCTGGAAGCTCGAAGCGGTAACCGCACCCAGGCGATCACCGACTCCTTGCTCCCAGCTTTCAGATTGACGCTTGCTTACAGCGAACGCGCCACTTCGACCTTCTCGAACACTTCGATCTTGTCGCCGACCTTGACGTCGTTGTAGCTCTTCACGCCGATACCGCATTCCATGCCAGCGCGGACTTCTGCAACGTCATCCTTGAAGCGACGCAGCGACTCCAGCTCGCCCTCGAAGATGACTACGTCGTCGCGCAGGACGCGGATCGGACGATTGCGGTGCACCATACCCTCGGTGACCATACAACCGGCAATCGCGCCGAACTTCGGCGAACGGAACACGTCACGTACTTCGGCGATGCCGAGGATGTTCTCGCGAACGTCGCTGCCGAGCATACCGGTGAGCGCCTTCTTGACGTCCTCGATGATGTCGTAGATGACGTTGTAGTAGCGCATATCCAGGCCTTCGGCCTCGACGATCTTGCGCGCACCAGCATCGGCACGGACGTTGAAGCCGAACAGCACGGCGTTGGA
This sequence comes from Stutzerimonas stutzeri RCH2, assembly GCF_000327065.1. Lineage (NCBI taxonomy): Bacteria > Pseudomonadati > Pseudomonadota > Gammaproteobacteria > Pseudomonadales > Pseudomonadaceae > Stutzerimonas > Stutzerimonas stutzeri. The sequence goes on along the minus strand of NC_019936.1, from coordinate 1,064,736 downwards.
GGCCAGCGCCAGGTTGGCATCGGACTCGGTGATACCACCGACACCGCCGCCGACCACACGAACCTGCACTTCGTCGTTACCCAGGCCGTTGAGCGAGCCCTGCAGCGCCTCGAGCGAGCCGCGTACGTCCGCCTTGAGCACGATGTTGAGCGTCTTCTTCTCGTCCTGACCCATGGTCTCGAAGATGTTTTCCAGCTTGCCGGCATGGGCGCGAGCCAGTTTCACTTCGCGGAACTTGCCCTGGCGGAACAGGGCAACTTCACGGGCCTTCTTCTCGTCGGCCACAACGGTGAGGTCGTCACCGGCTTCCGGCGTACCATCCAGGCCGAGGATCTCGACCGGAATCGACGGGCCGGCTTCCTTAACAGGCTTGCCGTTTTCGTCGAGCATGGCGCGAACGCGACCGAAGTTGACGCCGCACAGCACCATATCGCCCTGACGCAGCGTACCGTCCTGAACCAGCACAGTGGCAACCGGGCCACGCCCCTTGTCCAGACGCGATTCGACTACCACACCGCGACCAGGCGCCGAAGGCGTGGCCTTGAGTTCGAGCAGTTCGGCCTGCAGCAGAACGGCTTCGAGCAGCTCATCGACGCCGGTACCCATTTTCGCGGAGACCGGAATGAACGGGGTGTCGCCACCCCACTCTTCCGGGATCACGTCAAGTGCACCCAGGCCATTCTTGATGTTGTCCGGGTTGGCATCCGGCTTGTCGATCTTGTTCACCGCTACCACGATCGGAACGCCGGCAGCCTTGGCGTGCTGGACGGCTTCCTGCGTCTGCGGCATTACACCGTCATCGGCAGCAACCACGAGGATCACGATATCGGTCGCCTTGGCACCACGAGCACGCATGGCGGTAAACGCAGCGTGACCAGGGGTATCGAGGAACGTGACCATGCCCCGCTCGGTTTCGACGTGATAAGCACCGATGTGCTGGGTAATACCGCCGGCTTCGCCGACTGCAACCTTGGCGCGGCGGATGTAGTCGAGCAGCGAGGTCTTACCGTGGTCGACGTGACCCATCACGGTCACGACCGGCGCACGCGAGACCGACTCGCCTTCGAACTTCAGCAGCTCGGCCAGCTGCTCTTCCAGGGCGTTGTCGCTGACCAGCTTGACCTTGTGGCCCAGCTCTTCGGCAACCAGCTGAGCAGTTTCCTGATCCAGCACCTGGTTGATGGTGACAGGCGAGCCCATCTTGAACATGAACTTGATGACTTCGGCCGCTTTAACCGACATCTGCTGGGCCAGCTCAGCCACAGTGATGGTCTCGCCAATCGACACTTCGCGCACGACAGGTCCTGTTGGGCTCTGGAACCCATGCTGGTTACGCTTCTTGAGCTTGGACTTGCCACGACCACCGCGACGGAAGCCATCGGCCTCGTCTTCGCCGGTACGTACGGTACGCGCCAATGGAGCCTTGGTCTTGAGCGACGGGCGATGCTGCGCATGCTTGCGATCACGACGCTCGTCATCGTCGCTGCGTGGCTTCTCGACACGACGCGGCTCTTCTTTCTTGCGCTCCGGTGCAGGAGCGGCAGGCTCGACTGCGGCCGGTGTCGGCTCTGCATTGACCACCGGCTCGACTGCGGCCGGGGCGGTCACGTCGGCCTGCGGCTGGTTCGACTCGGCCTTACGGCGAGCCTCTTCCTCGGCACGCGCGCGCGCTTCCTGCTCCGCCTTCAGACGGGCAGCTTCTTCCGCCGCACGCTGCTCTTCGAGCTCGCGGCGCTGCTCCGCTTCGATTTCTTCGGCGCTGCGCTTGACGAAGGTTTTCTTCTTGCGCACTTCGACGCTGATGGTCTTGCTGCCACCCACCTTGAGCTTGGTAGTGGTCTTGCGCTGCAAGGTAATCTTGCGCGGCTCGTCCACTTTCGCCCCGTGGGTGCTTTTCAAATGGGCCAACAGGGCCTGTTTCTCGTTATCGGTCACTACTTGCTCGGCGCTGGTGTGCGACAGTCCTGCCTCACGCATCTGCTGAAGCAGTCGCTCGACCGGTGTGTCGACCACCTGGGCCAGTTCTTTCACCGTGACTTGCGTCATGCATTTCTCTCCTCAGGCCGCTAATTACTTACTCGAACCAATGGGCTCGGGCGGCCATGATCAGCTTGCCGGCACGCTCTTCATCGATGCCGTCTATGTCGAGCAGATCGTCTATCGACTGCTCGGCCAGGTCTTCGCGGGTGATGACTCCCCGCACGGCCAACTCGACCGCCAGTTCTTTATCCATGCCATCGAGTGCCAGCAGATCTTCAGCCGGCTGAGCATCCGCAAGCTTCTCCTCGTTGGCGATGGCCTTGGTCAGCAGGCGATCTTTGGCCCGCGTACGCAGCTCATTGACGATGTCTTCGTCGAAGCCTTCGATGCCAAGCATTTCCTCCATGGGGACATAGGCAATCTCTTCGAGGGAGGTGAAGCCCTCTTCAACCAGCACCTGCGCCAGCTCTTCGTCAACGTCAAGCTCGTCGATGAAGTTGCGCAGGATGTCGCCAGTTTCTTCCTGCTGTTTGGCCTGGATGTCCGCTTCGGTCATGACATTGAGCGTCCAACCAGTCAGCTGACTGGCCAGCCGAACGTTCTGACCGCCACGGCCGATCGCTTGCGCCAGATTATCCTCGGCGACTGCGATATCCATCGCATGGGCATCTTCGTCGACGATGATCGCCGCAACTTCAGCAGGCGCCATCGCGTTGATGACCAGCTGCGCGGGGTTCTCGTCCCAGAGGACGATATCCACTCGCTCGCCACCAATTTCGCCGGAGACTGCCTGTACGCGCGAACCACGCATACCGATGCAGGCGCCCTGCGGATCGATGCGCTTGTCCTTGGAGCGAACGGCGATCTTGGCCCGCGAGCCAGGATCACGAGACGCACCCATGACCTCGATGAGGCCCTCGGCAATTTCCGGTACTTCAATACGGAACAGCTCGATCAGCATCTGCGGCGCGGTACGCGACAGAATCAGCTGCGGCCCACGATTCTCGGTGCGGATCTCCTTGAGCAGCGCGCGGACACGAGCACCAACGCGGAAGGTCTCACGCGCGATGATGTCTTCTCGGGCAAGCAATGCTTCGGCGTTGTTGCCCAGATCGACGATTACGCTGTCGCGGGTAACTTTTTTGACCGTACCGGAAATGATCTCGCCCAAACGATCGCGGTAGGCTTCTACCACCTGCGCGCGCTCGGCCTCGCGGACCTTCTGCACGATCACCTGTTTGGCGGTCTGCGCGGCGATACGGCCGAATTCGATCGACTCGATCTTCTCTTCGAACACATCTCCGAGCTTGGCGTCAGGATTGCGTTCCTGAGCCTGATCCAGAGCCAGCTGATGGGCTGGATCATCGAAATGCTCATCATCGACCACGGTCCAGCGACGGAACGTTTCGTAACTGCCGTTCTGGCGATTGATTTCCACACGCAGATCAACTTCGTCTTCGTAACGCTTCTTGGTAGCCGTGGCCAAGGCCAGCTCCAGCGCTTCGAAAATCACACTAGCCGGTACGCCCTTTTCATTGGACACCGACTCCACAACCAGCAGTACTTCTTTGCTCATCGTACGCCTCGCCTTTCGCAATCCATTGGGGTCCGCGGGATCCGTTCTCAGTCAAAACGGGGAATGATGTTGGCCTTATCGATCATGTCGATCGGCAGCAGATACTCATGGTCATCTACCAGCACCACGACATCCTGCTCTTCCACCCCACGGAGAAGACCCTGGAAATTGCGCCTGCCCTCGAAGGGCGAGCGCAGCTTTATTTTTACCTGATCACCGACATGGGCGGTGTACTGCTCAATGGTGAACAGGGGCCGATCCATACCGGGAGAAGAAACCTCAAGGGTGTAATCCACACTGATCGGATCTTCCACGTCGAGCACACCACTCAATTGACGGCTGACCTTCTCGCAGTCGTCGATGAGGATGCCATCGGCATGGTCGATATAGACTCGCAGCAGTGAATGCCGCCCCTGGGAAATGAACTCAATACCCCAGCACTGATAGCCAAGCGCCTCAACCACCGGGGCCAACAAGGCCTGCAACTGTTCTAGCTTGCTCGACATCGAAGTCCCTCGCGCATGCTGTACAAATGAAAAATGGGCGAAACGCCCATCCCTTTGACCGCCTGTAAATGCCGGCGACCTGGCCTCAAGCTAATAAAAAGCCCCTGTACAGGGGCTCTTTATTGACTGGTTGCGGGGGCTGGATTTGAACCAACGACCTTCGGGTTATGAGCCCGACGAGCTACCAGACTGCTCCACCCCGCGTCAAACTGGGCACGAATTATACGACTCGCGCCTAATACAGGTCAACTTAAAACCCTTAAAACACAAGAAAGCCCGCACTAGGCGGGCCTGCTTGTTTGGTACCGAGGAGGGGACTCGAACCCCTACAGCCTATGGCCACTACCACCTCAAGGTAGCGTGTCTACCAATTCCACCACCTCGGCAAAAAGCTTATTGCCCTTTTTCTACCTCAGGCAGATCACTAGCAGTATCTGCCGGCTTGCGCTGCTCGAGCACAGGCACATCTTCTACCGCTGGCTTGCTGACCGGGACTTCCAGTACCGCTGGATCCGGCAACCCCGCCTGAGACAACTGATCAGCCTGCTGCTTCGCGAAGAACGCCAAGCCGAGACTAGTCACGAAAAAAACGCCGGCAAGTATAGCAGTAAGACGACTCAAAAAGGTAGCAGAACCTTGGCTTCCGAAAACAGTTGCCGAAGCACCCGAACCAAAAGAAGCACCAGCATCCGCACCCTTGCCCTGCTGCAGAAGCACCAGCGCAACAACACCCAGAGCAACCAGCAGATGCACCACAATCACGACAGTCTGCAACATCTGATCAGTTCCCCGCGGCGCGACAGATCGCACCAAATTCATTCGCTTTCAGAGAGGCCCCACCAACCAGCCCCCCGTCAATATCCGCCATTGAGAACAGCTCAGCGGCGTTGTCCGCCTTGACGCTACCGCCGTACAAAAGCCTAACGCCTGCGGCGACTTGGCGATCTTGACGCGACAGCTGCTCGCGTATGGCAGCATGTACTTCCTGGGCCTGCTCAGGGGTCGCGGTCAAGCCACTACCAATCGCCCAAACAGGCTCGTAAGCGATGACCGCCGATTCGAAAACTGCAATACCATGATCATCCAGCACTTGCGCCAACTGGCGCCCGACCACTTCCAGCGTCCGACCAGCCTCACGCTCCTCGAGCGTTTCACCCAAACACAGCACAGGTTTCAAACCACCTACCTGCGCCGCCAAAAACTTGCGACTGACCACTTCATCCGTCTCACCTAGAACCAGGCGACGCTCCGAGTGACCAACCAGAACCCACTCACAACCAACCTCAGCAAACTGCTCGGCTGACACTTCGCCGGTCAGCGCCCCGAAGCCGTTCTGCGCTGCACAGTCCTGGGCTCCGACGGCAACATGCTTGCTATCGACACCACCCAAAACCTGAGCGACATGCAGACAGGAGGGGAACACCGCAATCTCGACACTTACAGGCAATGCCTGCATACGGAGAGACTCGACAAGCTCTGCGACGCTAGCGCGGGTACCGTTCATCTTCCAGTTACCAGCTACCATGGGGCGACGCATGCTTTACCTCATCGGTCAAAGTGGGCGCAGATGTTACTCAACAGAAAACGCTCTGGCAAGCGCGATTACGCACAAACTTCAGTAACGATCTTGGCGAGCTCTTCTGCCATACCCCGCACCTGAGTTTCGTCATCGCCCTCGACCATCACCCGCACCAGCGGCTCGGTCCCGGACTTGCGCAGAAGCACCCTACCTCGCCCCGCCATACGCTCGGTAACACTGTCGCAAGCAGCCTGCACGCTCGGATGGGATATGGGATCCCGATCCCCGGAGAAACGCACATTGATCAGCACCTGAGGACACTTGTGCCACGCCAACCGCTCCTGGGCGAGTGTTTGCCCGCGTCGACGAAGCGCCAGAACCACCTGCAAAGCCGCAATAATCGCATCGCCCGTAGTAGTGTGCTGCGCACAAACGATATGCCCGGAGTTCTCGCCACCCAGAACCCATGAGCGATCGAGCATTTCCGCAATCACATAGCGATCGCCAACCTTTGCCCGAGTGAACGGGATGTCGCGCGCCTTGAGAGCAAGCTCGAGCCCGAGGTTACTCATTAGCGTGCCCACCACTCCGCCGGAAAGCCGATCGCGCTCCTGCAGATCGGTTGCGATGATGTAAAGCAGTTCGTCGCCATCAACCACGGCGCCGGTGTGATCGACCATCATCACCCGATCACCATCGCCATCGAAGGCGATGCCAAGATCCGCCCCATGATCGACGACCGCCTTCTGCAGCTGACCGACATGAGTGGATCCAACATCGGCATTGATATTCAGACCGTCCGGCTGCGCACCTATCACGACCACTTCGGCACCCAGCTCACGGAATACGCTGGGTGCAACCTTGTAGGTCGCACCATGTGCGCAGTCGATCACCAGCTTCAGCCCGGAGAAATCCGTGCTGGTCGGCACGCTGCTCTTGCAGAATTCGATGTAACGCCCTGCCGCATCATTGATACGCGACGCCTTGCCCAGCTGGGCCGACTCGACCACGGTCATCGGCGCATCGATCAACTCCTCGATCATCAGCTCAACTTCATCGGGAAGCTTGGTGCCGCGACCGGAAAAAAACTTGATTCCGTTATCGTGATGCGGATTGTGCGAGGCACTGATCACGATGCCCGCCTCAGCATGGAAGGTACGCGTCAGATAGGCGACTGCGGGTGTCGGCATAGGCCCAAGCAAGAGTACGTCCGCGCCAGCTGCGGACAATCCCGCCTGCAATGCTGACTCGAACATGTAGCCCGAGATACGCGTGTCCTTGCCAATAAGAATCCGGCACTTTCCCTGTTTGCGAAAGGCCATGCCAGCTGCCCATCCCAGTTTGAGCATGAAGTCCGGAGTGATCGGAGCCTGCCCGACGTGCCCACGGATACCATCGGTGCCGAAATACTTTCTAGTCATGGTGTCTTCCCTATTCCGCCGCCTGCACTGCAGCAATCATTCGAACTACATCAACCGTCTCGGCGACATCGTGAACGCGAACTATCCGAGCGCCTTTGCTCACTGCCAGTGCAGCAAGCGCCAAACTGCCGTACAAGCGCTGATCAACCGGGCGCCCCAAAACCGCCCCCACCATGCTCTTGCGAGACACGCCGACCAGCAACGGACGACCGAGACGGTGAAGCGCCTCCATATGCCGGAACAGCACCAGATTATGGGTCAGCGTCTTGGCAAACCCGAAGCCGGGATCAAGAACTATCCGTTCGAGCGGGATACCAACGGCGGCACAGGCCGCCATGCGCTGCTCGAGAAAGGAACAGACCTCGGACGTGACATCTTCGTAATGCGGATCGACCTGCATGTCACCCGGCTCACCTCGCATGTGCATCAGGCAGACTGGCAAGCCGGTGTCAGCAGCTGCGTCCAGCGCACCATCGCGCTGCAACGAGCGCACATCATTGATCAGTCCGGCACCCAGGCGAGCGCTTTCGCGAATAACCGCGGGAGTGGAAGTATCCACTGAAACCACCACGTCCAGTTCGCGAGCGACCGCCTCAACGATTGGCGCCACCCGTTCCAGCTCCTCGGTCGGCGACACGGCGCGCGCACCCGGGCGCGTGGACTCACCACCAACGTCGATCAGCGTAGCCCCGGCTGCAGCCATGGCCTCCGCGTGCCGAAGAGCGGCATCAAGCCCGGCGAAGCGACCACCATCGGAGAAGGAATCGGGAGTGACGTTGAGAATCCCCATCACATGCGGACGGGATAGATCAAGAACCCGGCTGCCACACACCAGCCGAGAGGGAGAAAACGAATCTATCATTCACAAGCCTTGAGCGTTCAGGCCGGACGCTCTAAACGGGCGTCCATCCGATTGCACCACCATGGCACAACGGGGTGAACAATTTACACCAGAAGGGGCGCCTATGCGCCCCTTCTGGTTACAGCCATCTACTCTGCAAGCGGCAAACCCGCAGGACGGCGATCTCAGTGCTCGCCAGCCGGCCCACCGATAGGGGTTTGCGGACGACTGTCATCTGGAACGACCGGCGTGCCGGAAGCTCCCGAGCCGCCTTCCCAATCACGCGGCTCACGCGGCGTACGCCCAGCCATGATGTCGTCGATCTGCGGCGCATCGATGGTTTCGTACTTCATCAGCGCCTCAGCCATCATGTCCAGCTTGTCGCGGTTGTCGGTCAGGATCTGCTTGGCTGTGCCATAGCAGTGATCGATGATGCTGCGTACTTCCTCATCGATCAGCCTGGCCGTCTCTCCAGAGACGTTGGAGTGCTGACTGCCGGCGCTGCGACCGAGAAAGACCTCGCCTTCCTCTTCGGCATACATCAACGGCCCGAGCTTTTCCGACAACCCCCACTTGGTGACCATGTTCCGCGCCAATTGCGTGGCGCGCATGATGTCGTTCGACGCACCAGTAGTGACACCTTCGAAACCCAGCGTCATCTCTTCAGCGATCCGGCCACCAAACAGCGAACATATCTGACTGATTAGCGCCCGCTTCGACAGGCTGTAGCGATCCTCTTCCGGCAGGAACATGGTGACGCCCAGCGCCCGCCCACGGGGAATGATGGAAACCTTGTACACCGGGTCGTGCTCAGGCACCACACGACCGACGATGGCATGGCCGGCCTCGTGATAGGCCGTATTGAGCTTCTCCTTTTCGGACATGACCATGGATTTGCGCTCGGCGCCCATCATGATCTTGTCCTTGGCCAGTTCGAACTCGCGCATTTCCACGATGCGCTTGTTGGAGCGCGCAGCGAACAATGATGCCTCGTTCACCAGGTTGGCCAGATCGGCACCGGAGAAACCCGGAGTACCACGGGCAATCACCGCAGGCTCGACGTTCTCGCTTATCGGAACCTTGCGCATGTGCACCTTGAGAATCTGCTCACGGCCACGAATGTCCGGCAGACCGACTACAACCTGGCGATCGAAACGACCTGGGCGCAACAATGCCGGATCCAGCACATCGGGACGGTTGGTCGCAGCAATGACGATGATGCCGTCATTCATCTCGAAGCCGTCCATTTCGACCAGCAGCTGGTTCAGCGTCTGCTCGCGCTCATCGTGCCCACCGCCGAGGCCGGCGCCACGATGACGGCCGACGGCGTCGATCTCGTCGATGAAGATGATGCACGGCGCGTGCTTCTTAGCCTGCTCGAACATGTCGCGTACGCGGCTGGCGCCGACACCGACGAACATCTCCACGAAGTCCGAGCCGGAAATGGTGAAGAACGGCACCTTGGCCTCGCCGGCGATCGCCTTGGCCAGCAGGGTCTTGCCAGTACCGGGCGGACCAACCATCAGCACGCCGCGTGGGATGCGGCCACCCAGACGCTGGAATTTGCCCGGATCACGGAGGAACTCGACCAGTTCGTGCACTTCTTCCTTGGCCTCATCACAGCCGGCCACGTCAGCAAAGGTGGTCTTGACCTGATCTTCCGAGAGCAGGCGCGCCTTGCTCTTGCCGAAGCTCATGGGGCCACCTTTACCACCCGCGCCACCCTGCATCTGGCGCATGAAGAACATGAACACCGCAATGATCACGAGAATCGGAAAGCTCGCCACCAGCAGCTGAGTCCAGATGCTCTGCTGTTCGGGCTGCTTGCCTTCGATCAGCACGTTGTTGTCGAGCAGATCGCCGATCAGGCCATTGTCCTGAATTGCCGGACGAATGGTCTTGAAGGTATCGCCCTCGCTGCGCTTGCCGATGATGACGAAGCCGTCGACCGTTACGCGTTCGACGCGCCCCTGCTTGACCTGCTCGAGGAAATCCGAGTAGTTCAGCGTCTGCGGCTCGCTCGGGCTGGAGAAGTTGTTCATCACCGTGACCAGGACGGCGGCGATGATCAGCCACAAGATCAGGTTTTTTGCCATGTCGTTCAAATTAACTACCCTCTGGAGCAAACCCGTTGTCTGCGGGCCCGCATGACGGCCGATTGGTTGCTCGGCCTAACTTACTACACAACGCACTGAAACTGGCAGCCGGTCTGTAACCCTATGAAACAGCGTAGCCCTTGTCCTGCGCGGCCGTCCATTCGACTGAAGCCTGTCCCGATAGACCGCGAAATCCGGCGTTCTGCACCGCATGCAACGCCTCCACTGCAACTACTACCGAACTGACGCGTACAGCGGAGCACGTTCAAGAATCGAAATGAATGGCTTCGAGCCCTTAAACACCACAGCAATGAAGCATTCTTACACCGATATTGGGGCCACGCTGGAAATCACAAGGCCCATGCCGTGCTCGCCGAATACGCCCGTCTCGCATATGCGCAGCGCCAAGCTAACCGTGCGCTGCGCCAGGGCAAATCAGCTGACACCCGAATGCGCCCGGCCGATGCCTCCGCTGGGCGACCTTCAACCTGTCGGGTACACTAGCCGCCATTTTCAAGGCTTCTGACGCAAGGGTCGAAATATGCCGCTCACCAACGAGCAAAAGAAACAGTACAAATCCATCGGTCACCACCTGAAGCCGGTTCTGATCGTGGCCGATAACGGTTTGACCGAAGGCGTTCAAGCCGAGCTCGAGCGAGCCTTGAATGATCATGAACTGATCAAGATCCAGTTCCGCATCACCGAGCGAGAGGACCGCCGCGCCCTGATGGAAGAACTGTGCAAGATCGCAAAGTGCGAATTGGTGCAGGCAATCGGCAAGATGGCACTGGTGTATCGTAAAAACCCGAAACCGAACAAGCAGCTGTCCAACATTCACCGCTTCCAGGCTTGAAATCGCTGCGGCAGACCGAGGTCTGCCGCGCAAGATCAGTGCTCGCGCCCCGGAGCCGGCTGCAAGACCAGCATCAAGCCACACAGCGCCATGACCAAATAGCTGAAGCTGGCCCAGTAGAGCGATTCGAACCAACCCGCCCGCATCAGCAATTGACTGCCCGCAAGCAGCCCCACCGCCAGCAACAGTTGCCCCCGCACATCGCGCCACAAGCCGCGCAGCCCCGTCACTTGAACCAGGACCAGCGCCTGTAGCGCACTACAGAACGCAGCGAAGCCGACGAGCAATGGCTTCAGGCTGCCTGCGATTTCCTCGACCAGCAACGGCGCCAGCCCGATACGCCCGAGGGCAGGCAAGACCATGAACTGCAGCAGCCACAGGCCGCCAACCCAGAACGTCTGGGCCAGCTGCCAAGTGATGATGCCGGCCCGTGCGGGCTGCCGATCAGATATGACGGACCTCGACAATCTCGTACTCGATCAGCCCGCTGGGCGTTTTGACGGCCACAACGTCGCCTTCTTCCTTGCCAATCAACGCGCGCGCAATCGGCGAACTTACCGACAGCTTGCCCTGCTTGATATCGGCTTCATCGTCGCCGACGATCTGATAGGTCACCTGCTCGTCGGTCTCGACGTTGGCGATATCAACGGTGGTGCCGAAAATCACTTTGCCGGTGGGCGTGATGTTGGCGATATCGATGACCTGAGCGTTCTGCAGGCGGCCCTCGATGTCGCGGATACGCGCCTCGACCATACCCTGCTGCTCGCGCGCAGCATGGTACTCGGCGTTTTCCTTGAGATCACCCAGCTCCCGCGCCTCGGCGATTGCCTGAGTGATCTGCGGTCGCAGCACGGTCTTCAGATGCTTGAGTTCGTCTTCCAGGGCGCGAGCGCCCTGGATGGTCATTGGGAATTTTGTCATGCCTTGATTCCTGCATGGAGATCCTGCAGCCGGCGCACGGTCTTCTCGGGACCGAACTTGAGCGCCTCACAGATCGCCTGACCACCCGCGATGGTGGTGGTAATGCAGATCTTGTGCTGCAGGGCGTTGCGACGAATGGAATACGAATCGGCGATGGATTGACGCCCCTCGGTGGTGTTGATGACCAAGGTGACTTCGTCATTCTTGATCATGTCGACCACATGAGGACGACCTTCGGTCACCTTGTTCACGCGACGCACCGGCAGCCCTGCCGCTTCGATGATGCGCGCAGTACCGGCGGTAGCCACCACTTCGAAACCGAGGCCGACCAGATCGCGGGCCACCTGTTCGACGTAGGGCTTGTCGTCTTCACGCACACTGAGGAACGCGCAGCCCGAGGTCGGCAGGATTTCGCTGGCTCCCAGCTGAGCCTTGGCGAACGCTTCGGCGAAGCTGTCGCCGACACCCATCACCTCACCGGTGGACTTCATTTCCGGGCCAAGGATGGTATCGACGCCAGGGAACTTGGCGAACGGGAATACCGCTTCCTTGACGCTGTAGTAGGTCGGGATGATTTCGCGAGTGAAGCCGATTTCCTTGAGCGTCTTGCCCGCCATCACGCGCGCCGCGACCTTGGCCAGCGATTCGCCGATGCACTTGGATACGAATGGCACGGTACGCGAAGCACGCGGATTGACCTCGAGCACGTAGATGTCCTCGCCCTGCACGGCCATCTGCACGTTCATCAGGCCGATCACGTCGAGCTCCAGGGCCATCTTGCGCACCTGATCGCGGATCTCGTCCTGAATGTGCTGCGGCAGCGAGTAGGCAGGCAACGAACACGCCGAGTCGCCGGAGTGAACACCGGCTTGCTCGATGTGCTGCATGATGCCGCCGATGACGACATCGGTACCGTCGCACACGGCGTCGATATCCACTTCAATGGCGCAGTTGAGGAAGTGATCCAGCAGCACCGGGCTGTCGTTGGACACCTGCACCGCTTCACGCATGTAGCGCTTGAGCTCTTCTTCCTCGTAGACGATCTCCATCGCGCGGCCGCCCAGCACGTAGGACGGACGCACCACCAGCGGATAACCGATCGCCTTGGAGGCGGCGATGGCTTCTTCTTCGCTGCGCGCGGTGGCGTTCTGCGGCTGGCGCAGATTCAGACGCTGCACCATCTGCTGGAAACGCTCACGGTCTTCAGCGCGGTCGATCGCGTCCGGACTGGTACCGATGATCGGCACGCCCGCCTCTTCCAGCGCACGGCAGATTTTCAGCGGGGTCTGGCCGCCGTACTGCACGATCACGCCCTTGGGCTGCTCGACACGGACGATTTCCAGTACGTCTTCCAGGGTTACCGGTTCGAAGTACAGGCGATCCGAGGTGTCGTAATCGGTGGAGACGGTTTCCGGGTTGCAGTTGACCATGATGGTCTCGTAACCGTCCTCACGCATCGCCAGCGCGGCGTGCACGCAGCAATAGTCGAACTCGATACCCTGGCCGATACGGTTGGGCCCACCGCCGAGGATCATGATTTTCTCGCGGCTCGACGGGTTGGCCTCGCACTCTTCCTCGTAGGTCGAATACATGTAAGCCGTGTCGGTGGCGAACTCGGCGGCGCAGGTATCGACGCGCTTATAGACCGGCAGCACCTTGAGCTTGTGGCGGTGGCTGCGCAGGTTCTTCTCGGTGACGCCCAGCAGCTTGGCCAGACGCGCATCGGAGAAACCCTTGCGCTTGAGCTTGTACATCAGATCACGGTCGATACTGGACAGACCCAGTGTCTTGACGTGTTCCTCGTCCCTGACCAGATCCTCGATCTGCACCAGGAACCACTCGTCAATCCGGGTCAGCTCGAACACTTCGGCGACCGTTTTACCGGCACGGAACGCATCGGCAACGAACCAGATGCGATCGGCGCCCGGCACGGTCAGCTCGCGCTTGAGAGTGCTCTCAGCTTCGGCATCAGCCAGATTCAGCTTCGGATCGAAACCGGTAGCACCAACTTCCAGACCACGCAGGGCTTTCTGCATGGACTCCTGGAAGGTGCGACCGATGGCCATCACTTCACCGACCGACTTCATCTGGGTGGTCAGGCGCGCATCAGCCTTGGGGAATTTCTCGAAGGCGAAGCGCGGGATCTTGGTAACGACATAGTCGATGGCCGGCTCGAACGATGCCGGGGTGCGCCCCCCAGTGATGTCGTTGGACAGTTCGTCGAGGGTGTAACCCACAGCCAGCTTCGCCGCGATCTTGGCGATCGGGAAGCCCGTGGCCTTGGAAGCCAGTGCCGAAGAACGCGACACCCGCGGATTCATCTCGATCACCACCATGCGCCCGGTGTTCGGGCAGATGCCGAACTGCACGTTGGAGCCGCCGGTTTCCACGCCGATCTCACGCAGCACCGCCAAGGAGGCGTTACGCAGGATCTGGTATTCCTTGTCGGTCAGGGTCTGCGCCGGTGCGACAGTGATGGAGTCGCCGGTGTGCACGCCCATCGGATCGAAGTTTTCGATGGAGCAGACGATGATGCAGTTGTCCTTCTTGTCGCGGACCACCTCCATCTCGTATTCCTTCCAGCCGATCAGCGACTCGTCGATCAGCAGCTCACTGGTCGGTGACAGATCGAGGCCGCGGGCACAGATCTCTTCGAACTCTTCACGGTTGTAGGCGATGCCGCCGCCGGTGCCGCCCATGGTGAACGACGGACGGATGATGCAGGGGAAGCCGACCTTGTCGAGGACGCCATAGGCTTCTTCCATGTTGTGCGCGATGCCGGATACCGGACAGGCCAGGCCGATGTCCTTCATCGCCTTGTCGAAGCGCGAACGATCTTCGGCTTTGTCGATGGTGTCGGCATTGGCGCCGATCATTTCGACGCCGAACTTCGCCAGCACGCCATGCTTTTCCAGGTCCAGCGCGCAGTTCAGCGCGGTCTGGCCACCCATGGTCGGCAGCAGCGCGTCAGGGCGCTCCTTTTCGATGATCTTGGCCACAGTGGCCCACTTGATCGGCTCGATATAGGTGGCATCCGCCATCGACGGGTCGGTCATGATGGTGGCCGGGTTGGAGTTCACCAGGATGACGCGGAAGCCTTCCTCCTTCAGCGCCTTGCAAGCCTGAGCACCGGAGTAATCGAACTCGCAGGCCTGGCCAATGACGATGGGGCCGGCGCCGAGGATGAGGATGCTTTTGATGTCTGTACGTTTTGGCATTTTCTTACTCTCGAATCCTTTGGTCAGTCGGCAGGCTTAGCGGCGCTTGGCCATGGTTTCGATGAAACGGTCGAACAGCGGCGCGACGTCGTGCGGGCCAGGACTCGCTTCCGGGTGGCCCTGGAAGCTGAAGGCAGCCTTGTCGGTACGCTCGATACCCTGCAGAGTGCCGTCGAACAGCGACTTGTGCGTCGCGCGCACATTGGCCGGCAGGCTCGCCTCGTCCACGGCAAAGCCATGGTTCTGGCTGGTAATCATCACCACGCCGGTCTTCAGATCCTGAACCGGATGGTTCGCGCCATGGTGGCCGTTGGGCATCTTCACGGTCTTGGCACCGGAGGCCAGCGCCAGCAGCTGGTGACCGAGGCAGATACCGAATACCGGAATGTCGGTCTCGAGTACTTCCTGAATCGCTTTGATTGCGTAGTCGCACGGCTCGGGGTCACCCGGCCCATTGGCCAGGAAGATGCCGTCCGGATTGAGCGCCAGGGCTTCGCTGGCAGGCGTCTGTGCCGGCAGCACGGTGACGCGGCAACCGCGGGCGACCAGCATGCGCAGGATGTTGTACTTCACACCGTAGTCGAAGGCGACGACGTGGTAGGGCAGCTCGCTAGCGGGAATCTCGGCATGGCCGTCATCCTTCAGGCACCAGACGCTAGAGCGCCACTCGTAACGCTCCTTGACGCTGACTTCCTTGGCCAGATCCATGCCCTTGAGGCCGGGGAAACTGCGCGCCAGCTCCAGCGCTTTCTCTTCGGTCGCATCGCTACCAGCCAGGATGCAGCCGTTCTGCGCACCCTTCTCACGCAGGATACGGGTCAGGCGGCGAGTATCGATGCCGGCGATGGCAACGGTGCCATTGGCCTTGAGGTAGTCAGGCAGGGGTTGCTTGTCGCGCCAGTTGCTGGAAATCAGCGGCAGGTCGCGAATAACCAGACCCGCAGCCCAGACTTTCCAGGACTCGGCATCTTCCGGCGTCGTGCCGGTATTGCCAACATGAGGGTAGGTGAGCGTAACGATCTGCTTGGCGTAGGAAGGATCGGTGAGGATTTCCTGATAGCCGGTCATGGCGGTGTTGAACACCACCTCACCAATGGTTTGCCCATCGGCGCCGATGGATTCGCCGCGAAAGATGCTGCCATCGGCAAGAGCCAGAATGGCTGGCGTAAGGGCTGGCTTAGTCAAGAGACCTCCCGTAGATCAAGGCTGGAGCAGACGCAGATTGTAAAAAAGCGGGATGACGTGTGAAGGTCATCCCGCTTTTTGTTTGATTCATTTCTGCGCAACTTTTAGTGGACACACTAAAGCGAGTAGCTTACAGAAAACCCTGTTTAGGGTCCAGCCAAAATGCCCGACAAGCGCACCCGGAACGAGCACCGCGCTGCCAAGCGGCGCAAAAACTCATTTCAGACCAAGCACATCCTGCATGTCATAAAGCCCAGCGGGCTTCTCATCCAACCAGAGCGCGGCACGCACCGCCCCCTTGGCGAAGGTCATGCGGCTGGAGGCCTTGTGAGTGATTTCGACTCGCTCACCATCTGCGGCGAACAGCACAGTGTGATCACCAACCACATCCCCTGCACGCACCGTGGCGAAGCCGATGGTTTCACGCTGACGCGCCCCCGTCTGCCCCTCGCGGCCGTACACCGCAACCTTCTGCAGGTCACGCCCCAGCGCCTCGGCGATGACTTCGCCCATGCGCAGGGCGGTCCCCGAAGGCGCGTCCACCTTGTGCCGGTGATGTGCCTCGATGATCTCGATATCCACATCGTCACCCAGCACCCGCGCCGCCGTATCCAGCAGCTTGAGGCACAGATTGACGCCAACACTGAAGTTGGCCGCAAAGACGATCGGGATTTCTCTGGCCGCCGCGGCTAGGCGCTCCTTTTCTTCCGGCGAGAAGCCGGTGGTGCCAATCACCATGGCCTTGCCGGCGCGCCGACAGACCTCCAGATTCTTCAGGGTCACCGAGGGGTGGGTGAAATCGATCAGCACGTCGAACTCATCGACGGCTCGAGCAAGCTCACCTGTCAGCGGCACCCCAAGACGACCGATGGCTGCCAGCTCACCGGCATCTGCACCGACAAGCGTACTGTCCGGTCGATCGATGGCTGCCGTCAGGCCGGCCGCGCCGCCGGTCTGCTGCACCGCCTCGATCAGGGTCTTGCCCATGCGCCCGGCGGCGCCGGTCACTGCAATACGTCGCATCAAATCAGCTCCAGGCTGTGGGCCTCAGACAGCAGACGAAGGCATGCAGCCTGTCGCCCGCCACCCGCAGCCCTTGTCATACATCGCCGAAAAAGCGCTTCACACCCTCGAACCAGCCGCTGGCCTTGGGTGAATGAGAAGTGTCGCCCTGCAGGGTGCCACGGAACTCCTCAAGCATCTCGCGCTGGCGCTTGCTCAGGTTGACTGGCGTTTCGACCACCACGCGGCACATCAGGTCGCCCGCGGCACCGCCGCGAACTGGCGCGACACCCTTGCCGCGCAGGCGGAACTGTTTGCCGGTCTGCGTGCCTTCGGGGATCTTCAACTTGACGCGACCATCCAGGGTCGGCACTTCCAGCTCACCACCCAGTGCCGCATCGGCAAAGCTGATCGGCACTTCGCAGTACAGATGTTTGCCATCGCGCTGGAAGATCGCATGCTCGCGCACATTGACCACGACATACAGATCGCCGGCCGGACCACCCTGAGTGCCCGCCTCCCCCTCACCGGACAGGCGAATGCGGTCGCCGGTATCAACGCCTGGCGGAACCTTGACCGAGAGCGTCTTCTGTTCTTCGACGCGCCCCTGCCCATGGCAGCTGCCGCACGGGTCGGAAATCATCTTGCCACTGCCATGGCAGCGTGGGCAGGTCTGCTGCACCGAGAAGAAGCCCTGCTGCATGCGCACCTGACCGATGCCGCCACAGGTGGTACAGGTCACCGGGCTGGTGCCCTTCTTCGCACCGGAGCCATCGCAGATCTTGCACTCGACCAGCGTCGGCACACGGATGGTCACCGTGGTGCCGCGCACCGCCTCTTCCAGGTCGAGCTCCAGCGTGTAGCGCAGATCACTGCCGCGCTGCGCGCCGCCACGTCCGCCGCCACGACCGCCACTGAAGAAATCACTGAATACGTCGCCGAAAATGTCGGAGAAGTTCGCTCCGCCATAGCCGGCGCCCGCTGCGCCAGCACCCATCTGCGGATCGACGCCGGCATGCCCGTACTGATCGTAGGCAGCACGCTTGCTCGGATCGGAAAGTACTTCGTAGGCCTCGTTGGCCTCCTTGAAAGCTTCCTCGGCAGCCTTGTCGCCCGGATTGCGGTCCGGGTGATGCTTCATCGCGAGGCGCCGGTAAGCCTTTTTCAGCTCCGCCTCGCTGACGCCGCGCTCGACGCCCAGCACCTCATAAAAATCGCGTTTGGCCATAACTATCCTGAACCCTCAATTTCATGCCTTCCAGACACGCCGACGCGGGAGCAAGCCCCCGCGCAGCGGTCGGGCCCGCCCGAACGAAGTCGGGACGGGCTGGAGCGGAAGCAAGCCAGGGCTTACTTGTTGTCCTTGACCTCTTCGAACTCGGCGTCGACCACGTCGTCTCCCGGCTTGCCCTGCTCGTCGGCCGGCTGACCTTCGCCCGCCTGAGCCTGCTCGGCGTACATCTTCTGCGCGACCGGAGTGGAAGCCTGGGAGACGGCAGCGATCTTCGCTTCGATCTCGGCCTTGTCGTCGCCCTTGATGGCCAGCTCCAGCTCGCCCAGCGCCTTCTCGATCGCCGCCTTGTCGTCATCGCTGGCCTTGTCACCGGCCTCGACGAGCATCTTGCGAGTGGCATGCACCAGCTGGTCGCCCTGGTTACGCGCAGTGGCCAGCTCCTCGAACTTGCGGTCTTCCTCGGCATTCGCCTCGGCGTCGCGCACCATCTGCTCGATTTCTTCCTCGGACAGACCCGAGTTGGCCTTGATCACGATGGACTGCTGCTTGCCGGTAGCCTTGTCCTTGGCGGACACGTGCAGGATGCCGTTGGCGTCGATGTCGAAGGTGACCTCGATCTGCGGCATGCCACGCGGCGCCGGCGGGATCTCGGCCAGGTCGAAGCGGCCCAGCGACTTGTTACCGGTTGCCTGCTTGCGCTCACCCTGCAGCACGTGAATGGTCACCGCGCTCTGGTTGTCGTCGGCAGTGGAGAACACCTGCGACTTCTTGGTCGGGATGGTGGTGTTCTTCTCGATCAGCGGAGTCATCACGCCACCGAGGGTCTCGATACCCAGGGTCAGCGGCGACACGTCGAGCAGCAGCACGTCCTTGACGTCACCAGCCAGAACCGCGCCCTGAATGGCAGCGCCCATGGCGACGGCTTCGTCCGGGTTGACGTCCTTGCGTGCTTCCTTGCCAAAGAACTCGGCGACCTTCTGCTGCACCAGCGGCATACGGGTCTGACCACCGACCAGGATCACGTCGTCGATCTTCGAAACGTCGACGCCGGCATCCTTCAGCGCGATGCGGCAAGGCTCGATGGTGCGCTGCACCAGATCCTCGACCAACGCCTCCAGCTTGGCACGGGAGATCTTCACGTTCAGGTGCTTCGGCCCGGTGGCGTCGGCGGTGATGTACGGCAGGTTGACGTCGGTCTGCTGGCTGGAGGACAGCTCGATCTTGGCCTTCTCGGCCGCTTCCTTCAGGCGCTGCATCGCCAGCGGGTCACCCTTGAGGTTCATGCCGCTTTCTTTCTTGAACTCGTCGACGAGGTAGTCGATCAGGCGGATGTCGAAGTCCTCACCGCCGAGGAAGGTGTCGCCGTTGGTGGCCAGCACTTCGAACTGGTGCTCGCCATCGACTTCGGCGATCTCGATCACCGAAACGTCGAAGGTACCGCCGCCCAGGTCATAGACGATCACGGTGTGGTCGCCCTTGGCCTTGTCCATGCCGTAAGCCAGCGCAGCCGCGGTCGGTTCGTTGATGATGCGCTTGACGTCCAGACCGGCGATGCGACCGGCATCCTTGGTGGCCTGACGCTGGCTGTCGTTGAAGTAGGCCGGAACGGTGATCACCGCCTCGGTCACCGGCTCACCGAGGTAGTCCTCGGCGGTCTTCTTCATCTTCTTCAGGATTTCCGCGGAGATCTGCGGCGGCGCCATTTTCTGGCCATTCACCTCGACCCAGGCGTCGCTGTTGTCTGCCTTGACGATCTTGTAAGGGACCATCTGAATGTCTTTCTGCACGACGTCTTCGTCAAAGCGACGACCGATCAGACGCTTCACCGCATACAGGGTGTTGTGCGGGTTGGTCACTGCCTGGCGCTTGGCCGACTGGCCAACCAGGATTTCGCCGTCGTTCGCATACGCGATGATCGACGGAGTGGTACGGCCGCCTTCGGCGTTCTCAATAACCTTGGCCTTGCCGTTTTCCAGAATCGAGACGCAGGAGTTGGTGGTTCCCAGGTCGATACCAATGATCTTGCCCATTTAATTCGCTCTCCAAATTTCGATTGGTCCGCGCCTGTTTTACCGGCTGCGGGTAACACAAAAACGCTTGGCTACCAGATGGGGGTCGGCAGCCGGATTTCAAGCCTTCTCATCAATCGAAGGCGGTGCGTCGGCGGGCGCCTTGCTGACGACGACCATCGCCGGACGCAGCAGGCGACCGTTGAGCAGGTAACCTTTCTGGAACACCTTGAGCACGCTGCCCGGCTCGACGTGGGTGCTTTCTTCCATGGCCATGGCCTGGTGATGCTCAGGGTTGAACGGCTCGCCATGCGGGTCGAGCTGCTCGAGCTGGTGACGCGCAAGAGTGTCCAGCAGTAGCTTGAGGGTGAGCTCGACGCCTTCACGCATCGGCTTGACCGCATCATCATCGGGGCTGGACAACTCAAGGCCACGCTCAAGGCTGTCGGCAACCGCCAACAGGTCACCAGCGAACTTCTCCAGCGCAAACTTGTGGGCCTTCTCAACATCCTGTTCGGCGCGCCGACGGATGTTCTGCAGCTCCGCCGCCACGCGCAGGGACTGGTCCTGCGCCGCTGCCAGCTGCTCTTCCAGCGATTGCACGCGTGCAGCCAGGTCCTCGGCTACGTCCGCTTCCGAATGCTCGGGCGTTTCCGGGTTCTGGTTATCCAGGTTCTGCTCGTCGGCCATGAGTCCTCCTCTCTATACGATCAGCGGGCAGCAAACCCGCGCTTGTGCCGCTATATGGGGGCGCGAAAGCCGGCTTCAAGGGGCGCGGAGCAAAGTGCAGCGCGCGAAATGACGAGCGACCGCACATTCATCCACTCGCGCTTGTAGCTGCAAGGAAAACCACTGTATAAATAGCCAGCCACGCAAATATCGGGAGCCTTGCCATGCTGGTTCATCTGTCGGTACACAACTACGCCATCGTCGAGCATCTCGACCTCGAGCTGAAACGCGGCATGAGCGTCATCAGCGGTGAAACCGGCGCAGGCAAATCGATCATGCTCGATGCCCTCGGCCTGACGCTGGGCGACCGTGCCGACAGCAGCGTGGTGCGCATCGGCGCCGACAAAGCCGACATCCTTGCCAGCTTCGATCTGGACGACATTCCCGATGCCCGCACCTGGCTCGCCGAGCGCGACATGGACAACGACGGCCCCTGCATCCTGCGGCGAGTGATCACGGCCGAAGGGCGCTCGCGCGGTTACATCAATGGCACGCCCTGCCCCCAGGGTGATCTCAAGGCGCTGGGCGAGCTCCTGATCGACATTCACAGCCAGCACGAGCATCAGTCGCTGCTGAAGACGGACACCCACCGACGCCTGCTCGATGAGTTCAGCGGCAGCCAGGAACTGGCGCGCCAGGTACAACTGGCTGCGCAACGCTGGCGACAGACCCGCCAGACGCTGGAACGACTGAGTAACAGCGGCGACGAACAACGCGCCCGTCATCAGCTGCTCAGCTACCAGCTTGAAGAACTGGAAAATCTTGCGCTTGGCGAAAACGAGCTGGAGCAACTGGAGCAGGAACACAGGAACCTCGCCAACGCTGAGCAACTGCTCGGCGCCTGCCGTCAGGTCATGGAGCTGTGCAGCGAAAGCGATGCCGGTAACGTGCTGTCGGCGCTGACCAGCAGCCTGCAACGTCTGACGGCTTTCCAGAACCAGCCGAAATCCCTCAGCGAAGCGGTCAACTTACTGGCGAGCGCGCAGATTCAGGTCGAAGAAGCCATCGGCGAACTCAACCGTTTCGTCGATCATTTCGACGCCGATCCCGAGCGGCAGCAGACGCTGGAGGAGCGTCTGGACACCATCTACACCCTTGCCCGCAAGCATCGCGTCCAACCCTCCGAGCTACCTTCGCTGCATCAGCAACTGCTGGAAGAACTTGAAGGGCTCAACGCCGACGACGAAGCAGTCGAACGACTCGGCGAAGAGCTTGCGGCCTACGCCCGGCACTATGAAGAAAAAGCAAGCGAGCTCAGCCGCATGCGCCAGGCCGCGGCGGATCAGCTGGCAAGCGCGGCGGAAGTTGAGATCCAGCGCCTCGGCATGCCCGGTGGCAGATTCAGCGTGCAGCTCAAGCCCGCAGTCGAAGGCGAACTGATGCCCTACGGGTTCGAACAGGTGGAGTTTCTGGTCAGCGCAAACCCAGGCCAGCCACTGCGACCGCTAGCCAAGGTCGCCTCGGGCGGTGAGTTATCACGCATCAGCCTGGCGATCCAGGTCATCACCGCTCAGACGTCTCGCGTACCGACGCTGGTATTCGACGAAGTCGACGTTGGCATCGGCGGCCCCACCGCGGAGATCGTTGGGCAACTGCTGCGCCGCCTCGGCGAACGCGGACAGGTACTGACCGTAACCCACCTACCCCAGGTCGCCGCCCAGGGGCATCACCACCTGTTCGTGCACAAGGCTCGCGGGGCAGATGAAACCCGCACGGCCGTCGCCGAACTGGATCAGAACGGCCGTGTCGAGGAGATCGCCCGAATGCTCGGCGGCGTCGACCTCACCGAACAATCGCTGGCGCATGCACGGCAGATGGTCACCTCCGCCCAGGCTTGAGCCCGGCTGACAGGCACAAAAAAAGGCGGCCGCGGCCGCCTTTTTCATGCACGGGAGATCAGTCCTTCTTGCGCACGTAGAGCACAAGGTTGTGATCAACCAGTTCGTAGCCGTGGCGCTTGACGATCTCTTTCTGCAATTTTTCGATCTCGGGATCGAAGAACTCGATGACATCGCCACTGTCGACGCAGACCATGTGGTCATGGTGCCCGCTGTCGGCAAGCTCGAAGACGGCATGACCACCATCGAAGTTGTGCCGAACTACCAGGCCGGCCGCCTCGAACTGGGTCAGCACGCGATAGACCGTCGCCAGACCGACATCCTCACCCGCTTCCATCAACGCCTTGTAGACGTCTTCGGCACTCATGTGACGGCGATCGGTAGTGTCCAGCATCTGCAGGATCTTCACCCGCGGCAGAGTTACCTTGAGCCCAGCTTTACGTAGTTCGCTATTTTCGACCATGGTTGGCTTTCTCGCTGCTGCTGTTTCGCAGCCTCCTTCAATACGGGTATGATCCGGGTTCTTTGCCCAGCCAAGATAGTGGAAGTCACCCACCGATGCAAAACACCAAGCTCATGCTGACCAGCCTCACCCTCGTGGGTCTGTTCGCACTCGCCGGTTGTTCATTTCCCGGGGTTTACAAGGTCGACATTCAACAGGGCAATGTCGTCACGCAGGACATGATAGACCAGTTGCGCCCCGGAATGACCCGCCAGCAGGTGCGGTTTATCATGGGCAACCCGCTGATCACCGACACCTTCCACGCCAACCGCTGGGACTACCTGTACAGCATCCAGCCCGGCGGCAGCCAGCGCCAGCAGGAACGCGTCAGCCTGGTATTCAACGCGAACGATCAACTGGCCGGTCTGGCCGGTGACTTCATGCCCGGCGTGAGCCGTGACGAGCAGATCCTTGGCCGCCAGCCGCAGGGCACCAGCACGACTCCAGCCGCTGTACCACGCCAGCCCGAAGAGCGCCCTGCGCCGGGATCGCTACTGGAGCAGATTCAGCGTGAAGTGGACCAGGCCGAACCGGTCCCGGTGCCGATTCCGGAACCTCTGGAAACCGAATAAACAAACGCCCGGCTAGCCCGGGCGTTTTTGTATCGGCCTGTTACGCATCATCGACCTTGTTCTTCGCAGCCTTCGCCGCCCGCTGCTTGCGCACCTCTTTCGGGTCCGCAATCAGAGGCCGGTAGATCTCGACTCGCTCACCCTCCTCCAGCACTCTTTCCTCAGGCTTGAGTACCGCCTTGCCAAAGATCCCGAGCGGCGCACTGCCCAGGTCGAGACCGGGGAAATGCGCGTCCAGCCCCGAGCGCAAGGCGGCCTCGCGCACGGTAGTGCCGGCGGGCACAGTCATCTGCAGCAGCTTCTGTTTGTCCGCCAACGCATAAACCACTTCGACCGCAATCGATGGCTTATCCATAAAGCTGCTTCGCCCGTTCGCAGAAGGCATCGACCAAGGTGTTGGCCGCCTGGTTGAACAGCGGCCCGAGCGTCGCCTTGACCAGCGGCCCAGCGTAATCGAAGGTCAGGTCCAGGCTGATCTTGCAGGCCTTTTCACCCAGCGCCTTGAACTCCCAGATGCCATGTAAATGGCTAAATGGGCCTTCCTCAAGCGTCATCTCGATCCGCTTGCCGAACTCCAGCGCGTTACGCGTCATGAAGCGCTGGCTCAACCCAGCCTTCGCCACGGTCATGCTGGCGTGCATTTCGGTCTCACTACTGGAAAGCACCTCGGTCGCAGAACACCAGGGCAGGAACTGCGGGTAGCTGGCTACATCATTGACCATGTCGAACAGCGCCTGCGCGGGATACGGCAGCAGCGCGGAACGTTGAATGTGCGTCGTCATGCGGACCTTCTACGTCGTCATTTCATTGCGCGCCGATCGGAAGCATCCGACGCAGCCAGCCCGCAACCGCACAATTGACGTCATGAAGAGTCAAGGCGGCGGCAAAGCGCGCACATTGTCGGGGATTAACGGCCGCCCCTCAAGTTTCTGGCGCCGCCACTGTCGAGGGCTGTCGCCAGCCGCAACGGGACTCCCTATAATGCGCCCCCTATGGCCAAACAGAAGAAACAGTCCCCCGGGACCATCGCGCTGAACAAGAAAGCGCTACACGATTACTTCATCGAACAGAAATTCGAGGCAGGCCTCGTCCTGGCCGGCTGGGAAGTGAAGAGCATGCGTGCCGGCAAGGCACAGCTGGTGGACAGCTACGTCCTGCTCAAGGATGGCGAAGCCTGGTTGATGGGCGCGCACATCACGCCGCTGACCAGCGCCAGCACCCACGTCATCGCCGACCCGACCCGCACCCGCAAGCTGCTATTGAACAAGCGCGAGCTGGGCAAGCTGTTCGGTGCCGTGCAGCAGAAGGGCTACGCCTGCGTGGCGCTTTCGCTGTACTGGAAGAAGCACATGATCAAGTGCGAGATCGCCCTCGGCAAAGGCAAAAAGGAGTACGACAAGCGCCACACCGAGAAGGAGCGTGATTCCGATCGCGAGATCCAGCGCGCCATGCGCACCAAGGGCAAAGACGACTGAGCTGCACCCGACTCTTGGGCTGATCAGCCCAAGCTAATACCGAGCCGGCAGCCAATGCCGGCTCCGCTCTCAACCTTCCTTCTGCATCCTTTCACCCTGCCGACGCTGCGCGCGCGCCAGCCGCTGGGCTTCCTGCTGACCTTCGGCCAGCACTTCCTGCACATAATTGATGTGCCGATGAATCACCTCGCGCGCTTCCACTGCCCGCCTGGCCATGATCGCCTCGTACAACTCGCGATGCTGACTCATCAGCATGTCCCGCGTTTCGTCACGCAGGGCGTACATGCCGCCGATGTTGGTCACCACGTTGCGCTTGAGCAGATCGAACAGACCACGAATGGTGTGCAGCAGCACCGCGTTGTGGCTGGCTTCGGCAATGGCCAGGTGGAACTGGGCATCGGCTGCGCCCTCCTCCGCTCGGCTCACCTTGCCTTCTCGGGTATAGCAATCCTGCAACGCCACGAAGGCTTCGGTGAGGCGCTTCTGGTCCACCTCGGTTGCACGTAAGGCCGCGTAATAAGCACAGCTGCCTTCGAGCGTATGGCGAAACTCCAGTAAGTCGCGCTGCGCATCGCTGTTGTTTTCCAGCAAGTGCAGCAACGGATCGCTGAACGTGGAGCCCAGCGACTCGGCAACGAACGTGCCCCCGCCATGCCGACTGACCAGCAAGCCCTTGGCCGCCAGTTTCTGAATCGCTTCACGCAGTGAAGGCCGGGAAACCCCAAAGCTTTCAGCCAGGGCGCGCTCGGCAGGGAGACGCTCACCCGCCTTGAGCGTGCCCTCGAGAATCATGGTTTCCAGCTGCGCGACGATGTCGTCTGCCAGCCGCCGCTGCCGCACCATGCCCACATCCATATCAGCCCCCAAATGGTCTTACCAATCGAGAATGCTAGCCATGACCGCGCATCCGCACAAGTGCGGCCGTTGCGACCAAAGTCTATAGCTAGCTAATTGACGCCCCTATACACAGCTCTTACGCTGGCCATTCCCTTCTGTTAAGTGGTCTTACCACTTTACAGAGTGGTCTAAAAATAAGAGGACTCAGCATGAGATCTGCGCACAACAACAACTCCACGGTCCGCTCAGGGCCCCATCTGAACCGAACCGCAGGGGAAGCCTGACATGTCCAACGGACTGCTCGCACTATTCGCCTTCACACCCATTCTGCTCGCAGCAATCATGCTGATCGGCCTGCGCTGGCCCGCCAGCCGCGCCATGCCGCTGGTCTTCCTGTTCACCGCAGCAATCGGGCTATTCGTCTGGGACATGAGCGTCAACCGCATCATCGCCTCGACGTTGCAAGGCCTGGTAATTACCCTCGGTCTGTTGTGGATCATCTTCGGCGCGATCCTGCTGCTGAACACCCTCAAGCATTCGGGCGGTATTACCGCCATTCGCGCTGGCTTCACCACCATCAGCCCTGACCGCCGTATCCAGGCCATCATCATCGCCTGGCTGTTCGGCTGCTTCATCGAAGGCGCGTCCGGCTTCGGCACTCCGGCCGCCATCGCCGCGCCGCTGCTGGTTGCGGTTGGCTTCCCGGCGATGGCCGCAGTCCTACTCGGCATGCTGGTGCAAAGTACGCCGGTGTCCTTCGGTGCGGTCGGTACGCCGATCGTCGTTGGCATCAATAGCGGCCTGGATACCGCCACCATCGGCGCGCAACTGGTCGCGCAGGGTTCCAGCTGGAACGCTTACCTGCAGCAGATCACCAGCAGCGTGGCGATCACCCATGCCATCGTCGGCACCGTGATGCCGCTGGTCATGGTGCTGATGCTGACCCGCTTCTTTGGCAAGGAGAAGAGCTGGAAAGCCGGCTTCGAGGTGCTGCCATTCGCGATCTTCGCCGGCCTGGCATTCACCCTGCCCTACGCGGCCACTGGCATCTTCCTCGGCCCGGAATTCCCGTCACTGCTGGGTGGTCTGGTTGGCCTGGCGATCGTCACCACCGCTGCCCGCTTCAAGTTCCTGACGCCGAAGACCACCTGGGACTTCGCCGACGCCAAGGAATGGCCGGCCGAGTGGCTGGGCACCATCGAAATGAAGCTGGACGAGATGGCCGCCCGCCCGATGAGCGCCTTCCGTGCCTGGCTGCCCTACGTGCTGGTCGGCGCGATCCTGGTGATCAGCCGGGTGTTCCCGCAGGTCACCGCTGCGCTGAAATCGGTATCCATCGCCTTTGCCAACATCCTTGGCGAAACCGGTATCAATGCAGGCATCGAGCCGCTGTACCTGCCGGGCGGCATCCTCGTTATGGTGGTGCTGATTACCTTCTTCCTGCATGGCATGCGCGTTTCCGAGCTCAAGGCAGCGGTGAAGGAATCCAGCGGCGTACTGCTCAGCGCTGGCTTCGTACTGCTGTTCACCGTGCCGATGGTACGCATCCTGATCAACTCCGGCGTCAACGGTGCCGAGCTGGCCAGCATGCCGATCGTCATGGCGCGCTACGTCGCCGACAGCGTGGGCAGCATCTACCCGCTGCTGGCGCCAGCTGTCGGTGCACTGGGTGCGTTCCTCGCCGGCTCCAACACAGTCAGCAACATGATGTTCAGCCAGTTCCAGTTTGGTGTGGCGCAGTCGCTCGGAATTTCCGGAGCGATGGTAGTTGCCACCCAAGCTGTTGGCGCTGCTGCAGGCAACATGGTTGCGATCCACAACGTGGTGGCCGCATCCGCCACCGTCGGCCTGCTCGGTCGTGAAGGCTCCACGCTGCGCAAGACCATATGGCCTACGCTGTACTACGTGCTGTTCACGGGGGTGATCGGCCTGATCGCCATCTACGTGCTGGGCGTGACCGACCCACTGGTCGGAGTGTAAGAAACAGGAATCGTGCCCCCGCTTGGGGGGCACGGTTGCATTCCAGAAACCGCATTTGCGGATAACCGGGCCAACCCGGAGACCAAGCCGATGAGCGAACTCTTCTACGATGCTGCGCCGAACGCTACCCGCGTCGCGCCGCCGCTGCCAAAGCCGCGCGAATACCCCGCCAAGCCAAGCCAGGTTTATCTGTTCGGTACCTGCGTGGTCGACCTGTTCTATCCCGAGGCCGGCCTGGATGCCATCCGCCTGCTCGAACGCGAAGGATTGACCGTGCACTACCCGCAGGGCCAGACCTGCTGCGGTCAGCCGGCCTACACCAGCGGCTACACCGACGAGGCCCGCAACGTCGCACGGGCGCAACTGGACCTGTTCGCCAACGACTGGCCAGTGGTGGTGCCGTCCGGCTCCTGCGCCGGCATGCTGCGCCACCATTATCTGGACCTGTTCAAGGACGACCCGGCCACGCTGAAGAAGGCGCAGGCCTTGGCCGAGCGCACCTTCGAGCTGGCCGAGTTCCTGCTCAATGTCTGCAAGGTCGAATTCAAGGACGCCGGCACGCCGACCAAGGTTGCCCTGCATACCTCCTGCTCGGCCCGCCGCGAAATGAACACCCACCTGCACGGCCGCGCCCTGCTTGCCCAGCTGGGCCAGGTCGAGCGCGTCGAGCACGACCACGAAAGCGAATGCTGCGGCTTCGGCGGCACCTTCAGCGTGCGCATGCCCGATATCTCCGGCGCCATGGTGCTGGACAAGACCCGCGCACTGAAGGAATCCGGCGCGCATCAGGTGATCAGCGCCGACTGCGGCTGCCTGATGAACATCAATGGTTCGCTGGAAAAGCAGCGTGAAGCCCTGCGCGGCCAGCATCTGGCGAGCTTCCTCTGGCAACGCACCGGAGGTGCCCGATGAACGCCGAACAGCGTATTCCCGCGATACAGATCGAGAACGCCGGTGACCCGGACTTCCGCGCCCGCGCGCGCAAGTCCCTGAAGGACGACCAGCTGCGGCGCAACTTCCGCACCGCCATGGACTCGCTGATGACCAAGCGCGCCGTGGCCTTCAGCGATGCCGACGAACGCGAGCGGCTGCGCGAGATGGGCAACCGTATCCGCGCCCGCGCACTGTCCAAGCTGCCCGAACTGCTCGAGCGGCTGGAAACCAACCTGACCCGTAACGGTGTGAACGTGCACTGGGCGGAGACGGTTGAAGAGGCGAACAACATCGTCCTCGAGATCGCCCGCGCTCATGAGGCGCGCCAAGTGATCAAGGGCAAATCGATGGTCAGCGAAGAGATGGAGATGAACCATTTCCTCGAAGGCCATGGCATCGAATGCCTGGAATCGGACATGGGCGAGTACATCGTCCAGCTCGACCACGAAAAGCCTTCCCATATCATCATGCCGGCAATCCACAAGAACGCCGGCCAGGTCGCGTCCCTGTTCCACGAGAAACTCGGCGTGGAGTACACCAAGGACGTCGACCAACTCATTCAGATCGGCCGCCGCACCCTGCGCCAGAAGTTCTTCGAGGCCGATATCGGCGTCTCCGGCGTGAACTTCGCGGTGGCTGAGACCGGCACCCTGTTGCTCGTGGAAAACGAGGGCAACGGGCGCATGTCCACCGGCGTGCCGCCGGTACATATCGCTGTCACCGGCATCGAGAAGGTAGTCGAGAACCTGCGTGACGTGGTCCCGCTGCTTTCGCTGCTGACCCGCTCGGCACTGGGCCAGCCGATCACCACCTACGTCAACATGATCTCCAGCCCGCGCAAGGCCGACGAGCTCGACGGCCCGCAGGAAGTGCATTTGATCCTGCTGGACAACGGCCGCAGCCAGGCTTTCGCCGACAGCGAGCTGCGCCAGACGCTGAACTGCATCCGCTGCGGCGCCTGCATGAACCACTGCCCGGTGTACACCCGCGTCGGCGGCCACACCTACGGCGAGGTCTACCCGGGACCGATCGGCAAGATCATCACGCCGCACATGGTCGGCCTGGACAAGGTGCCGGATCACCCCAGCGCTTCGTCGCTGTGCGGCGCCTGCGGCGAAGTCTGCCCGGTGAAGATCCCGATCCCGTCCATCCTGCGGCGCCTGCGTGAGGAGAACATCAAGGCACCGGACGATCCGCACAAGGTCATGCGCGGCCAGGGCAGCAAATACTCGAAGAAAGAACGATTGATGTGGGCCGGCTGGCGCCTGCTCAACACCAACCCGACGCTGTACCGCGTGTTCGGCTTCTTCGCCACTCGCCTGCGCGGCCTGACGCCATCGAACATCGGCCCCTGGACGCAGAACCACAGCGCACCGAAACCTGCCGCCCGCTCGCTGCACGAGCTGGCCCGCGAGCACCTGGAGGGCAAGCGATGAGCGCCAAGGCCAATATCCTCGCCAAGCTGAAGAACAGCCTGGAGGGCACCACGCCTATCGTCGATGACTACGACGTATCGCTGGTCACCCAACCCTGGAGCTATGCGCCCGAGCAGCGTATCGCCCGCTTGCGCCAGCTGATGGAAGCGGTGCACACCGAGATCCACCTGACCACCGACGCCGGTTGGCCCGCCCTGCTCGAACAGCTGCTGCACGATCGTCAACTGCCGAGCCTGCTGATCGCGCCGACCACGCCGTACGGCCAGCGCTTCACCGCGCATTGCGCCGGCCGCGAGGGCCTGCCGACGCTGAAGGCCTACGACCGCCCGGTCGAGGACTGGAAGGACGAGCTGTTCAACGACACCCCGGCGAGCCTCACCGGCACCCTCGGCGCCATCGCCTCCACCGGCAGCCTGATCATGTGGCCGACCCGAGAGGAGCCGCGCCTGATGAGTCTGGTGCCACCGGTGCATTTCGCCATCCTCAAGGCCAGTGAGATCCACGACAACTTCTACGAGATCCAGCAGAAGTTCCAGTGGGCCGCCGGCATGCCGACCAATGCGCTGCTGGTCTCCGGCCCGTCGAAAACCGCCGACATCGAACAGGTGCTGGCCTACGGTGCCCACGGCCCGAAGGATCTGATCCTGCTGATCTTGGAGGACGCATGAACGCGGCCGCGCAGCTTGAACGCGCGCCGCTGCCGGCCGAGTTCCTCCGCGAAGTCGAGCGCGTGATCCCGGTCGAGCGGCGCTTCGACGATCCGCTCTCCACCCTCGCCTTCGGCACCGACGCCAGCTTTTACCGGCTGATTCCCAAGCTGGTGGTGCGCGTCGAATCCGAAGCCGAGGTGATCGCGCTGCTAAAACTGGCTCATGCGGAGAACGTCCCGGTGACCTTCCGCGCCGCGGGCACCAGCCTGTCCGGCCAGGCGATCAGCGACTCGGTGCTGATCGTGCTCGGTGACAACTGGAACGGCCGAGAGATTCGCAACGGCGGCGAGCAGATCCGCCTGCAGCCGGGTGTAATCGGCGCCAACGCCAACGCCGTACTCGCGCCGTTTCAGCGCAAGATCGGCCCTGATCCCGCCTCGATCAACGCAGCGAAGATCGGCGGCATCGTTGCCAACAACTCCAGCGGCATGTGCTGCGGCACTGCGCAGAACACGTACAAGACCCTCGCCGGGCTGCGTGTCGTACTGGCAGACGGCACTGTGGTCGACAGCGAAGATGCCGCCAGCGTCGACGCCTTCCGCCAGAGCCACGCAGCACTGCTCGAACAGCTGGCCGAACTCGGGCGCGAGACCCGCGCCAACAGCGAACTCGCGGCGAAGATCCGTCACAAGTACCGCCTGAAGAACACCACCGGCTTTTCGCTCAATGCGCTGGTCGACTACGACGAGCCGCTGGATATCCTCAACCACCTGATGGTCGGTTCCGAAGGCACGCTGGGCTTCATCAGCGCGGTGACCTACGACACCGTACCGGACCATCCGCACAAGGCCAGCGCGCTGGTGGTGTTCCCCGACGTGGAAACCTGCTGCCTGGCCGTACCGGTGCTCAAGCAGCAACCGGTGTCCGCCGTGGAGCTGCTCGACCGTCGCAGCCTGCGCTCGGTCGAGCACAAGGTCGGCATGCCGGAGTGGGTGAAGGAACTGTCGCCGACTGCCTGCGCACTGTTGATCGAATCGCGCGCAGCCAGCCAGTCGCTGCTGCATGAGCAGATCAACCTGATCATGACTTCCATCGCGCATTTCCCGGTGGAAAAGCAGGTCGACTTCAGCGAAGACCCGGTGATCTACAACCAGCTGTGGAAGATCCGCAAAGACACCTTCCCGGCAGTCGGCGCCGTGCGCCAGACCGGCACCACGGTGATCATCGAAGACGTCACCTTCCCCGTCGAGCGCCTGGCCGAGGGCGTCAACCGCCTGATCGAACTGCTCGACAAGCACCGCTACGACGAGGCGATCCTCTTCGGCCACGCGCTGGAGGGCAACCTGCACTTCGTCTTCACCCAGGGCTTCGATGATCCGGCCCAGGTCGCCCGTTACGAAGCCTTCATGGGCGAAGTGGCGCAGCTGGTCGCCGTCGAATTCGGCGGCGCGCTCAAGGCCGAGCACGGCACCGGGCGCAACATGGCGCCCTTCGTCGAGCTGGAATGGGGCAGCGAAGCCTACGCGCTGATGTGGAAGATCAAGCGCTTGCTCGACCCCACCGGCATCCTCAACCCGGACGTGGTGCTCTCCGAAGACCCGGACATCCACCTGAAGAACCTCAAGCCGATGCCCGCCGCCGACGAGATCGTCGACAAGTGCATCGAGTGCGGTTTCTGCGAGCCGGTCTGCCCGTCCAACGGACTGACCCTCACCCCACGCCAGCGCATCGTCATCTGGCGCGACATCCAGGCACGCAAGCGCGCCGGTGTCGACACCACCGAGATCGAGCGCCTCTACCACTACCACGGCATCGAAACCTGCGCCGCCACCGGCCTCTGCGCCCAGCGCTGTCCGGTCGGCATCAACACTGGCGACCTGATACGCAAACTGCGCGGGCGTGAAGCGAGCAAAACCGGCGCCGCCAACTGGCTGGCCGACCATTTCGCCACAGCCGTGCAGGGCACCCGTTTCATGCTGCATGCCGCCAACGGCGCGCACATCATCCTCGGTACCAAGCGCCTGGCCAAGCTGTCCGCGACCATGACCAACGCCAGCAAGGGCCGCGTGCCGCAATGGACCCCAGCCACGCCGCAGCCGCTGCAACGCCTGCATCTGCCCAAGCCCACCGCTCAGGATGAGCGTCCGCGCGTGGTCTACCTGGCCGCCTGCGTTTCCCGAGCAATGGCGCCGGCCGCACGCGACCAGGAGCAGGAGCCGCTACTGGACAAGACCCGCAGCCTGCTGGAAAAGGCCGGCTACCAGGTGATCTTCCCCGAACAGCTGAACGACCTGTGCTGCGGCCAGCCGTTCGCCTCCAAGGGCTATGCCGAACAGGGCGAACGCAAGCGCCAGGAGATGCTCGACGCGCTGCTCAAAGCCAGTCGCGGCGGGCTCGACCCGATCTACTGCGACACCAGCCCCTGCACCCTGCGCCTGGTCCAGGGCCTAACCGATCAGCGCCTCGACCTGTACGATCCGGTGCGCTTCATCCGCACGTACCTGCTCGACAAGCTGGACTTCGTGCCACAGGAAAAAGCGATTGCCGTGCACGTCACCTGCAGCACCCAGCACCTGGGCGAAGCGCAGGCACTGATCGATATCGCCCGCCGCTGCGCCAAGGAAGTCGTGGTTCCGGAGGGCATTCATTGCTGCGGTTTCGCTGGTGACAAAGGCTTCACCACGCCGGAACTCAACTGTCACGCCCTGCGCAGCCTTAAAGATGCGGTGCAGATATGCGATGAAGGCATCTCCACCAGCCGCACCTGCGAGATCGGCCTGTCACGTCATGGCGAGATCGACTATCACGGACTGGTCTACCTGGTGGATCGCGTAACGCGCAGTAAAACAGCGACGCCAACGCTCTAGCACAGGCGTTATGGCCCTGCTCAGCGGAGCGGGGCCGTTTCGTTTGTGTCGCTTCGATGAACGCTCACGCGCAATCGCAGTCGGAATTTTAGAGCCCCTGACGGGTTCGATTCGACTCGGCGCCGCCGTTTCAGCAGTTATCAGGCAGGCCCGGGAAGTCCACAAGACTGGAGGACCCACCATGAAAGTTCACGCACTGCTCGCATCCGCGGTACTGCTCGCCAGCCCCGCCGTCTTCGCCCAGAACGACCTGTGCCAGACCAACCTGCAGGAAATCGATGACAACATGGCCACCAACACCGCGACCCTGGGTGAGCCGGCCAAAAGCAAAGTCGAGGAATACGTCCAGCAGGCACGCCAAGCTCAACAGTCCGGCGATACCGAAGCCTGCATCGCCCACTCAACCAAAGCCCTGCAAGAGCTGAAAGGCCCTGGCAGCTCCGGTAGCGGCGGCACCGCAGGCTCCGGCTCCGGCGCCGGCAACTGAGCCAAGGCGGCGGGATCGTGCGAGCGATCCTGCCGCAGTTGCCTGTATATTTTTTAACCAGCATGATTAAAAAGTGATCGACATCCCGAAAGGATCGCCGTACACTCCCGCCCCAGCACCACAAGCGTCACCAGGGGCCGATTAGGATTCGACGCCGGTAACAAAACTTGAGGGGCATGCCGAGTTGGTAACAGAACTCGTAAATAAACTGTTGCAAACCTATAGTTGCCAACGACGACAACTACGAAGGGTACGCGCTAGCCGCCTAACCTTCATCTGGTAGCTTCGGCTCCAGCGGTCACTAGGGGATGCCTGTAAACCCGAAAGGACTGTCAGACAGAACAGGATCGCCGCCAAGTTCGCTGTAGACGTAACGGCTAAAACTCATACAGCTCGCTCCAAGCACCCTGCCAATCGGGCGGCGCGGAGTTAACTCAGTAGATCTGGCTAAGCATGTAGAACCGATAGCGGAGAGCTGGCGGACGGGGGTTCAAATCCCCCCGGCTCCACCAATTCAACACTGAAACCCGTCTAGAACGCGGGTTTCAGGCCAGATTTGATGGCATTGGATTACTCACAGTCCGTCTGTGAATCCAAAAGGTATGCCATCATGTCCAAGCGCCAAAGCAAAACAGGTGTTCCGCACCTCGTCTATCAAGCCAACACTGGCTTCCAGTACTACCTCACATTCCCGAAGCATTTCGCGGCCAACCCGAAACTGCCTGCGCAAATCCGGTGGTCGCTCAGCCACGACGAAGCGCTTGCCCGCGACCTTGCGAGGTATCTGAACACGGCTTTCGAGCAGTTCCTTGCCAAGGCGACCGAGCACTATGTCGAGCTCTTTTCTGACCGACTGTTGGCTGACCTTCAAAGGTTTCACTTAGCGGTAGCGGAAGCACTCAAATTCGCCGACCGGGTTTGGAAAGTCCGCCCGTCGCCAATGAAGCTCGCGAACCAAGACCTTTCGGTCGCCCACGCTCGCATGATGAAGGACAGTGCCGAGCGAGTGGTGCTCTATAGTCACGAGCCAGGGTGCGAAATTTTCTTCGCACTGACACCAACGCCCGCACTGGTGAAAGCGCTTGGCGTTGGATTCGTACGATTCGACTGGCCGCTCGGAACCTGCGATCACAATGTCGCCAGCGACGCTGCCCGGTACATTTACGCCGCCCTTGATGTACTCGAGACCGTCCCACCCTCTCCAGGGCGCTATTCGAAAGAATCTCCTGCATTTACAGCGATGACGCTTTATGAATACCTGTGCCATGCCCGCCCAGACCAGGGTCGGAATCTCATGCACATCCCCCCAGCACTACCGCAATCTCGGCAAGCTTTGCATTTTCATCTTCAGCAAGCCAACGCGATGCATCTGAAGCTCCGCATCATTGATCGAGCGCTCTTGGTGCAGGAGGAATCGGGGCTTTATGTGATGCTTATCGAACTTGATCCGCTGTGCATGAAAGCGCATCTGAGAGAAAAGAAAAGCTTTCGGGTTGAGCTGCTCACTAGCTCCATCATCATTGCGGTCCTCATGCTGACGTATACGCTGCAGAAGGTTGATAAGGTGCTGTTGCGTTACTTTCAGGAAGACGATCACCAAGATCCTTACGCCCAAGCCATGCAGGAAATCGGTGACCTGGTTCGGCGGATGTTGGGTTCTGCTGCAACCACCGAGCCTATGCAGACGATTCCGGAGCTGA
Organism: Stutzerimonas stutzeri RCH2; assembly: GCF_000327065.1. Taxonomy (NCBI): domain Bacteria; kingdom Pseudomonadati; phylum Pseudomonadota; class Gammaproteobacteria; order Pseudomonadales; family Pseudomonadaceae; genus Stutzerimonas; species Stutzerimonas stutzeri. The sequence goes on along the minus strand of NC_019936.1, from coordinate 1,028,369 downwards.
ACTCGCCGACAGATGCTGCGGCACCGCCACAGGATCCTGGCACGCTCGCGTTGCTGAATGCGCTCGGGAGCGTTCTGCCCGACGCGCAGAAAGCCAAGCTTGAAACCCTCTTTACGCAGCCCTCTGTCAACGAACGCATTGTCTCGCCGGCGTGCGGTCCAAACGCAGGGTTGAGCCTCGCAGCTTTGGTAAAGGAATACGAAGAACGGCAAATTCGTGAAGGAGCCTGGGCTAATCCGCGGACCCGCATTACCGCTCGGGCCCGCCTGGAAGGCCTGTGCGAGCTGCTTGGCGGGCACCGGCAAGTCGAAACGCTGACTCGTGCTGAATTCAACACGCTACGCGATCATCTGCGCAGCTATCCGAAGAACCGGCACCGCCTTCGCGCCACCCGTAATCAGCCGCTGAGCAAGATCATCAGCGACGGGAAATTTGAGCCGATCAATCCACGCACCGCGAAAAAGTTCTTTGAGCTGGCACGGGCGCTTGTCACCTACGCACATGATCAAGGCCACATCACCGAAAATATCGCGGCCGGATTGGCATTCAGCACCAAAGGTGCCGAGGCCCCGAGGAAGCGCACCTATAGCCCAAGCCAGATCGAGAAACTTCTTCACGGCCCGGCCTACACGCTGACCCAGCCGCCTCGCTGGCGTCTGGACGACTACAAGTTTTGGTTGCCGCTGCTTGGCCTCTATACCGGCGCGAGGCTCAGCGAGCTGTGCCAGCTACGGCTCGAAGACATTCGGCAGGAGCTCGGCGCTTGGATCATCAGCATCAATCGGACAGGGTCGAAGCAACTCAAAACGTCCGACTCTGAACGGCTAGTGCCCATTCACAAGCAGCTGATCGAGACAGGCTTCCTCGACTATCACCAAGCTCGCCTGGACATAGTTAAGCAGGATATGAAAGCTCCTCTTTTCGAAAATATCCGTGTCTACGGTGATCTTTCTCCTGGGCACGTTGCGAGTCGTTGGTACCTGGGCTCAAGCCAGAGCAGTCATGGCTACTTGGGGCTCTGCGGCCTCGGAGAGGAGGGCCTGACGTATCACGGCCTACGGCATACTTTTATCAACCAATTCCGCAGACAGAACCTCGACCTCGCGAAAGCTAAAGCACTCGTGGGTCACGCTGATAAAAGTACAACTGGCGGCTATGGCGACTGCTATCCGTCAGACGTCCTCAAGGACGAGATCGACAAAATCGATTTCGGGCTTGGCTTGGATCACATCCATTACCGGCACTATCAGGAGCTAAAAAAAGCACAAGGTGACTTCAAAGTCGGGCGGCCGGTGGGCACGCCATTTCCGAACGTGCGAGCCCCTAAACGCCACTGGAAATCGTACGCATAAGGCCTAGCCAAACAGAGGCGGGGGCCCTGCTCCTGCCCTTTTTACACATCCCTCAATTATTGACAAAGTGTCAATAAAAGCTATCGAAGGTGCCTTTACAATAGATTATCTTGACTGTTCATTTATACAGTAATAATCTCAAGCCTCACCCACCGTGAGGTATATATGAATGTAACGTCCCCTATCTCCATTCCTTTTTATAAGGGCCTGAGTCTGATTGTAGAGCCTGGCCATGAAGAGCACTTGCGAATCGCCTTGGCGAACATCTCCGCGGTAACGGACGCGATCAACCGCTTCCACTCTTCACCGTTACTTACCGAGTTCATGGACACTACGCTGTCCCGCTTCCTGCGAGAAAACACTTACGCAGGAAAGTCCGAGCATATGCTACGGGCTCGAATGGAAAAGCTGAAAGTCATCCTGACCCGAGATAACCCTACACGCCGAGTCGCTGAGCTTGATCGAGCTGATGTGCAGCGTCTAAAGGATCAGTTGCCATTGTTACTGAAGCAGAACTCGGCTTCGGGAAGTAAAGGCGCAAACCTCACGACCTATTACCAGCTGTTCAATCGCATGCTAGACGAGGCGCTGGAGAGCAAGCTGATTACTGATGCGATCAAGGTTGCTACTTGCAGTACAAAACAGGCCGAGGTCACCAAGCCATTTCTAGATAGCAACCTGATTCAGATGCTCTCCGGCTGGCCTTACCAAAAGTACCTCGCGGGCACACTGCCCAAGGTCTACCAAGACGCCAAGCCGTATCGGTTCTGGTTGCTTCCTCTCGGACTCTACACCGGCGCGCGGCTCAATGAACTCTGCCAGCTTCGTGTGCATGATGTGATCCGGGATGTCCACGGCGTAGAGCTCATCGACATTAACGATAACGGCTACAACAAGTCGCTAAAAACGGGCTCATCGGCACGGCAGATTCCGATCTGCACGAAGCTTGTGGAGATGGGTTTTATAAATTTCGTAGAGGAACGACGTCAGGCCGATGGCAACGATGCATTGCTTTTCGGCGAGCTGAGCTTTGACCCGAAGCACTTATACTCCCGCGATCCGAGTCGTTTTTTCTGCGGGCCGTGTACGGGAACGGGATACATCGGTCAGCATTGTCCGCCGGCCGTTAATGGCGGGCTCAATTTTAAAAGTCTCCGTCGTTCGTTTGCCGTCCGGCTGGAACGGTCAGGCATATCTCCGTCCACGATCGCCTATCTGCTTGGCCATGAGGGCAGCGCTCCGGAGGTCACAGCAGACCACTACTTGGAAAAGCCGCTGAGTTTGAGACTGCTGGAGCAGATGGAGCGCGGCCTGACTTACAACATCCAGACCGACGAGATTCGCTGGGAACATTTTAAAATGCTGCTCCATAGCCAGGCGGGACGCGGAAAGCGCGGTAGGAAAGCAAGCTGCAGCTTCACTAACGCATAGAGTGGGAACGATCATCGCTTGGAGATGGTTATGAGACAGGATGAATAAAAGGCCGCAGCTAATCTGCGGCCTTTTTAGTTCTCAACACAACAGGAAAGAAACCGAATTTTCACGCAACTCCGGGCATCGCTTGCGGCGACGGTTGGCACGCCCTATCGCTGAGCACAGTCCACCATCGAAGAACTTGCATCCGCTGCGACGCGAATTCCGTGACAGTCGGCTGCTGCCACACAAATTTCACTTGAAGCGTGGGCGCTTTGGCATCAGACCGGACACCGCTTCATAACGCCACTGTGACAGACACACGGCACGGTCACCCGGCGCATCGACACTCACTAACTGCCGCAAGCCCTACGAGTGACACGGCGAGACTGCAGCACTCGAGTCATGTGACATGGCGGTCGTAAGACAAGTGTGCCGCGGTGATCGGGCTTATGATTGAGGCCGGGGCGGCAGCGCCCGCGAATGGCGCAGCTCACGTCTGTGCACAATCGCCATTTCGGCCAGGCAACGCCTGGCGGCTATGATTTGACAACAAAATTGCGGGGGCATACTTGAAGCAGCGAAGCGTTCCTTCAAGTATGCCCCCGCGCCCCATACTTGAAATCTTCAAGTATGGGGCAGTTGAGCATTTTGGGCGTTTGCAGGTAAGCGAAACGAATGTGGAGCGAGACCGAGCAATAAGACCAAAATGATCAACTGCCTTCGCGAAGCGGCTGCCATTGTTGTCAAAAAAGGCAGCTTTCTTCATTTGCCGCAGGTAAATGGCTAGCTCGAATTTCGATGCTATGCATGGCTACCTCTGCTAAAGCGGAAGAAGCCTGCTCACGTCCGCTTCCTCTACGGGATGCGCGACGTTTCTATGCAACGGCCGCCGCTTGGTCACCTCCCATTCTGCGAACCCACCACTTCATATGTCAGGAAAGTACGCACATCTCTGGCTGACAAACACTCCGCAGCGCTATCCCTGCCAGCCTCTCGATGACTGGATCACTCGCGAAATAGGTCGGTCCTTAGTTTTCTCCCTCCGTGCCCAAACGGTAGACTGAGACACACAAAGCAGTTTCCCATGTGAGTATTCGCATTGGTTCCGACACTAATTCGCATGCCTAACCAACACTGATTCGCACGCAAAACCGACACAACGCGTTTTTCAAAATCGACAGCCTTTCGCACACATCGACACCTATTCGCATCCTCCGACAGCCATTCGCACGCCCCGACACCTATTCGCATCCCTCCGGCAGCCATTCGCACGCCACCGACACCTATTCGCATCCCTCCGACAGTCATTCGCACCACACCGACAGTTCGCTTTGCCGGTGCCCGGAGATAAGCAGTCACTGACGCTGCAGAGCCCATATCGCAGTTCCAAATAGAGCAGCCGCAGAGTAATGTAGAGATCGAACATATTTGGTGAGATCGCTACATTGATTAATTGGCTATGTCTCGTGATGGCACTGCCTACGGCAAATGCCGCCGAGCGAATGCGGGCTTGGCGGACGCTGAAGAGTGCAGGAGCTGCCGTTCTTCGCGACGGCGTGTACCTATTGCCGGATGGCTCGGCTAGTCGTGAGGTACTGGAGTCCGTCGAGCGTGACGTGCTGGATAGTGGTGGCTCGGCGTCGCTCCTGCCGGTCACTGATCCCCAGGGTGAGCGCTTCATACCTCTCTTTGACCGTGGCGACGACTACACCAGGTTGCGCTCGGAGGTTGAGCCCCAACTGGCCCAGCTGACGCCCGAGAACGCACTGGCGACTGCTCGCCAGGCCCGCAAGCTGCGCAAGTCGTTCGCGCAGATCCAAGCCATCGACTTCTTTCCGGGCGCAGCTCTGCAACAGGCAGACGCGCTGCTGCGTGACCTCGAAGTGGCCATCAACCGCGCGCTTTCCAAGGATGAGCCCACCAGCCACGAGCAAATCATCGAGCAACTCGACCCGCGGGACTACCAAGGGCGAACCTGGGCGACTCGCCAGCGCCCCTGGGTGGACCGCCTGGCCAGCGCCTGGCTGATCCGCCGCTTCATCGATCCAGGTGCCAGCATCCTCTGGCTTCCCTCTCTTGATGCGTGCCCTGCGGAAGCACTTGGGTTCGATTTCGATGGTGCCCAGTTCAGCCATGTCGGCAACAAGGTCACCTTCGAAACCCTGCAGGCCAGCTTCGGGCTGGAGGCTCCAGGGCTTCAGCGCGTAGGGGCTCTAGTTCACTACCTGGACGTGGGGGGCGCGCAACCCACAGAAGCAACGGGTGTAGAGCGCGTACTGGCCGGACTGCGAGCCAGCATCGAAAACGACGATCAGTTATTGGCTGCGGCCTGCGCCATCTTCGATGGGCTGCTGGCTGCATTCGGCAAGGAAGGACAGAGTGATGAGTGAGACAGCCATGCAAGCGACAGAGCAAGACCAGGACAGGGTAGAAAAAATTGGCCTACTCGAGGCATTTCTGTTCTGGCTGAAACTCGGTTTCATCAGCTTCGGTGGCCCAGCCGGGCAGATCTCGATCATGCACCAGGAGCTGGTGGAGCGGCGGCGCTGGATCTCGGAGCGCCGTTTCCTGCATGCGTTGAACTACTGCATGCTCCTGCCAGGCCCGGAGGCTCAGCAACTGGCCACCTATATCGGCTGGCTCATGCATCGCACTTGGGGTGGGGTGATCGCCGGCGTACTGTTTGTGCTGCCCTCACTGTTCATCCTGATCGCCCTGTCCTGGGTCTACATCGCTTTCGGCGAAGTGCCGGTGGTGGCGGGATTGTTTTACGGCATCAAACCCGCCGTCACCGCCATCGTTGTTCAGGCTGCCCACCGTATCGGTTCACGCGCGCTGAAAAACAACTGGTTGTGGGCGATCGCTGCTGCCTCCTTCGTGGCGATCTTCGCCCTCAATATCCCGTTCCCGCTGATCGTTCTAGGGGCGGCCATGATTGGCTACCTGGGCGGACGCTATGCCCCGGACAAGTTCAGCGTCGGTGGTGGGCATGGGGCATCCAAACAGTCCTATGGGCCGGCATTGATCGACGATGACACGCCACCGCCGGCGCATGCGCGCTTCCGCTGGTCGCGCTTGGCTCTGTTGGTCGCCGTAGGAGCTGTGCTGTGGGCCTTGCCGATGGGGCTACTGACCGCCCTATATGGTTGGGAGGGCACCCTGACTCAAATGGGCTGGTTCTTCACCAAGGCTGCTCTACTCACCTTCGGCGGCGCCTATGCGGTATTGCCGTATGTCTATCAGGGCGCGGTAGGCCATTACGGCTGGCTGACCCCCACCCAGATGATCGATGGCCTGGCGCTGGGCGAGACCACCCCAGGGCCGCTGATCATGGTGGTGGCCTTCGTGGGCTTCGTTGGTGCCTATGTGCATCAGGTCTTCGGGCCAGAACAGGCATTCCTTGCCGGCGCTGTAGCAGCCAGCCTCGTCACCTGGTTTACCTTCCTGCCCTCGTTCCTGTTCATCCTCGCCGGCGGGCCGCTGGTGGAATCCACCCACAACGAACTGAAGTTCACCGCGCCGCTGACCGGCATTACTGCTGCGGTGGTTGGCGTCATCCTCAACCTGGCGCTGTTCTTCGGCTATCACGTGCTGTGGCCTGAGGGTTTTGCTGGCAGCTTCGATTGGCTCTCGGCGTTGATCGCTGTCGGTGCCGCAGTCGCACTTTTCCGCTTCAAGCGTGGAGTCATCCAGGTGTTGGTGGGATGTGCTCTTGTGGGTTTGGCTATCCACCTGTTGCGTTAGGGAGAGGTTATGGAGCGCATATCGATTCGCGAGCTCGCTGAGTGGCAGGCTTCAGGTCGCTGCTTTGAGTTACTCGATGTGCGCCGAGCTATCGCACGCAACGCTGACGGAGCACAGATCGCTGAGGCGAAATGGTATGACCCCGAACAGCTTTTCTCTTGGAAGGATCAAGTGCCACGGGATCGCCCCGTGATTCTTTACTGCGCTCATGGGCATGAGATCAGCCAGGGGTGTGCCGCTACTCTCTGGGCAATGGGACTGGATGCGCGGTATCTCGTCGACGGCTTTGCAGGTTGGCGTGAAGCCAAGCAGCCGGTGTGCGATTTGGTCTAGCCATCTGGTTCTGGCCGCCTCACGAGAGGCGGCCAGCACTGCCTAAATCAATGGCAGTGGTACTCGCCCGTGGAGTGGTTGGTATGGCAGCCCTTCGAGTCGGTGCCTCCGCTATGGGCAACTGCGACAGCAGAGGACAGGGCAATCACGGTGGCGATCAGGGCGGCAGAAAGCTTCTTCATGTTCAAACTCCGTTTCGATTGGCTCTTATATGTGATCTAGGTCACACTCCGGATTATGGCAAAAGGCCTGCATTGAGCAAGGGGATTTTGATCGACCGGTCAGAGAGCCGCACGAAACAACGCCAGCACCGCTAGATGGCCGGGGTAGAAGTAGTAACCCCAGCGCCCCACTGGCCATATGTGTTGGGTGATTTTCTGGCGCAATAGCCACAGGCCAACCAGCGGAGCCGCAAAGGTCGTGGCCATGGCCCACCAGGTGCCAAAGGGACCAGCTCCGATCCAACCGTCACGGCTATTGGCCAACACGCTGATGACTGCGGGTATGAGCCAGGTGACCCCGGGGCGCTGCACTGCTAACACCATGGTGGCCGGCAGCAGGACTCCAAACGCGCCGTACATCAGCCGATCATGAAGCACTGTCGCAACGGTCAACGTGAATAGCCCCAGCATCAAGCCTGCACGATCGCTGTGATGGACACTCCAAGCAACTATGAGCCCCAACATCAGTGTCGGCATGACATTCAGCGTATTGCTCATCTCGGACAACGCCCGATACGGCAGCTCGGATATGAGGCTAAAAGCCAGTAGCCAGCTCAGATAACGAAAGTTGTTATCGCTGTACAGATCTCCTGGGCGTGAACGTGACACGTTGGCGGCAATACCCACGCAGAACAGTGGGAAGGCGAAGCGTCCAACCACGAACAGCCAGGCTGTCTCTTCAGGCCAGAGATAGCGCAGGTGGTCTATGACCATCGTCAGCATGGCGAGCCATTTGACGAGATCCAGGCTGGTCGAGCGCATTACCCCATGATCCCGAGGGTCACCACGGTGAGCACCAAGTATCGAGCAGCCTTGGCCAGCAGCACGATCAATAAGAAGCTCCAAAAGGGTTCGCGCATGACGCCGGCAATCAGGGTCAGCGGGTCGCCAATGATCGGCACCCAGCTCAGCAGCAGTGACCAACGACCGTAGCGGTGGTAGGCCCGCTGCGCGCGGGCCAGCTTGTCGTCACTGACTGGAAACCAGCGCTTGTGCCGGTAACGCTCAATGTAGAGACCGAGCAGCCAGTTGAGCGCGGAACCCAGAACGTTTCCTGCTGTAGCCACCACCAACAGCATGACCACCGAGTAGTTGCCACTTATCAGCAGGCCGGTGAGCACTGCCTCGGACTGTGCAGGGATCAAAGTCGCGGCACTGAAGGCCGCGAGGAATAGGCCCAGGTAGCCTGATAGCTCCCACATTTAGGCGGTCAGACCGATCCAGCCATGAACGCCGACATAGATACCGACACCAATGATGAGCACGCTCGAGAGGTAGGGCGCGCGACGCGCGACTGCCCCCAGCCATGGCCAACGATTAGAGGCCTGGCGAGCGCCTACTGCGGCAGCTGCGCCGACGGACACCAGCGTCAGCGCCAGACCGACACTAAAGCACAGCACCAGAACAGCCCCGAGTGCGACTTCCTTCACCTGCAGGCACAGCAACAACACCGTGATTGCGGCGGGACAAGGGATCAGTCCCCCGGTCAGGCCGAATAGGATGATCTGCCCAGTGGTGACGTTGCGGTTATTGAAGCGGTTGCGGATGTCGTTGGCGTGGGCTCGCTCATGAGCATCCTGATACCCCTCCACCGACAGCTCCAGGCCCTGCAGATCGGAATGGTCGTGGCCGTGGTCGTGCTCATGGAAATCGAGGTCGTAATCGTGCGAATGGCCCACGTGACCAAGGCTCAGGCGCGCGGTGAACTGATGGGGTTCGGGGATCTCTGACTCCGACTCCAGGTATTCGCCGCACTGCACAAAGCGGAATAGCTGAGCTGTTCCGTCTGGGCGTGTCGTCGACAGGCTCACGTCCTCTGCCGGCCAGGAATGGCCACTCAGGGTGCGCAAGCGCCAGCGCGGGGGAACACCTTCTTCAAAGATCGAAAGCTCGATGCGCCCGTGTCCGGTATCGATTCGGCGGGTCTCATCGTGATGGTGATCATGCGCGTGATCACCTTCTTCGAAACGCCACATCTGCTCCCCACGCCAGGTGCGCCAGAGCATCCACAACGCGATGGTGATGATGATCGCGGCAGAAGCGAGCTGGAAGTACGGCTCTGTCGTTTCGGCATTCAGGTTCTGGCCCAGATACATGCCACCCATGGCCACCAGCCAGACCACTGCTGTGTGCGAGATTGTCGCTGCCAAACCCAGCAGGATTGCCTGCTTTACGGTGCCCCGGATGGCGACGATGAAGGCCGCCATCATGGTCTTCGAGTGGCCCGGCTCCAGGCCATGCAATGCCCCCAGGAGGATAGCGCTGGGGAAGTACAGCCAAGCGTGGGACGCACCCTGCTGCAGTAATTCGGCAAAGCTCGACATAGGGAGACCTACAGGTACTTCGTGATCTGCTTGAAGTCTTCAAGGGAGGTGCGCTCGCCAGTGGCGAGAGCGTCCATCGTGTGCTCCAGACAGTGATCGATGTGATCTTGAATCAGGGTGCGCTTGGCCTGGCACACGGCCTTCTCAACGGCATGCAGCTGCTGCGCGATATCAACGCACTCACGACCATCCTCGATCATGGTGATGATGCTGCGCAGATGACCCTCAGCGCGTTTCAGGCGCTTCACGACATCGCTGTGGCTCTGGTGCCGATGGCCATGGCTGTGCTCGTGATCGCTCATGCCTTGAGTCCTATGTCTCGATGATTTACGCTCGCATCCTATCCCCCTGGGGGGGATACGGTCAAACGACCCTATTCGCTCATCGCGAGATGCAAGACATAGAAAAATGGCTAGTCGTAGCGCCTCGAAGAAACCCGTTATCGCATTGATACTGGCCTTGCTATTGGCCTGGGTAGGGCATTCGCTGGCCGCCATCAAGACTCCGCTGATACCGGGTGATTACTCTGGCGCTGTGCCCCATGGTCATTCCCATGATGTGGACGCGCCGGCGTTCCCGAGCCACAAACATGCGGCTGACCATAGCCATGAGATCCCTTATCTCGGGTCGGCGCTGACACTGCTGTCACGCCCCGAGCGGGAAACCCCTCCCAACGCGTTGCGGGCAACTGTCCCTGAAGTGCCGATCTACCTGATCGAACGGCCACCACGCTCTAGGTTGTGTTCTGAAACCGGCCGCCTTGCGGCCCAGACCACTACAACCTAGGAAATCGTTATGAATTCGCTTCCCCTGAGCGGGGCAACGGCGCTGATCGCACGCCTGCGTCGACCGCTTTTTCTGCCCCTGCTTGCCATCGCTCTACTGATGGCAGTCATGCCTGAGGCGCTGGCCCACGGTGTGCCCGAAGGAGACAAGGGCTTCATCCAGGAAAGTACCGGCGTGATGTTGATGCCCTTCATCTATATGGGCGCCAAACACATGATCACCGGCTACGACCACCTGCTGTTCCTGTTCGGTGTGATCTTCTTCCTCTACCGCCTGAAGGACGTAGGGCTGTACGTCACGCTGTTCGCGCTTGGTCACTCCATCACCCTGCTCTTTGGGGTGCTGAGCAACATCAGCATCAGCTCTTATGTGATCGACGCCATCATCGGCTTTTCGGTCGTCTACAAGGCCCTGGATAACCTCGGCGCCTTCCAGCGCTGGTTTGGCTATCAACCCGACACCCGCGCAGCAACGCTGATCTTCGGCCTGCTTCATGGCTTCGGTCTGGCTACCAAGATCCAGGAGTTCGAGATCTCTTCTGACGGCCTGATCGCCAACCTGATTGCCTTCAACGTAGGTGTCGAGATCGGCCAGCTACTGGCTCTCGGCGGCATTCTAATTCTGATGGGCTACTGGCGACGTACCGCCAGCTTCTGGCGCCACGCCTATACCGCCAACGTCGCCATGATGAGCGCCGGCTTCTTGCTCATGGGCTACCAGATCACCGGCCTGATCGTCTCTCAGTAAGGAATTCTTTCTATGTTCAATACCAAGCTTCCGACCCTTAACGAACTCCCCTCGACAGCACAGCTACTGCGCTCCACGATCATCGCGGCAATCATTGCCTGCGTGCTTCTGGTTACTGTGGTAATGCCTTCGGAATATGCGATCGACCCCACTGGCGTGGGCCGAGCACTTGGACTCACCCAGATGGGTGAGGTGAAGATCCAGCTGGCTGACGAGGCCCGCGCCGATGAGGTCGCAGCTCAGACTCCAACTCCGCCGCCAGCTGAAGCTATCGCCGTAGCACCTACCGCCCCGGCAACTTCCCCATCAGCTCCTGTCGAGGTCATTCCCGCTCCAGAGCAACCGACTGCGCCTGAGCAGGCAGCTGGTCTGCAGCATGAAATGAGCATCACCTTGAGCCCGAACCAGGGCGCCGAAGTGAAGCTGGAAATGAAGCAGGGAGCCAAGGTGAACTACCTCTGGACTGCCAATGGCGGCGTCGTTAACTACGACACCCACGGCGATCCTTACAACGCGCCGCGCGACTTCTACCACGGCTATGGGAAAGGACGTTCAACCGCGGAAGACTCGGGTGTTCTGGAGGCTGCATTCGATGGCAAGCACGGTTGGTTCTGGCGCAATCGAACTAGCAAACCGGTGACAGTTACCCTGCGCACTCAGGGCGATTACATCAGCATCAAGCGCGTAATCTGACTTCACCAGGCAGCCCTGAATGGGGCTGCCATCAATGCCTGCAGGCCATACGGCTAGAGCTCTGCGTGCTATTCCACAGAGTGCATTTGTTCAGCCATCTGACTGCACTGTCGTAAAAGAGCACCTAGCACGATTCGTAGCTTGCTCACGTCGTACTCATTGGCGGCGATAGCCTCTGCACTCGCTTTGTAGAACGCATCGGCATAGCTTTCCTTGAAGTCAAGTGAGCCTTGATAGACATCCAATTTCTCTTTGTAGTTCGTCCAAGTCACTTGCGGTGGATTGCGGTCTTTCAGTCGCAGATCCAAATAGCATTCGATCGCCGCAGCTCGACCATTGAGATCAGCGTTGGATACCCCATCAGGGCCTCGTGCGGGAAAACTGCGCAGCTCCTCTAGGTCAGGAAGGACCATCGCGCACATGTTCACGGGGAAGTTGAAGCGCTGCAGGCTGCGGAACGCATCGTGACCTTCTGCGTCGTTGTCAAAGAGAAAAACGACTCGATTGTGGACGTCGATTTTGACGAGCCCTTCCGCGAATTTGGCCAGGTTGCCCGTGCCAGAGAAAGGGTGCCGATCTGCCACTTCCATGAACTTGAAGAAGTCCTGAACCTCAGGGAGAAGGAGCGCGATTGCTCGCTTCAGGATGTGGGTGTCAGATGATCCTTCCGTTGCAATTAAGTACGTTTGGGTGCGACGTGCGCCGGCAACAAAATCACTGTTCTGCGCCCAGCCTGCGCTAACGAATTTACCGTAGTCCCAGACGACCTCAAGGTCTAAATTTTCTGGATTTTCGGCAAGAACTCTCAGCGTTGAATAGGGGCTGAGAAACCCTAGCAGGTTGCCAAAATGACTTCGCTCGGAGTACCCGCCAGTCTCTCGATACAGAGCGCCTGCCGGCAGTTGCTCTATGGCGGCCTCGTGCGAGAAAAAACCGCGTTTTGCCCTGTGCTCCTCGTCGTAGTCAGCGTTGTACTCGTCGCTAAGTTTGCTCACGGCATAGGTTCGTATGAAGGCTACGAACTGATCGAAATCCAGCAGCCCAGATGTGTCAGTTCGCTCAGGGGCTTCCGTATCCAGTCGCTGCTCGTGATCCTGCATTGCGAGGCGATCATATTCGGCCTTTACCGCTGGGAGCGTATAACCAAGCAGTTCGAGTCTTGGAATGAGCGACCTAAGCGGACGACAAAAGCACATTTCACTCTGGGAGACGTCCTCGTCAGGGTGTTGCTCGTAGTACTCATAATTGATGTATTTATGGCGTCGACACTTACGATCTAACTCTTGGAAGAGCATCCCATGGTCAATGCCCATATAGGTCGTGTTGTAGGTGAGCTCGATGTCGCCCACGGTTAACGTGATGGGTGTGCTCATCGGAACTCCTAATGATGCTGCTCTCGGCTGACTTTATCTGTCGAGTCGAACCCTTAGCCTTCTTGCTCGCTCCTGGAAAGCTGTCGTGCCTCCTTCGAGGATTTCGCAAACAGATTGCCGAATCTCCTCGTTTTCTAGCCCACCTGATATGTAGGTGATCGGAGGCAGGCCACCATCTACATTGGGGCCTGACGCGGCCACAATGATTTGATCGGCATCAGTATTAATGACCAAGTTTGCGTTGTGGGTGACCATGATCACCTGACGCTTTGCCTTCGCTGCAATGAAAAGCGACACCAACTCATCGAACACCGACTTGGGGTCTAAGTTTTCTTCAGGCTGGTCGATGATCAGGGGACGATCGTCCGCATCATCTAGTGCTAGATACAGGAGCAAAAGGACGATGCCCCGCGTTCCAGGAGAGAGCTTTCGAATATCGACGCCGTCGTAGGAAATTTCATAGCGAACGGTCAGGTGATCGGTTCCAAAAAGCCAATGTGCAAACTGCTTCGACCAGGCACGAAACTCAGTTTGCTGGGACTGTACATAAGGCGCATGTGTTAGCAGATCCTTGCTGTACTTTTCCATGAAGGAGGTCATCGCTTCCTGCACTTCCGGTGCCGAGCCGGTTTCCCACGCTGCCTTTAGTTCTTGGATGGCTGCTTTGATTAGTGAGCCGCGGCCATAAAATGGACCAGCCTTCCGCCGATCAAGCAGTTCCTCCTCGGCGATTGTTCCCCAGCTTTCAACATCGGCTATGCGGCGAACCGAGAAGCTGAGTTTTTTGAGGGTGCCGGAAGATGCTGCGAGCCGGGCCATTAATGGTTCATACAAGCTGGCCAACGCGTTCTGCTCGTTAATAATGGCGTCGAAAACGCGTCCGTACGTGTCATTACGCTCGGCTTGCAAGGCCTTGCGACGGGCCTCGGCTCCAACTGCATCAGCGAGACGTGACTCGAGTACCTGAAGTGCAGTGTTTTCCTGCGCGATCCGTGCTGCTAGCGTCGTGTACTGATCCCGCACGATCTTGTCAGCACTGAACAGTGCCTCAAGGCGTGTCATCTCAGCTGCGATGGGCGCTAGTGGTAGCTTAGAGAGATCGGTAGCCCCATCGATAAGAGGGACATTCGGATCGCCAAGCGGTGGTGCGATGCCATTTAATTTACGGACTTCTCCGTCGGCCCACTTGATGTATGACGCGAGGCCCTCATCGACGTCGCCCTTATACACCAGCAAAAAATCGTCCCACTGCTGGTCGCTTAGTCCGCTGTTCGAATGACGCTCACGAGCTTGGCGAAGCATTTCTGGTGCACGCGTCGCGCGCATGCTTCGAACTTCATCCTGCAGCGCTTCATAGGTCCGACGCTGGTTGCCGAAGGATTGAATCTTGGAGCGAAGGCTTTGAGCCACCTGGCTGAGTTCGGTGTGGCGATTAACGTGGGCCTCAGTGCCTTTGACGACCAGCTTTGCCAGGTCAGCGTTGTAATCTGCGATCAGCTTCTTCTTCTGAGCGACTTGGGTAGTCAGCGCGGCTACGAGGCCTTCCTTTTCAAGCTCGGTAGCAATTCGACTTGAGATGTCTTCTAGCGCGCCGGCTTCGCGCTCACGAGCCTGTTGGAATCGTGCAGTGAGCTGATCTCGAAGCTCTGCGAAATCAATGGCACCGTCGCGATCATCCGGCGAGTGCGAATCAAAAATGACTCGCTCGATCTCCTCTACAAGACCATCAGAAACACCTTTAGCCGAGCAAAGCTCCTCGACGAACTGCTGAGACAAATAGCGCGCCCGAGGAAATGACAAATGCCCATTCGCATCCCTGCCATCGAGGGAGCGCGTAATCTCTGCTCCACCGCCCCAGGATAGCGTCGTTGAAGCATCGCCAAGCAGCTGGCGTGCACGGGCAAGGAATGATGGGCTGATAGCTTCATCAGCACTCCATCCGAATGGCGAAATCGCCTCACAACCTGCGGCGATTATGTCTGCCAAGGCGGTCTTACCTGAGCCACGCGCGCCAATGATTGCTACTAAGCCTGGGTTCAGAGGTATGTCCGGCGTTGTTAGCCAGTCCGCATCATCGATCCTGACGTGAGAGATGACTTGGGAAGGCATTGCCGTACGGGGTGGCACTTCTCCAACATAGGCCCGACCTTCGGGATCAATGCAGGCCTGGCGAAGCGAGTCGAACTCCAGCCCTCCTTTGATCCACGAAAAACGATTGTCGACAGGCTGCCCCACGGATTGTTGGTTATGGGAGTCACTCCCATGCAAACAAGGCTTACAACCGTCATATCGACTGCGCAAGTCAGCTGCAGTCATACCAGGCCGCAGGCCAAGCCAGAACTCTCGCTGAGACAGACTGCTCGAGAAAATGATGTGGGCGAACTTCTCGATTTCCTGGCGAACCGTTGCATCGGCAGCCTGGCGCAATCCGGACGTACCATCACCAGACCCACCGGCTACCGCGATCAGGATATTTTTCTTTGCCCATTCACTCTCGTGAAAGACCTTTCGCAGCAGGTTGAAATTGACTTTGAACTGCGTTGCGCCGTGCCGTAGAGCCGCCTCATCATCAATGATTGACTGGTCAGCACGCTTGCCGAGCTTGATCAGCTCTTCGCGTGTGCAGTCAAAGTTGTCATTGAATGCTGGAAACTGAAGCCGCTTGAGGAGGCGTTTGACCTCAGACAAATGCTCCGGGTCTTCCGGGCTTACCAAGAGGTGGATGTTCACGAACCCCGACTTTGCAGCTACATCGAGGCGCAGCTCGATGTTGGGGAAAATTAGCTTCACGCCTGGCAATCGGCCTGCGGCTTTGTGCCTGAGAAACTCTTCGTAGGTGTCCGTAACGTAGTAGTCAGTTACGGCAATGGCTTCGATCTGTGGCGTTAGTTTCTCGAGGCTCGAGAGATACTCTCCCCACGGATTTGCAGATCCAAACTGATTGTTGAGCACGGTGCCAGGAGCATGAATATGTGGTTCCCACCGATGCCACTCTGAACCCCGACTAATCATTTGAAGTCCTCACGACCAAAGTTTCCATACCTTGAGTGCGCAAGGCGCTACCCGTTTGAACCTGATGCAGCATAGTCAGCACGATCGGAGCTTCCGAATTGAGTGCTTTGACAGTATGGCAATGTGCCGCTTTCTCCGAGTGCTGTCCATGACAAGGAGGCGTTTGATGGTTGAGGCTGCTGTGACCGCCGGGATAGGGCGACTGGTTAACAATCGACCAATTATCTATGTCGAGATAATTGCAGATAATTCCCGCGATCCGTTGCTGGCTTTGAGGACCGGAAACCTTGCCAAAGTGAATCGCCCCAGCTTTCCTAGACACTCTCCAAGCTCTGGAAATAGCGCTTTTCAAACTCCACTGGCGATAGCTGCATAGCGCTGCTGTGCCGGCGCTTGGGGTTATAGAACATCTCGATGTAATCGAACACATCACTGCGGGCTTCTTCGCGGGTTCCGTAGGTTTTCCGTCGGATGCGTTCCCGCTTCAGCAACTAGAAAAAGCTTTCCGCGACCGCGTTGTCGTGACAGTTACCGCGTCGACTCATGCTGCTGATCAGGTTGTTGGCCTTGAGGAAACTCTGCCAGTCCGAGCTGCTGAACTGGCTGCCCTGGTCGGAATGGATCATCACTTCCTGCTTGGGCTTGCGCCGCCACACAGCCATCAGCAACGCATCAATGGCCAGGTCGCTGCACATCCGAGGCTTCATCGACCAGCCGATCACTTGGCGAGAAAACAGATCCAGAACCACTGCCAAGTACAACCAGCCCTCATACGTGCGGATGTAAGTGATGTCGGTGACCCAGACCTTGTTCGGTTCACTGACATTGAACTGCCGCTCTAGACGGTTGGGCGAGGCCACTGGCGGCTTGCCACCGTAGTACCCGGGGCGCCGGCGATAACCGGTCTGCGAGCGCAGCCCCTCTCTCCTCATCAGGCGAGCCACACGGTGCCGGCCACAGGGCTCGCCCAGCTCACGCAGGTCGTCGTGGATCTTGCGGTAGCCGTAGACCCCGCCGCTTTCCAACCAGGCATGCTTGATCAATCCGAGCAGGCGTTGATCTTCCTTGGCGCGTACCGATTTCGGCTCGACCAGCCAGGCGTAGTAACCGCTGGGATGCACCTTGAGGGTCTGGCAGAGACGCCGCACCGGGTACTCCACCGACAGTTTGCTGATGAAGGCGTACTTCAGCCTGACTCCTTGGCAAAGTACGCGGCGGCCTTTTTTAGAATGTCTCGCTCTTCGGTCACCCGCTTGAGTTCCGCGCGCAAGCGACGCAGCTCAGCCTGCTGATCATCTACCTGCTGCCGCTGTACTTGGGGTTTGCTGTAGCGCTTTACCCAGGCGTACAGGCTGTGCGCGGACACGCCTAGACGCTCTGCTACATCGGCAACGCGCAAGCCGCGTTCAGTGATGTGCTTGACCGCTTCAATCTTGAATTCTTCGGGATAACGCGGGTTGCTCATGGCACCTCCTAGTGGGCCGTATTATGAGGCCTGGAGGTGTCTACGAAACTAGGGGCGATTCAGGCGAACAGTTTCGGCTGCGCAATACTCCCGTGAAGCCCCTTGCACATTTGAGCACCCAGTTGTTGCTGTCTTGATATTTGAGACGATCGGTCTATTATGCTGCCATGACTAGTGCAAAACCAGTAGCCCGTCGCGGCCGTCCCCCAAAGGTTCCTCGTGAGCGTGAAGACACCCACGACGCGCTGCTTCGGTGCGGGATGGAAGTGTTGAGCGAGCAGGGCTTTGCGGCGACAGGTATCGACAGCGTGTTGAAGCGGATCAATGTTCCCAAGGGCTCGTTCTATCACTACTTCAATAGTAAAGAAGCCTTTGGACAGGCGGTACTGGACCGCTATGCAAGCCGCTTTGCCCGGAAACTGGATCTCCTGCTGCTCAACGAGGCGGACCCACCGCTCCAGCGCATACGAAACTTCGTCGAGGATGCCAAGGAGGGTATGGCTAAGTACGAATTCCGCCGCGGTTGCCTGGTGGGCAACCTTGGACAGGAGATCATGGCCTTGCCTGAGAGCTTCCGTCTGGCTCTGGAGCATACGCTGATTGATTGGCAGGAACGTCTGGCTTGCTGTCTGCGTGAAGCCGCGAGCCAAGGACAGATAGACAGCGATAGCGACTGCGATTCTCTAGCCGCTTTTTTTTGGATTGGCTGGGAAGGCGCAGTGCTTCGCAGCAAATTGAGCCGCGATGTGCGCCCGCTGGAAATCTTCAGCGAAGGATTCTTTGCGGCGATTGGCCGTTAAATTTTTTGGGAATTAATAGACGATCGGTCTAAATAGGAGGTGAAGATGTTCAAGGCGATTCTTATTGAGAAGAATACAGACGGATACCAAGCCCAGTTAGCTGACCTGCATGACGAGCAGCTCCCGGCTGGCGATGTTACCGTCCGCGTGAGCTACAGCACGCTCAACTACAAGGACGGCTTGGCTATCAGCGGCAAGAGCCCGGTCGTCCGCCAATTCCCGATGATCCCGGGGATTGACCTGGCCGGAACGGTTGAAGCCAGCAATCACCCGCACTATCAGGTTGGTGACCGAGTTTTGCTAAACGGATGGGGCGTAGGTGAAAGCCACTGGGGAGGATTGGCCCAGAAAGCCAGGCTGCGGGGGGATTGGTTGATCCCGCTGCCGAAGGGTTTGAGCGAACGCCAGGCCATGGCAATAGGAACTGCAGGCTATACAGCGATGCTTTGTCTGTTAGCCCTCGAGCGTCATGGCCTGACGCCGGCGCGTGGCGAGGTACTCGTAACGGGGGCCAATGGCGGTGTTGGCAGCTTCGCCATTGCGCTGCTGGCGCGCCGAGGCTACCAGGTGATCGCCGCGACAGGCCGAATCGGCGAAACGGAATATCTCAAGCGCTTAGGCGCAGCTACCGTCATCGATCGCAACGAGCTGTCCAATCCCGGGCGAGCCCTTGCGAAAGAGCGATGGGCCGCGGCAATCGACTCGGTCGGTAGCCATACGCTTGCTAACGTATGCGCCGGTACGCACGCTGATGGGGTCGTTGCTGCTTGCGGCCTAGCTCAAGGGATGGAATTCCCAGCAACGGTGGCGCCCTTCATCTTGCGCGGTGTAAGTCTGCTTGGCATCAACAGCGTCACCCGTTCCTACAAGGAGCGTGTCGAGGCCTGGGAGCGTCTTTGCACTGACCTGGACCTCTCGCTACTCGATCAGATCACCCATGAGATTGGCCTGAGCGAGGCCATGCCGGTCGTCGAACAGTTACTTAATGGCAAGGTTCGCGGTCGCGTGGTGGTAGATGTGAATCGATGAGCGCAAGCGTCGCCTATAGGGCATCGCGAGGCGGCCCCTCATCATCGCCGCTTCGCGCGCCGCTCCCCCCGGCGTTTCCATAGGGCTGATCGGTACCATCCAGGGTTGCTTGGATCGATCAAGCCCTGTCGTAGCGGCTGCTCGTTGCTTCACAAAAGAAGCCGCTGGCGAAACCCTGCCATCAGGAAGCCGAGTGGCGCCCGCTTGCTCGTCGATTTAGGGGGGCCTGTTTCTTAAATATGAGTGAAAACCTGCTCCGCTGGCAGACGCGACTTTGGTAGACCGGCATTGAAATCGGTTTCGTCACGATAGCCAAGCGCGACCAGCACCAAACTGGTAAGGCCCTGTGCCCGCAGCCCCAGCTCCTCATCGAGCTTCTTGAAATCGAAGCCTTCCATTGGCGTAGCGTCCAGACCAAGCGCGGCAGCACCCAGCAGCAGGGTCCCCAGCGCAAGATAGGTCTGCTTTTCCATCCAATGCTGCAGGTCCTTCTGGTCATAGCGGTGCAGTGCTACGTAACCGCGGCGGGCATTGTCCTGCCCGACCCTGGCATCCTCGCTATGGAAACGGCCATCACGCGCTTCCTGATCTAGCAGCGCCTGCAGGTGTTCCTCGGTCATGTCGTTACGGCTGCACAACACGATCACATGCGAAGCCTTGAGGACCTTGGGTGCGTTGTAGGCAAAGCTACCCTCGGTTCCCTTGGCGATTCGCGCCTTGCCTTCGTCGGTAGATGCAATGACGAAGTGCCAGGGTTGCGAGTTCACCGAGGACGGACTGTGGCGCAGTTGTTCAAGCAACGCGTCGATGGACGCCTGCGGAATCTTGCGGCTGGCGTCAAAAGCCTTGGTGGTATAGCGACGTTTGGCGAGGCTGGCGAGTTCCATTGGTGGTTTCTCCTGTCAGATAGTGTTTTCAAAGGGCAACGCTGCGAGCCAGCCACGCGTCGGCGGCTTGCAGCGCTGACATCCCATCGCGGCAGATCGAGTGATCAAGTTCGCTAATGACTTCGTTGCCTGGACTGAGGCGGTTCAGTTCCTCGAGCAATGCCGCGGGCATATCGCGGGCAAATGGCTCGCTCACGATCAGCGTTGCGTCATCCTGGCCACCGAGCAGCCCCAGGGGTTCGTCCAAGGGGCGAATGCGGTGTGAGTGATGCAGGAACTGCGGATGCCAGAGTGGCACGACGCACCATTCGCGCCGTGCATGGGCTTGTTCGTAGCGCACGAAGCAATCGGCCTGAGTACCGTTCTCGAAGTGATATCCGAGCCGATCGAGGCCGTATTGCTGGACAATCGCCCTGGAGAAGCGGCTGATGCCGGCGCCGGGATTGATGCCCTGGATCAGCCGCGTCATTCGTGTAGCGACCTCGGGGCGAAGGAGATCCGCGACGCTCTGTACCGCGTCGACGGGAACATAGTCCGGCACGCCCCAGATGCAGTAAGGCCGGTACAGTACGCCGAGCGTGCGTGTTTGCGCGGCATAAGGCGCCAGGTAGTCTCCATGGCTCGCCGGCAGCCAGGCCGAGGCCAGCATGTCGACAGCGCCGGCACCATAGCGGCGGAACATGTCTTCATGTGGCGCGGCACTGACCTGAACCTCATAGTCGTGGCGTTCAAGTACGCGCTGCACCAGCGCGGCACTCGCCGCATGAAAGCTCAGGTCGATGTAACCGAGACGGATGATCGGTTTCATGGTTTCACCTCGCCCGCAGACGCGCGTCTCGGGCACAGTCCGAAGTCAACGTTTTTCCGATTGCAGCTGCGTAGGCGGAGGCCGTCTCAGTGCGTAGGTGCCGGCGCTGCATCGATTTTTACCCGCAACAGGCTGTAGGGCTTGCTACGCAGGTCCTGGCCACCGTTGAAGCCAGGTGAGCGATGCAGCTGGTTGGCGGTGAAATACAGGTAGCCGTCCGGGCCGATGGAAAGGGTGTCCGGCCAGAGCACCCGCGGGTCATGGACAATGGTTTGCCACGTGCCGTCAGGCAGGCGCTTGCGAATTCCGTTGTGTTCGTAGTCGGTGGCGTAAACGGCACCCTCGGCATCCGCCTCGAGGCCATCGGAGGCGCCCTTCTCACCCAGGTTACGCACGGCAGCCTGCAGCTGTGCCTCGCTCACAGCTGGGTCGCGCAACAGTGCAGTTGACACGGCGTACAGGTGGCGACTGGACAACGGAGAGAAATAGAGGTCTTTTCCATCCGCGGATAAAGC
Source organism: Stutzerimonas stutzeri RCH2 (assembly GCF_000327065.1). Classification (NCBI taxonomy): domain Bacteria; kingdom Pseudomonadati; phylum Pseudomonadota; class Gammaproteobacteria; order Pseudomonadales; family Pseudomonadaceae; genus Stutzerimonas; species Stutzerimonas stutzeri. Next base: position 1,006,864 of record NC_019936.1, on the reverse strand, counting down.
GATGCCGTCGGAAGCCACCCCCAGCGCCTTCGGCTTGCCATCGGTGCCTTTGGTCAGTAGCGCCGGTCTGCCCTCCACGACCGGCACGAAGTCCGGGTCGACAGAGGTCTGTGCTGCGCCGCTCAACCGACGGCTGGCTTTACCACTGGCGATATCCATGACGATGATGCCGCCAGGGCCGGACACGGATGAATCGGTCACGTAAACCGTGCCTTGCTTGCCCACCCGGAAGTCGAAGCGCATGTCGTTGACATAGGTGGTGGGCAGGATCACCTCAGGTGGAAAGACCAGGGTCTTGACCACCCGGTTGCTGGCCAGGTCGATGGCGACCAGCTTCGCGCCGCCTGGACGCGGCGTGGCGAACTCCGGCGCGGCTGTGTCCAGCACCCAGATACGCCCCATGCCGTCGGCGACCACACTTTGCACACTGATGAATCCCTTGGCCGGGTCGTCCGGATCTTCGGTGTTGATGGCTGCATTGGGGTACGGCTGAACCCTCCCGTCTCGAATTTCACCCACTGTGAAAGGCACGGCGTCGCCCCAGCGCGGGAAGTTGACGAAGATACGCCCGGTCTCGCTGACGGTTACGCCGGTGGGCATGGCGTCATGGAATGCAAATACCTGATCAATCACCCCAATCGGCCGAGCCGACGCAGCGCTCGCCGGCAGCGGCTGGAGTTGCGTGGCGAAGGTGACTGGACTGGCGAGCGCCAAGGCCAACAGTGTGTGGCGAAACCGTTTTTCGATGCGCATGATGAGTCTCCTGCCCGCGCGGCGGGCGCTGGTCCATGGATAAGTCAGAAGCCTTCCAGAACGATCTTGCCCATGGCTTTGCCGCTTTCGATCAGTGCATGGGCACGCCGCAGGTTGGCCGCCTCGATGCGGCCGAAATGCTCGCCTACAGTCGTCTTAAGCACACCGGCGTCGATCAGCTTCGCCACACGGTTGAGCAACTGATGCTGCTTGATCATGTCGTCCGTCCCGTACAGCGAGCGGGTGAACATCAGCTCCCAGTGCAGCGCCAGCGACTTGCGCTTGAGCGGCACCACATCGAGCACGGCCGGATCGTCGATCAGTGCCAGATGGCCCTGGGGCCGCAACACCTCGACCAGTTGAGCAAGGTAGCTGTCGGTGTGGGTGAGGCTGATCACGTGATCCACCGCCTCGATACCAATGCCCTTTAGCTGCTCGGCCAGCGGCCGGCTGTGGTTGATCACATGATGCGCACCCAGGGCACTGACCCATTCCCGGGTTTCCGGGCGCGAAGCGGTGCCGATCACCTGCAGGCCGGTCAACTGGCGGGCCAGTTGCGTCAGGATCGAACCCACGCCGCCGCCGGCACCCAGGATCAGCAGGCTCTGTCCTGCTCCACCCTGCTCGCTGATGCCCAGGCGGTCGAACAGCAATTCCCAGGCAGTGATCGAGGTCAATGGCAAAGCCGCGGCACTGGCATCGTCCAGGCTGCGCGGCTTGCGTCCGACAATACGTTCGTCGACCAGGTGCAGCTCGCTGTAGCTGCCTGGACGGTCGATGGCGCCGGCATAGAAGACTTCATCGCCGGGTTGAAACAGCGTCACGTCGGCGCCTACGGCACGCACTACGCCGACAGCGTCCCAGCCGAGCACCTTGGGCTGTTCGGTAGCACCCTTGCCGGAACGGACCTTGGTATCGACCGGGTTCACCGCGATGGCCCTGACCTGCACCAGCAGGTCGTGCGGCGCTGGGGTAGGTTCTGGCAGCTCACTATCGAACAATGCTCGAGGGTCGTCGATTGGCAGGCCGTATTCGGTGAAGACGATAGCTTTCATGTGGGCAATCCTTGAAGGTCAGGTACAAGCGAAACGTAGGGGCATCTTCGTCTTCCCATACCCCTGGAAAAAGGCTCAAAATCCGCCAGCACTTTCACCACAGGTGTGAAAATGGTTCGGTTCGAAGATCTTCAGCTTTTCGTGCGCACAGCCGCGCTGGGCAGTTTCTCCAATGTCGCCCGCGAGGTCGGCCTGCTGCCGGGCCAGGTGGCCGCAGCGATCAAGCGCCTCGAGCGTGACCTGGATGTCCGTCTGTTCGCTCGCTCCACGCGCAGCCTGCGGTTGACTGCCGAAGGTGACCAGTACCTGCCGTTTGCCCGCGAGGTGCTGGATACCTTGCGCGAAGGCCAGGACCGGGTGCGCAGGGAAAGCACTCAGCTGCATGGTTTGCTGCAGGTCTCCGCGCCGTCAGATCTCGGCCGTAACCTACTGCTGCCGTGGCTTTCCGAGTTCCGTCGTCAGCATCCGGCGCTCAGCCTTCGCTTGCTGATATCGGATCAAGTGGCCGACGTATTTCGAGACCCGGTGGACGTTGCGCTGCGCTACGGTGTGTTTGACGATGCGAGTTGGGTAGCCTTGGCGCTGGCTCCCTGGAATCGCCGCGTTTTGGTAGGCGCCCCGCACTACTTGGAGCGTAACGGCAGGCCCCAAACGCCCGCCGATATTGCTCAGCACCATTGCCTGCTGTATTCGCTCAACGGACGCGCGCATGACCGCTGGCGGTTAGGTGATCAGACGGTACAAGTCACTGGCCCGCTGTACAGCAACGACGCCGACATCGCGCGACGCTTGGCGGTCGCGGGGGAAGGGTTGGTCTACAAATCCTGGCTCGACGTACACGACGACATCGAGGCGGGACGGCTGGAGATCGTGCTGGCTCAGTATCAAGGCGAGTCCACACCACTTAACCTGGTGTGCCCGCATCGCAAGCAATATTCGCCGGCCGTTCAGCAATTGCATGCACTGTTGCGCAGTCATCTCGATCCGCTGAAGCAGGAGCTGCCGCCTCTCGCGTCTGATCCTGGCCTGATCGCTTGAACGGCAATGCTAGATAGCAGCTGCCAGAACCAGTATCGCATCCCACGGTTCTGGCGGCCGAGACGCTACGGCTTCAAGCCAGCAACGACAGCTTCATCACGTCGAGCGTGATATGCCCTTCAAGCGTTTCGGCCAGCTCTCGAAAGACCGGCCCTTCAAGATGGTCTTGTAGCGCCGCCTCGTCTCGCCAACGCTCGATCATGACCAACCTGTCCGGCCGCTCGCTGTCTTCATGCAGCTGGTACTGGTCGCAGCCAGGTTCCTTGCGGCTTCGTGCGACAGCTTTGCGAAGCGCCGCTTCGGCCACTTCACGGCTGCCGGGCTGTAGCGTAATCGTGGCGACCACAATGATCGGGGTGTCCATGAATCAGTACTCCTAAGGGTTGATGTTTCGGGGCATGCCTGACCGGCATCCACACGATGGTGCCGGCCTAGGTACAGCAGGCGATTTGGAAGATTGGAGGTTCTGTTATCCGGCCAGACGAGTGAGCTGGGCACGCTAACAACTGTGCAGCAATTGCCGTTACTGCTGCACAGCCGTTGCGATACACGCCACTCCAACCCACCCGCGCCAGCGGACCACTCAGTCAAGATAGCCAGGAAGAGCGGGCAACCGTGCGTTGTCAGCAGGCTCATGTTGGATGATGAAGGTCACGCCTTCACGGCTGGCCAGCTGCTCCAGCTTTTCCGACGATTCCAGTGTCTGGTCGTGGCTGAAGTTGAACGTCGGGACCTGATTTCTCAGCCTGTTCTCGGTGAAATGCCACTTTCACCAATATTGTGAAAATGGTGGCCTGCCAGCAGCACATGACGAAGGAATAGTTCAGCCAGGTTCAGATCGAGACACATACATGAGGCCGATCTGAACCTGCTGAACTAGGGTTTCGAAGCTGCGCGCCGATCCGGCGACAGCCGCCCACCAGCGTCATACACCCGATACGCTATCCGATTGGGTATCCGCCGTTCTAAGGCCGCCGATCCTGTCGCAGGCCACCAAGTCATTAAAGCCTCCAACATGGTTACCCTCGATATAGATCTGTGGCACCGTACGCCGGCCGGTCCGGGCGATCAGCGCGGCGCGCTGATCGGGGCTGGCTCCGACGTCGATCTCCGTGACGTTAACCCCTCGGCGGGATAGCAGCGCTTTGGCTTGGATGCAGTAGGGGCAGCCGCTAGTGGTATAAAGCGTAGCGTTCACGCTTTTACTCCTCTGTAAGCGGCTGGACTGCCGGAAAGTCAACGTCTGTCTGGGCAACGTTGTTGAGGTAATTGGTCAGTGTCATCAGGGCAATCTGCGCCACGATGTCGACTATTTGAGCATCGCTCAGCCCCCGCCGCCCGCGCCTCGGCCAACTGTTCGTCGCTGACCTGCCCGCGGCTTTCAGTCACCTGCCGGGCGAATATTGCAACCGCGTCCAGGCTGCCACGCCGCGCCAGCTCGATGGCGGAATCGTCAAGGCCCGCCTTGCGGCCGAACAGAGAGTGCGCGGCGAGGCAGTAGTCGCAACCGTTCGCCTCCGAAGTCGCCAGCGCAACGGTTTCGCGTTGGCGTGCGCTGAGGGAGTTTTTGCCAAGTGCTTGAGAGAGCGCAAGGTAGCCGCCCAGCGCAGCCGGCGCGTGAGCCAAGGTACGAAAGGCGTTAGGCACACTGCCAAGGCTTTTCTGAATGCCAGACAGCAACGGGCGCGCGGCATCAGGGGCGTGTTCGATAGATACAGGGGTAATCCGGCTCATGGTGGTTCTCCTAAGTTCAAGGTGGCTGGGCCTGTGCGCCAGCCTCGAACACATGATCAGCAAAACGACTTTTCAAATGGCGGCTGATCGTCGACCTTATGCTGCAGATCGTCCAAACCTGTGAGGCCACATGGACCGCTTGTCCGCTCTGCTCACCCATTTCCGCCTACACGCCACTACCTATTACAGCGGCGGCCTGTGCGGCACGGCCGAATACGATGGCCGAGATCGGCAGGGCCATCTGCACCTGCTGCGCGCCGGGCGGGTGCGTATCCAGGCCGAACGGTTATTGGTCTACGAAATTGAAGAGCCTACGCTGATCCTTTTTCCACGCCCGGCACCGCACGCTCTAATCGCCGACACTGCCGATCATGCGGAACTGGTCTGCGCCTCGCTGACGTTCGACGGCGGTATCGACAACCCGCTGACCCTCGCCTTGCCGGGTCACTTGCTTTTGCCGCTGTCGCAGCTACCGAACCTTGCCGGCAATCTCGAATGGCTGTTTCAGGAAGCGTTCAACGAAGAGTGCGGACGATTCGCGGTGCTCAACCGACTGTTTGAGCTGATGCTCATTCAATTGCTTCGTCATCTGCTGGCGACCCGCACCCTGTCCACGGGCCTTATGGCCGGCCTCGCCGATCCGCGGCTGGCCCGCGCCCTCACCCTGATGCACGACGCACCGCACCAGGCCTGGTCGGTGGAAACCCTTGCGCAAGCTTGCAACATGTCCCGGGCCGGTTTCGCTGCGCGATTCCATGAAATCGTAGGCAGCACACCGGCTGACTACCTACGTGGCTGGCGGGTCAGCCTGGTCCTAAAGCGTCTGCGCGAGGGGCGGCCGATTGCACTCATCGCCGATGAGGTCGGCTACGAAAGCCCGTCGGCTCTATCGCGTGCCTTTCGCCGCAAGGTCGGCAAAAGCCCACGCGAATGGCTCAGCGCGACACAGGCAAGTTAGCGAGCGAGCACGTACTCGCAGCGGTAGGGTTTTTGGTAGTACTGCCGAATGAGCGACCCCACCTTCGGAACCCGTATCATCCAACGACCAAACCGTTGGGTGGCAACGGCAGCGCCGTCTTGTAGCGCACCTGCTTCAGCGCGAAGCTCGAGCGAATATTCGCGACGCCGGGAATCTTGGTCAGGTGATCGAGGATGAAGCGCTCCAGCGCCTGGATGTCAGGCACCAGCACGCGGAGCAGGTAATCGGCATCCCCTGTCATCAAATAGCATTCCATCACCTCCGGGCGTTCGGCGATGGCACTCTCGAAACGCGCCAGCGCATCGACTACCTGCTTCTCCAGGCTGACGTGAATGAATACGTTGACGTTGAGCCCCAGCAGCTCAGGAGCCAGCAGCGTGACCTGCTGTCGAATCAGCCCCAGCTCCTCCATGGCCTTGACCCGGTTGAAGCATGGCGTTGATGAAAGATTGACTGCGCGCGCCAGCTCAGCATTCGTGACGCGGGCATCCTCTTGCAGTCGGTTGAGAATGCCGATGTCGATCCGATCCAATTTACGCATTTCAAATATTCCTCATAAATACCATATAACAGAATATTTTCCTGCAATTAGAAACAATCTAGGCCATTTAGGAAAGCTTCTCCGCCTCGGTCCCCTTAGGCTGTTCTCAACACGAATAGCTATTGGAGGCCACGGTGATGACCTGCCCGCACAGCCTAACTACCGAAGCACGAAACACCCCGGTATCCAGCCGTACCTTATTGACGCCTCGACTCAAGGGCATGGTGCTGTTGCTCTTGGCGATTCTGGTGTGGGGCGCGAACTGGCCGGTGATGAAGGCAGGACTTGGCCACGTCACACCCGTCTGGTTCTCAGCCAGCCGCTTCGCACTGGGCGCCTTGTGCCTGTTCCTTCTGCAGCTGCTGACCGGCACCCTCTATCGACCCAGCCGAGGCGACGTGCCGCTCCTGCTTAGCGTCGGGCTCCTGCAGATGCTCGCCTTCACACTGCTCGGCGCGCTGGCCATGACCGATATCCCGGCGGGCCGCTCGGCCGTACTCGCCTACACCACCCCGCTGTGGGTGACGCCACTGGCAGTGCTCGTCTTTCGTGAGCGGCTGGTCCCTCGTCAGCTCCTCGGCGCCGCCCTCGGCATGTTCGGCGTAGCCGTCTTGTTCAATCCGCTGACGCTTGACTGGAATAATGCGAGCCTGGTGCGCGCCAACCTGATGTTGCTCATCGCCTCGGCCTGCTGGGCGCTGTGCATCCTGCATCTGCGCTACGCCAAGGTTCGCGCCACGGCCTACCAGCTCGCCCCCTGGCAGATGCTCGTCGCTACGGTTCCTTTGCTGGCACTAGCGCGAATCGTCGAAGGGCCGTTCACAGGCGATGGCTCGGTGGCGTTCTGGCAGATCATTCTGTTCGTCGGCCCGCTGGCTACTGCCTTCTGCTTCTGCGCCGTCAACGCTGCGAGCATGTGGTTGCCCGCGACCAGCATGTCGCTGGCCATGCTGGGCGTACCCCTGGTGGGCTTGATGAGTTCGGTGTTCTGGCTCGGTGAGACCTTGAGTGCCAGTCTCATAGCGGGAGTACTTGCAATCTCTGCGGGAGTTCTCCTTGCGATCGTGAAGACACGGGCCAAGGCTACATCGTGAAGCATGTCTCACTGTTATAAGCGCTTCGCCTACCTGCAGAGCGGGCGCTTTCGGCCAAATGCTGCCTCCGGCAGCTACCGACCAAAGCCTCCACAGAATTCCATCCAAATACTCATTGGCGCCTAGCCCACGGGGCAAACAGGGCGCGCAGCAGGCGGGATAAGAACTTGGGTACATCAATCTCGGCGATCAGCAGAGCTGAAAAGATGAGAGCTGTACCGGCCAGGGTTCTTCCATCCAAGGTTTCGCCAAGGAGCATCGCTCCCGCGAATGCTGCGAAGATGGGCTCGAACAGGTAGGTCAGGGCTACTTTTTCTTCTTCGAGATACTTCTGCGCAGCACTCTGAACCGCGTACATGAAGGCTGTGGCGAGCAACGCGCAGAACAGAACTCCTTCCCAGAAGGAGGAATCCATTGGGGCCCATTCGGCCCTAGCGTCGAAAAGTGCAGCAAAAAGGCATCCAGTAGCGCAGGTAGCCAGCGCAGTGATGACCGTAAGCATCGAGTCGTACTTATGCGAGAAGAAGCCAACCGTGAGCACATATGCGGCAAAAAAGACTGCACAGCACATGATCCAGATGTCACCTGGATTCAGAGTAAGCCCGGCCCTCGTAACGATCAGATAGAGCCCTGTCAGCGCGACGGCGCAGCAGAGCCAGATTCGAGGCTCGACGCGCTTCCGAAAGAGAGCCCACTTGAAGACCGGGATGAGCAATACATCCAGGCCAGTGATGAAGGCGGTGTTGGTGATGCTGGTGTGCTGAAGCCCGACAGTCTGGAAAATGTTACCCAAACACAAGGGTAGACCTATGGCCACGCCGGCCAGGAGCGTTTCTTTGTTGATCAGTTTCAGCCGTCTGAAAAAGATCACGCAAAGCACTAGCGTAGCGAGTGCGAACTTGTACCCCAGGAATACGAAGGGTGACCCGTCCGCAACACCCACTTTGGTGAAGGCAAACGAAATCCCCCAGAACGCGGTTCCGAGGATTAACAGGCATAGATATGTCTGACGAACAGGCATGCGAAAACCATCCATTCAAATTGGAGTGGTTAGAGCATGCGGAGAGGCCGCAAGAAAGCCCGAGTTTGCCTTCAATCTCTTCTCTAACGTTAAGGCAAGTCGGTAAAGCGCTTTCATCTGCCGCTATTAATCAATCTGGGGCAGCAGGCTGTCAACAGGTGCTACAAACCAGTCTGCAGCAAGCTGCCATCGACAGATGGCTACAACATGGCACCCGATGCACTGTCGCCAGCTTCCGCTTCTGGCCGCTTTGAGCCCATCGCATCAGGCAAAAGTCGACCAAAAGCGGACTTCTACTTCTGGCGAGTGTAAAAATGGGGGACTACCCGCCACTGCAAACCCCTAGGGTTGAACCATCATGCCCCGCAACACTTCTTGTACTTCTTCCCCGAGCCGCAAGAGCAAGGTTCGTTTCGACCCTGTTTTGGCGCATCGGTGTTAGGCCCTAGGAAAGGAAGGGCATTCAGGAACTGCTGCTGAAGCATCTTGGCGAATCGGTCTTCCACGCAAAAATTGATGTAGTTTTTTGCCACCCCATGTCCGCCTGCGGCAGCAGCTTCTAAGAGCTTAAGGCCCCGCTCCTTGTCTTCTTCTAATTCTTTGCCTTCATAGAGCCAACGGCCAAGTAGATATTCGCTGTGGTGGCAATCTCTAGCGATACCATCTTCAAGGCACTGCTCGGCCTTCTCTGGTGAGTAAAAGGGCGATTCCTTTTCGAGATGCAGAAAAGCTAACCCAGCGTAGGCAGTGATTTCACCCCTAGATAAAGCTACCTCAAACATTGCCAAGGCATCTTCGAACTGCCCCTTCTGACGCAGATGATCACCGTACAGCGCACAGGCGGAGGGGTATCCACGCGTTGCTGCAATTTCCAATGCCTTTACACCCAGGCGATGACTCTCCTCACCCTCATTCTTATCAAAAGTTAGTTGGCCATATCGGTATAGAGCCTCTGTATTCGCCAGCTTAAACAGACAAGCCTCTTTCCCGCCCTTTAAATGTATCTCGCTAAAGCTAAACCTATCGAGCCCTGCACTGATCTCAGTGGCTGCCCAGTACAGCTCAGCAGCCATTCGGACGGTAGTATTCTTATGCACGTCCTCACTATAACCAATAAGTAGTGCCTTACTGTTTATCGGGGCCATCGACTGAGCTTCAAGAATTAGGCCAGCAGCCATCTTGGCCTCAAAGTCCATGGTCGTTACCGCCTTCCAGAGAGTCTGCTGACTGGTAAAATCGCCGACTTCGACGGTGGTAATGGCTGGTAACTTCTCGCCTCTGTTGAGCAGTAGGAACATGCTCTCGAATATCCCCACCAGAGTCTTCCGAGCATCTACTGCGCTTTGTAGATCACCTACCCCATGAGCTTCTTTGCTGCCTGACTCTCCTGAGCCTGCTGTGCTGGTTCCTTGTGAGTGGACTACTGCGTTTCCAGCTTTGCGAATGGCATGCAAATCAGAGCGCAGGCTATGGTCGATAATCTGGCTCGCAGACAACTGGTTGATTGCGTCGTAGAGAGCAACTTGGTCGATTTCCACTTGGAAGCGCTTGGCCAGCATCGAGGTTAAATGCTCAACCACAATCCGAAACTGGGTTTTTGCATAGTCCGGATAGGCAAACATCACGTCCAAGGCACGGCGGTAGTGCTCTCCCGCCTCCGGCACAAGATTGATGCAGAGCTCTACATCGGTCATCTCACGTCTGATATTCAATCCACTCGTCCTTGGGTTCGCGAAATGAGCCTAGTCTGCAGCAGCGGTAACTATTCGGCCATGGCCTGAAGCAGCCTAGCTTTAGTAGAAACTGGATGACCGCTCCTGGCCGATTCTGTTGAAAAAGTCGGCGCTGCTCCGCTTCACTTACACAGAACCGCAAAAGCGGCCGATTCAGGAGTTGCTACGCGAAATCTGGAGGAGTTCAGCCTCCGCAATGATCCAGATTCAACCTCAGGCACGCACTTTCGTTGGTGAAAATCGCAACGGGAGTTTTTCAACAGAATCGACCGCAAGCTGCCAGTGAGCAACCCATGTGCGCAATATTACATAACAGACACCCGGGCATCCACGACGTAAAGTTAGAAGCCGCTATCGAAACCAAAGCTAGATACAAACGCTCTATGGCCTGAGGAATTCCTCTGATTGTCCGCCGCCCCACATCACCTCAGCCGTCAGCGACCTCAGACCTACGATCCAAGTCTCGCTGATCATTAAGGGCCACGGCGTCCGCACGCATTCGAGCAGGCACTGTATCTCTCACCTTTGAAAAGTCAGCATCGCTTGCAGGCTTAACCTTAACCGCTTCTGCACGTCCAAATCTTTTATCGCCATAGCGGCTAATCGAATCGGTAGCCTGGTGCCCCATGACGTATGCCATTTCTATTGCGGACATGCCTGAGGCTTTCAGATTTGAGCCGAACTGGTGACGAAGTGTGTACATACTCGGCACCTTCCTCCTACCGAATAGCTCAGTAGCGACTTGGTGAAGCGCAATGCGTATTGAATCTATACTGCGCGGCTGACATTTAAAAGCAGCGAGAGCGTTTCTCAAGATATTGCAGACGTCTCCATCAGCCTCAAGCGTTCGGCTAGCGCCGCGTAAACCGTTGTGGCTAAGCTTTGCACCAGATATATGGATGCGCCGGCCATCAATAGAGATTCCGTTAAGCTCGCATGGTCGCGCTCCGGTAAGAGATATCACCATTAACGCTCCCGCTTCGACAGGCATATCTCGTTCAGCTAAACATCGGAGCCACGCCTCAAAATCAGCGGTAGAAAGCTTTTGCGGACGTTGTTGCTTTTTTTTGCGCGGAAGATTCAACACAGTGACCGGATTGAGCGTCCGATTGATTTCTTGAGCAGCCCAGAAATTGCCTCGATGCTTTTGATCAAACGCCAAAGCGTTACGTAAGCGCCGGTAATAATCCGGGCGATAATCGGGGGCAGCCCGTAGCAAAGCACCAATAATATTGAGTTCATCAAGCTCAACGCCCTGCATTCGAGTCGCATAGAAGTTACTGGCCAAACTAATGTAGGCGCTTTGAGTCTCTGCGTTCATACTATTCTTCTTATTATTTGCGTGACACATGCCACACAATCAATTATTGCAAAAACGAAAACAAAAAAACAACAACTAAAACATTATTTTTTATATAACCCAAAAGCCAAGTATTACAAAGGCTAAAAAATCCTATCATTTCCATATCGAATTCAGGACTTTGGTTCGTTGGCCAAGGACGAACCATGTTACCTGACCCCACAAGACGACCCGCCGGGAGCAGCACATAGACCGGCTGAACAGCGCTGGGTATGAGCAGGTGCTTCCACTCTTTCAGCCGATTCACATTTTAAAATGCGAGAACCAAGTAGAGTAATTTTAAATTGCGCTCACAGCCTGGGTCGGCGACGGACTGGCGCAATCGCTTACCGAGACACCACTGCCCACGACATACTGCTTATGCCACTTTTAAATTATGGGTTTTGGATCGGACACTCATTAGATAGCCAGCCGAACGGCCTCCGAGGCGTTAACCATAAGCTGTATAAAAATACAGTATAGCCTATTGCCTTTTTAAAGCGGAGCAACTTAGAATAATGAACAGAACAACAACCTGAGGAAAAAACATGTCTATCCTAATTCTTAACCGCGAGCGCGACGAAGTCGGCGGTCAATACCTAGTAGCAAGCATTCACGGTGTGGAACACTGCGTATCACTTGATGATGACTATCCGGAGCAAATCCCAGATTCAGATGATATAGTCCACCGCATTAATGCAGATGACTTCAATGAGCTTTCAGAGAAGGTACGCTCCTACGTGCGCAAGCACAGCATCGCCCCCATTCACTCACTCGATGACGTTAGGCTGCTTGCGATGCAGCTCGGCGATATGAAAGCAAAGACCTACGAAATCGACGAAGAAGGTCTTGGCCTCACGCTCCGCGACTGTAACATAGATAAAGGTGTACGCACCCTAGTTCGTAAATTTAATAGCACATATCAGGCATATCGCTGGCTGACCGAGCAACTGGATATTTTGGATTTCAATGCGCCACGGTAAGCGTGCAAGCGCTAATGTCCCGCCATTGCATTCCTAATCAAAAGCCGCATGCAACCGAGGCGCGCTATAGATAAAGACGTTTATTGACTAAATTGGCTTCAATGCGACTCGGTTAGACGCTGGCTTTATTGTAGATCGCCTGATTAACTTGAAGGCTGCTCACTTCAAATCTTTACTGTCTCGGTAGCCTTTCATTTACTAATGCCCGACAACCGACGCACGCTTAAAGATTGCACCAACAAAAGCGCATGGATTATGGTTCATCTACAGCAGATGAACCAAAGTCGGCTTTCAACAAAGCAGGCACCACACAAATAAGCTAGATTCAGGCCGTCTCCGCAGGCTGGCTCACTAGAGCCAATGCCAAGGCCTTTGCTCCACCCAAGTCCAAATGCATCGTGGCGTAAGACTGCATGAGTAATGCTGGCGGAAGCACCCAATCCCATTTTTCTTGAGCCATGTTCTGTACGTCCGCCAGAACAGCGGATTCATCAATACCGTCCCACTCGGCGATCTCACGCAGCTTGCTTTCAAGCGACGTCCGATCTCCCTCAACCTCGATGACAAACCCGCTGTTCTCACTGGCTAGTCCGGTGTGCGTCAACAAGATGGCTAGGGCATCGTTTGTCCAATCGCCTCGCCAGCTGAAAAGGTAAGTCTTACCTCCGCTTTCGGTCATGCTCGAATGTGCCAGTCCAAGGTCCGAAAAAGCGCTACGTGCCTGAGCTAGTAGCTCTTGTGCCGTAGTATCAAGATAGGGGTAGACGTCCGCCTCCAACAAGACGCTCCTCATCTCTTGCCGAACCCGATCATGTACACGGGCTCCAAGCCCGTCAAAGGACGGGGGAGCACCACCGGGATCGGATCTCACGACAACGACCTTGGCCTCAGTGTCCACGCTCGTCACCCGCCAGCGGCGCCCAGCAAAGATGATTCGCTGATCGACGGTCAATGGCCTGGAGACGGGCAATGCGCCAAGTGGTTTCCCATCGCATACCAGGCGGAACTCTTCATTACTGACAAATGCACTGTAGAAGTCGTAGTGGTTGATCAGGCGTTCCCCCACTACGCCGGGCAGCAGGAGCCCCGATGTTTCCTGGGTTATCAAATCGCGCTCACCGAGGGCACGAAGCAAACTGAGGAAGCTGCCCTGCTCCACCCCAGTGAACGGACCACTGCGTATCAAGGTGCTCCACAGCTCTGCAGCTGTAGCTCCACCCCGCTGGGCTATCACCGAGAGGCACTGCTGTACCAGCGTCGATAAATGAAGACCATGAACACGAGGAGGCTCGAACCAGCCCTGCATCAACAACCGGATCATCGCGATGCTTTGCAGCAAACCCTGGCGAAGTCGATCCGACAGGGGCGAGCCATCGTCTAGCTGACGCTCCTTACAGTAACTTCGGAGAATGGCTGCCTCTCCCGGACGGCGTCCGGATCGCCCCAAGCGTTGACGCAAGCTAGCTACCGATGGCGGAGCCCCGATCTGCACTACCGTCTTGATGCTGCCGATATCGACCCCAAGCTCCAGCGTGGTAGTGCAGACTGCGGTGGCAGGCCGGTCACCGGCTTTCAGCGCTTTCTCGGTTTCCTCTCGAATGTCCTTCGCCAAACTGCCGTGATGCGGCCAGAACTCGTTCGGTACACCATTCTGCTCGCAACGGCGCCGCAGATTGTCAGCGAACCACTCAACCTGAGTTCGACTGTTGGGGAAGATCAGGTTATTGCTGCCGCGTAGGACCTGAAAGAGATGCTCTGCGATGGCATGGTCCGGAGAAAAAACATCGTCACCTTCAGGCTGTACCGGGAGCGCTTTCTTGGACTCCACATACCCTCTGATCTGAGCCTTAAGTATCTGGCCGCTACCCTTGGATTCGATCACCGACACATGATGAGGGGCATTGGGACGCAAGAAGGCAGCAGCCAGCGTCATGTCGCCCAACGTGGCGGAAAGACCAACCCTGGGCAGGGGGCGATCAATGATTGTTTCAACACGATGCATGAGTGACTGCAGCTGCTTGCCTCGCTCACTGCCGATAAAGGCATGGAGCTCATCCACCACCAGGTACCGCAGGTTGGCAAACAATCCCGCTAGGCTGGTTCCCTTGTTCACGAACAGAGCTTCGAGCGACTCCGGCGTGATCAACAGAATGCCTTCCGGGGACTTGAGGAAGCGATGTTTGCGGCTCGCTGAGATATCCCCATGCCAAGCAATGACAGGAAGCTCAAGCTCATCGCAAAGCCTCGCCAAACGATCCCACTGGTCATTGATGAGAGCCTTCAGCGGGCTGATGTAAAGCACCGCCCCAGGCTTTTCCGTGTCCTGCAGGAGATTGGTAAGGATGGGCAGAAACGCGGCTTCGGTTTTGCCTGCAGCTGTAGCCGCCGCGATGATGACATCCTGGTCGGCCCCCAAGAGCGCAGGGATAGCACGCTCCTGGGCATCGCGTAGGGAGGTCCAGCCCTCGGTCCATATCCAGCGCTGGATTCGCGGTTCAAGGAGTTCGAAGCCAACCGATTCAGAGCTGGAAGGTGGCAAGCTCATCGTCCGCATCCACTTGGATATCGGCCTCACCGCCTCGATCCGGTGCAATCTCCACGGCACCCAACAGGGTCCGCCAATCAGCGTCAGGATTCTGCTCCAACACCGCTAGCAGGCTGATGAATGCGGTAATGGTCGTCCGCGGGGTACGGAAGTAGGCCTCACCCATCCGCTGGTTGCAGTGGGCCATAAACAGCGGCAATGCTTCGTCGGGTAGCAAATAGCGCTCGTTCACGCCTGCCGCGTATACATGACGCAGTTTCTGCAGCAGCACGTAGAAATCCTCAGGTGTCAGACTAGTGAGGCGTATGACAGGGCCGGACAGATCTACCAGCCCGGACTTGGCGAAGTTATTTTCAGCCAGACGCGACTGCAGCGCCGGATAGCTGTAGAGGCCGCGGCGAGTATCCATGAGAAATTCGGGTGTACCGCCCAACACAAAACCAAGCCCCTCAGCAGAGCCCTGCAGGGAGTCATTGAGGATACGAAGAATCTGCTCGTAGTTAGCGTTACGAGCTTGGGTGTTGGAAAGTTTGTACAGGTTCACCAGCTCATCGAGACATACCATCAACCCGCTAAAGCCGGCCAACCGAACAAATCGAGCAAGCAGCTTGAGCTGATCGTAGACCGACGCATCGTCGACGATGGTTCGCACCCCCAGTGCGGTGCGGGCATCTGTCTTGGTAGTGAACTCGCCACGCAACCAGCGGATAGCATCGGCCTTGAGCTGCTCGTTACCCTCTTCGAAGCCTTTGCAATAGGCCGCGATTACATCAGCAAAGTCATAGCCGTTGACCATCTCTGTCAGTTGGTCTAGATGCTCGCGAATCACAGCCTCACTGTCTTTGCCGGACGCTTTGGCTTCCGTCTTGGCCTGTGCCACGAATTTCTCGACTATTCCTTGCAGAGCGCCGCCATCAGGCTTAGTTCGGGTGGACATATTCTTGGCCAATTCGGCATACAGCGAGCGAGCCTGGCCACCAGTAGCATGGAGACGACGATCTGGGTTCAGATCGGCATGCATGGTGACGAGCTTGCGCTCCATCGCGATAGAACGAACCAGGTTGAGGAAGAATGTCTTGCCTGCACCATACTCACCGATCACTACGCGGAACGCGGAACCGCTTTCCGCGAGGCGCTCCACATCACGGATGAGTGCTTCCAGCTCCCCGACACGCCCCACTTGAATCAGGTGCTGGCCTGCACGGGGAACGACGCCGGCGCGCAGGGACTGGATGACCGCATCGCGGTCCTTGGCTCTGATGCTGCTCATAGCGGTAATTTGTCCATAATGTCAGGGTTGACTTCGAAGGGGTCTTCCCCCTCGGTGACTGGCATATCGAAATGCTCAAATGCCATGTCGTTGATCTGCTCCAATGCTCCGTCGAGCATGAGCTCCATATCGCTTGCAACGGCCTCCAACTCGTCATGAGACCACTCGGTACGGGATACGAGTACACGCAGGAAGGCTGAGTGATCGGCGTCTAAGCCACAAATGGAGGAAGTATCCTCAACAGTCTCTTCCACAACTACGTCATCTGGCTCAGCAGGCTTGTCGTCAACGAAAACCTGAGCCAGCAGCGCAGATACCTGTTCCGTTTCACGCTGCAGCTGAGCGATGCGCTCCTGGTCCAGAGCAAATCCGCCAACGGGCTTGGACGGACTTGCTCCGGGTATGGAAGGCGTTGTCTGCGATGAGCCAACGGAGCTGCCACTGGAGGCCACATGAAGGTCGCTGTACAGCGATTGCGGATCCAGCTGCAGGGTCTTGTAGACGCGCTCCAGCAACTTCACCTCTGCGGGACTAACCTCGCCGTCGACCTGCGCCAAGTGAGCGAGAAAAGCCGCCACAACCCTCTTCGCCGGCTCGGCCAGGGGCTCCAGTTTCTTCTTCAGGCTCTGCAGGGTTGGTGGCTGGTTAAGCTGCAGGCGCAGGTGGGCCTTCAGGCGCTTCCGATGAGCACCGCTCAGGTGACTCCAAGAGTCTATATGCTGGGATAGCAGCATAATTTCCTGCGGCGACGTGTCACCATCGGCCGCAGCCACAGCACAAGCAAGGTCCAACGTAACAGAGGCGGCGCTATAAGCCGGCGAAGACCGCAGATCACCATCGTCAGCCTGGGTCGCAAAGAGCGCCACATTGTCCTCAGACTTGGGTGTTCGGCTGCCTGTCAGCACATCCGGCTCGATACCGATGTGTAAAGACTCCAGCGCGCGGGCGAGCGTCAGAACCTTTTCTCGCGACAGGCTACCTGCACACTGCAGTCGTCCTGCCAGCTCACCGAAGCTCATGACCACCATGCCGTCGCCGATGCGTTGCTTTAGCTCGGCGAGCGCTGTTCGAGCTGTTGGCGGCCACAGGTTTACAGGCAACTGTAACAGCCCTTCTAGTGCATCAGGAGTGTCGGGGTTGCGGCCGAGATAACGACTGTAGGGCTCCAACTGCACCGTGCATTCGTCAACCAACTGCTGCAGCTTCTTCCGAGCTGCGCTAGTCGCCGTGACGTCAGGAATACCGGATAGGCCATCCAGTTCTTGGGGTGGTAGACCCGCAGAAGCGGTGTTGTATTGGAGTCTCAGACGGGTCTTGTTCTGAGGGAGCACCATACCGGCGCCATAACGTTCCTCGTAGCGCATGCAGAACAACTGGGCGAACGCTTCTTTACAACGGGTTACGGGTGTTCGCTTCCCGACGTTGTGATCAGACAGCACCCAGGCCAACGCCCAGTCAGCCGGCATTGGTTGCTTGTCAGCCGCCAACTGACCCAGGCCAATACGCAGCTCTACAGGCATTTCGTAGCCGTAAGGTAATGGTGCCGGCGGCGCCTTTTGATAGCGCCTGGCGAGTATTTGGCCTTGGCGGAGGAAGTCTACGAAGCGACTGGCGTAGTTATTGAAGGAGTTATTCTTGCCATAGATCGAGAGCAGCCGCTCTACCTCGGCAATTATGATAGGTATGTCGCCCGCCGCAGCCTGATCCGTCTTGGCGTCGACAAAAACCCTACGCTCAAGACCGTAGAAGAATAGGAACACGTAGCCGATGTTGGCATGCGGAGCCTTACGACCACTGGATAGCCATTGCAAATATGCGCGGCGGGCCTCAGGAGAGATGCTGTCGTAACTGGGCCAGTAAGAGGTGAGACGCTCAGATATATCGACGATGCCCCGTGCGACCTTCAGTTTCGGGTTGATCAGTGACGGTTCCGAAGGTCCATTGCGCCTGTTTTTATCTTCGCCGACGTAGATCAGACCAATTGGGATATTTTCGCCCGCCACTTCGATGCTTTCGCCAGCAGAAAGCCACCGCACGTTGGCACTATTCAGGTTCGCCGGCGCGCTCGGAATTCGGTGGGAAGACCGCTCAGTGGCCTCCAAAGTTACGGTAAAAAAGCCAGAGTCGTCTCGCTTTGCCGAAACCTGCCGGGGCGACGCCGAGACTTGCGCAGGAGCAGAGGGCTCATTTAGTGGCGAGACCTCATCCAATGAAAACGTCAGGCCGGTGCTTATGCCGAGGTCCGAGGAACTTGAACGAGTTCCCCCTTGAGGTGGCCGCATAGTTGTTGCCGAAGACATGACTGACGGTTTGCTGAAGGCCTTTATTACTAGCCACCCGCCTATGCCGACAATGAGTGCTCCGCCCAAGAAAACCCAAACACCCTTGGGAACGGAAGCTAGCCCCCCAATCACTAGGGCACACAGAACCATCGCTCCAGATACGCCAGACTTGCTGCTGCGCTTACGCTTCCCTGCCATCGCTTCGACTCCCTATACAAGCATGCTGGCCATTTAGCAGTATCGGCAATTCGGGTGCATCAGCCAATACCTCACGCCAAGCTACATGTTGAATCTCTTTATGATGTTATCCAGATGTGTTCCGTATGCACTGGTGAGATGGCGGCTCGATGCGAGCCGGGCGGCCACGGGGTAGAATTGATGAGCAGGCACAGCGCCGTCCGCCCTACTACGTCGGTTGCCTCGCGCTGAGCAGTAACTGCGCTAACCGTGCCAGATTACGCGCATCGTCGATGGCCCTGTGATGCTCACCCTCCCAGGAAAGGCCTATGTTTTCCACTGCACACTTCAGCCCTAGCGCACGGCAAGCGAAAATCTTCCAAAAGCACTTCTTTAGATTGATATGACGCGCCGGATCCAGCAATACATCTACCCCTGCTCTGAAAGCGTCCTCCTTCAGCTGGTTTCGGTCGTAATCGCCCCAAGAGCACCAGCGCCAGCCTTCTGTATTTCGCGGCCTCAGCCAGTCACCAAGCTGATCTTGTACCTCCGCGAAACGCTTTGCAGTATCGACGTCAGATTGAGATATGCCGGTCAGCCCCGTGCAAAACTCAGTTAGCGTGGGGCGAAGTAGCGGTCGGACAAACTGTCCGAAATGATCGACAATCCTGTACTCCAACTGAACATCCAACAGCGCGATGCCAATTTCGATCGTCTCCATCTCGTCGCGCTGGACCTTCAATACGTGAGCGTTCCGGGCCGCCTCGTTTAGGCCGGCAGGGTATTCATCGCAAGTCGCTTCCAGATCCACGCAAAGTAACCAGCGACTTTCTCCAATTTGTTGACGAAGCGCATCAAGCTGCCCCCAACGCTTTACCTGCATGACACCCCGCCCTTCTTTTCCTCAGAGGATATAAACTTACGAGCATCAGCACGGACCGTGGGCTCAGTTTTATAGTAGTGACACGAGAAACGGATCACTGAATCGTTACCGGGGTTGCGTGTATGCCTTTTGCCCTCTGTGCCAACAGCCAATCCAGTGACAGGCGCCCGTCTTCTTTGAAAGTCACAATAACGTACAAGCTGCCCGTGGCGGTAAACAGCGCCCAAAAACCGCCTTGCTCATGAGCTTTCAGTACATCTGAGGTCCGAACCCGGTGACCGTCCTGGAACCTTCCATACACATCCGCCCGCACGTGACGATGAACCACGCCGATACAACAGCCTGCGATTAAATAAGCGTCCGTGAGATACGCCGTAACTTCCCTACCAAAACACATATCCATTGCTCGCGACAACGCGTCAGATACATCACGTGTTTGGTCGATACTTCGTTTAGTTGAACTCATCACGTCAGCACCCAAATTCGGATCAAAACTCGTTGCCCCCCCCACTAACGGCTAGCTGTCCAACCAATAATCGTCTCGAGCAATACGCCCAAACTTGTAGTCTTCATGCTGCGGGGCGTCGCCAAACAAATGATGTATGCGTCGCTCCTGTCGCAGGTACGCCAAGGTCATGAAGAAGCAGGTTTCACACATCCGTACGCGATAACGCTCACCGTCATGTCGCGCGCCGTATCCCCAGTGCGCTTGCAGCACACCGAACTGTTCGCCGTACCCAGGCACTCGCATGGAGGTACCACAGACGTCGCAAGGCACATCGGGGTGTCGGTTGTCTGGTACGTCCATGCCCGCCAATATCTGACGACGCATCAAAAAATCTTCAACACAGTAGTGAGCTCGGCGCTTTTGCGAGCCCCTGGGCCAGCAAGCACATATCGCGTATTGCGCGTTCTGAAAATGCACCCATCGGCAAACTCAATCAGTTGTGTTGTACGCACCCAGTCACCCTCTTGGAAACGGTTGGCACTGTCGTACAACACGCGGCCGGCATACACCATCGCGGGCTGTTGCCCGGCCGCCTGTAACGTTTCTCGTATCGCGTCAGGCACGATGAGATCGATCCAGATCCAGTCACGCACAACACAGAAAGGCACCTCGTCAAGCAACGCAGCCGCTGAACCACGCGCGCACGCCTCTGCTAACGACATCTCGATACCAGGCATTACCTCACCCGGGGCGTATAACAAATAAGATACTTTCTTTAAATCGTCCATACCATCTCTCTATCTGAGCCATAGATGTCTAGAGGCAGAATCTGGGCAAAACGTCCCTACCTTGACAAACCTACCAAGTATGAAAAGCTTGTTTCCCAATGAGCGTCAGTTCTGACTATTAATATATGGCCTGAGTCTAAAAGGCGAGCAGCGCAACCCCATCAACCTCCATTATTAAACTAAGTACCTTATTCATCGATGCAAGCCTATGGCATCGCCCCACTACGCTCAGTATTGGACAAAAAACAGCAACCTGAAACCAATGCAATAAAATAATCCAGCTCCAACCACTGCTCGTCAAGCACTTTTAGAAAAGAAAAAGCCAACCACTGACCATCGGTATTTGTAATACGTATATATTGACAAGGATTGCCAGAACTCACGCACCAGAAGAGCAAGAAAGATAATCCTTATCGGACTTACCCTAGGCGCGGCCAATGACTATTTGAGATCAAGACATATCTCCACGGACGATGCGAGGCTGATCCAACCGGCTCGGAGTCGTCTTTTCGAATTTTGAAATTTCGCACCGTTGGTAATCACCACAAGCGAGGCGCGTCTGTGACGCGGAAGGGTACCGCGACTCCTCGCGACTGCTTAAATTGCAAACGAAAGCGGATGACCTGAGTAATTTGTAGCGAGGGGCAGGTTCGATTCAGTCTGCGTACGCTGAGATCTGCTCACTAACATCTAGCTGCCTATCTAGTGCACGCACGAAGCGCGTCACGCGTCGAGCTGTACGGCGGGGCCACAAAATGATGGAAATTATGGCTCAGCAATAATTATGGCTGAGCCATAATTCCATATAACCGCAGCGTCACGGAAAAACCGCAATTATTTACAGCCTGCAATTGACCATGACAGCTGCCCCTCCAACGAGGGGATAGACTAAGTAGGTTAGCTAACTCGGGGCTGTGGAGATGATCGAGGATCGCGCCAATGAGCTGTTCATCAGCGCCGCTAGCATCTGGGAAATCGGCCAAAACGCGATGGGCAAAGCCAGCTTTCAGTTCGATACAGGAGTACTAAGAAGGTCTCTTCTGGACGGCGACTACAAGGAGCTGTCCATGACCAGCCGACACGCCATTACGGCTGCGGCCTCGCCTCTCCTTCACAGCGCCCATTTGATCGGATGCTCATCGGACAAGCCGCTTCGGAAGGCTTCATCCTAGTAACCAATAATCATGCTATAGCGAAGTATTCGGGGCCAATCAAGCACGTCGGTTGAATGCGCCAGCCTTCGATACCCTGTCGTAACGGGATGTCTAATGACCATACAAGCCGTCTGCCTGCCTGAAAAGTGTCCGGATGGCCGTGGAATCGGTGTCCGGATGCTCGTGGAATGAGTGTCCGGGTCAGCGTGGAATCACTGTCCGGATGTGCGTGGAATGGGTGTCCGAGTCAGCGTGGAATCCGCAATCAAACGCTCCGGCTACGGGCGCGAGCTAATCGGCTTGGGCATCAAGGAATTCGTCAATCACAAGCTGATTAGCGTCATCGATATTGACGCGCCGTTCTAACTTCATCTGCACATCAACGCAAACATCAATACCTGATGCAGCCAGCCTCCATGATGAAAAGCTCAAGGGAGCTGGCTGCATAGGCAACCCTGGCGCGAAGCACGGCGCGTTCCCAGCTGATCCAGAAGTGAGCTGCAAGGGCGTGGAAATATGCACACGTGCCGGAACCAATAGCGTTATATTGACATATATGAATATTGCGAATAGCCTGGACTCGTAACCCGCGCTAGAAACCTCAGGAGGCACCCCCCATGAAAGATTCCAGCGATACCCATCCGAATCACCTTCCCGACAGCAGCTACGGCCTGTTTATTGACAACCAGTGGGTTTCGGACGAATACGGTGAAACCCTCGACATTATCAACCCCGCCAACGGAAAAATTCTCACCAACATCCCAAACGCCACAGCTGCCGACGTCGACCGCGCGGTGCAGGCCGCACAGCGCGCCTTCATGACCTGGCGTACCACCTCACCTGCGGAACGCGCCAATGCGTTGTTGAAGATCGCCGACCTGCTGGAAGCCGATGCCGATCGGTTCGCCGTTCTGGAAACCCTTGATGTAGGTAAACCCATTCGTGAAAGTCGCTCCGTCGACATCCCGCTGGCAATTGATCACTTCCGCTACTTCGCCGGCGTAATCCGCAGCCAATCGGATGAGGCGGTCATGCTGGATGAGCAAACACTCAGCATCGCTCTCAGTGAACCCCTCGGAGTTGTGGGCCAAGTGATTCCGTGGAACTTCCCGCTGCTTATGGCCGCCTGGAAGATCGCTCCGGCCATCGCAGCGGGTAACACCGTAGTCATCAAACCTTCCGAGCTGACCCCGGTAACCATCCTCGAACTGGCGAAGATCTTCGCTAAGGTACTTCCAGCCGGCGTGGTCAACATCGTCACAGGCTTAGGCACCACAGTTGGGCAGGCGTTACTGGATCATCCGGACCTGCGCAAGCTTGCCTTTACCGGCTCGACGCGTGTCGGCGAACTCGTCGCCAATGCGGCAGCGAAGAAAATCATTCCCGCCACCCTTGAACTGGGCGGCAAGTCGGCCAACATCGTTTTCCCCGATGCGAACTGGGACAAGGCCGTGGAAGGCGCAGTCCTCGCCATCCTGTGGAACCAAGGCCAAGTCTGCGAATCCGGCGCACGGCTGTTCGTTCACGAATCCATCTACGAACGATTCCTAGCTGAGCTCAAGCATAAGTTCGAAGCTGTACGTGTGGGTGACCCACTGAACCCGGACACCATGATGGGTGCACAGGTCAGCAAGTCCCAGATGGAACGGATCCTCGGCTACGTCGATATCGCCAAACAGGAAGGCGCTGAGGTACTGATCGGCGGCGGTCGTCTCACAGGTGCCAATTACGATGCCGGCTTCTTCATCCAGCCAACGATTCTGGTCGGTGTTCGCAACGATATGCGCGTCGCCTACGAGGAAATTTTCGGCCCTGTTCTGTGCGTCATTCCTTTCAAGGATGAAGCGGAGGTCATCGCCATGGCCAACGACTCCGAGTACGGCCTAGCCGGTGCAGTCTGGACCCAAGACATCAACCGGGCGTTACGTGTGGCACGCGCGGTGGAAACCGGACGTATGTGGGTAAATACCTACCATGAGATCCCTGCCCATGCCCCCTTTGGTGGCTATAAGAAATCTGGCCTAGGACGGGAAACTCACAAGTCAATGCTGGAAGCCTACAGCCAGAAGAAGAACATCTACGTCAGCCTCAACGAAGCACCGCTCGGGCTCTTCTGACCTCCTTGAACCATATTTTTTTGACTTATAACATCGAATATCTTAGATATGCAGGTAAGCAAAATGACACACTCAGAACTTTTTAAAACCACTCAGCTGGGCCCATACACCCTCAAGAACCGTATCGTTCTGCCGCCACTGACGCGTTCACGCAGCTCTCAACCCGGCAATATTGCGAACGACCTAATGGCCACATATTACCGTCAGCGCAGCGGTGCTGGCTTCATGGTGACCGAGGGCACACAGATCGAACCCCGAGGACAGGGTTATGCCTGGACACCTGGCATTCATAGCCCGGAACAGATACAAGGCTGGCGTAAGGTCACCGACGCTGTTCACGCCGAAGGGGGGGTGATCTTTGCTCAACTTTGGCATGTGGGCCGCGTGTCGCACACGTCGCTGCAACCCGGTGGTGAAGCGCCCGTCGCGCCATCAGCCATCCGCGCGGACAACGTCAAGGTGTTCATCGAAACTGGCCCCGGCACGGGTACACTGGCCGACCCTTCGACCCCACGAGCCCTGTCCACCAAGGAGGTAAAGGAACTGGTTGAGCTCTACGCCCAAGCAGCCCGAAATGCTTTGGACGCAGGTTTTGACGGGGTGGAGCTTCACTGCGCGAATGGGTACCTGGTAAACCAGTTCATTTCGGCGCATACCAACCAGCGTGATGATGAATATGGCGGTTCGCTGCAGAACCGTCTTCGCTTCCTGCGCGAAATCACCCTCGCCGTTGCTGGTGTCGTCGGCAAGGAGCGCGTTGGCGTTCGCTTCGCCCCGCTGTTCGCGACCACAGACGAAGACCGCGTCTACCTTGGCCTGGTCGAAGAAGATCCTCACCAAACCTACATCGAGGCAGTGAAGATCCTCGAGGAAGTAGGCATTGCCTACCTGTCGCTCGCCGAAGCCGATTGGGAAAACGCACCCGAGCTGCCTGAGACGTTCCGGGAAGCTGTTCGTAAGACCTTCAGCGGCAAGATTATCTATGCCGGCAAGTACACCGCTGAACGAGGAAATCGCGTGATAAAAGCTGGCTGGGGCGACCTGATCGCTTTTGGCCGCCCCTTCATTGCGAACCCCGACCTGCCCGCTCGTATCGCCAACAACTGGCCGCTTAACCCAGTTGATCCAAGCAGCATGTACGGCGGTACCGATAAGGGCTACACCGACTACCCGACTTACAAATCCTAAACGCTCAGAGCCACGCCCCATAAGTCAGGGGCGTGGCTCAGCGTTTGCTGACCGAGGAAGTTAAGCATGTACCAACCGAGCACGATCCCCTACCAAGAGCATAGGGGATTCAAACGAACCTTCAGGCAGGGTCATCTAAGCCTTGGGCTGTTCTTTCCCCTGGAGGCTTTCGAAGGTGATACACCGAGCATGCTAGATCAGGTCGCGCTGGCCAAACGTGCAGAGGCACTTGGTTTTTCGGCGCTCTGGTTTCGCGACGTCCCGCTCAGGGACCCAAGCTTCGGTGATGTCGGCCAGGTTTTCGACCCTTGGGTGTATCTGGGCTACATCGCAGCCCATACAACAAAAATCGCACTAGGCACCGCCTCCATCGCCCTTACTTTGCGTAATCCCTTGCACACGGCAAAGGCCGCAGCGAGCATTGATCAATTGAGCGGAGGTCGCTTGCTCCTGGGAGTAGCCTCTGGCGATCGTCCCGTGGAGTTTCCCGCATTCAGCGTTGATCCAGAACAGCGTGGCGAGACCTTTCAAGAAAACCTCAATGTGATACGCCAAGCCCATCGAACACACTTCGAGCCCATTCGCTGGAGTCACGGCGAGTTACTGGGGGCCGATCTCGTTCCCAAACCTACGACTCGGGAAATACCGCTATTCGTAACCGGACACAGCCGCCAGCCGCTCGATTGGATCGCGCGTGAAAGCCATGGATGGATCAACTATCCACGTCCGCCAAAAATGCAGCGACTCATCGTGGAAGATTGGCGACAGGAAACGGCTAAACAATGTGGCACTATCTACAAGCCGTTCTTGCAATCGCTGTATATCGACCTGGACGAACACCCATCCACGCCACCCTCGCCTATCCATCTAGGATTCCGACTGGGACGTAACCACCTGCGGGCCTTGCTGGATACACTTCAGGAAATCGGTGTAGATCACGTCATCCTGAACCTCAAGTATAGTAAACGCCCCGCAGCAGAGGTTATCGAGGAACTTGGCAAACATATCGTCCCGCAATTCGGCGCACAGGTGCCCGATAGTCCTACCTGACAGGACAATAGGATTCCAGTCCAAACCAGCCCGTCATTGCGACGGGCAGGCGCGCAGAGATCATGGCGAAGCCTTCCAATTTGATGCGCGAATCAGGAAGATATCTAGATATCGAAAAAAACAGGTCTCAAAAAATTCATGACTATTGACGTCAACGAAGCCCTGAAAGCATTGGCGAACCCGATGCGCCTTGCCATCCTCAATTGGCTCAAGGATCCCAGGACAGTCTTTCCCGAGCAGGAAGTCGACCCAGAAACGGTAGGCGTGTGCGTCAGTATCATCCAAGAGCGCACGGGCCTCTCGCAGTCAACGACATCGCTTTATCTCGCAGCTCTACAGCGCGCGCAATTGGTGACATCGCAGCGGATCGGCCCCTGGACCTACTACAAACGCCACGATGAGAATATCGATGCCTTCTTCAAGGCGCTGCAAGAAAGAATCTAGGGCTGCACACCCTTGTATTTCTGACTGATTTCAGTCTTTGCCGATGTCAAAAACAGCAATCTGACCAAATAACGATCAGATCATCCGAAGCTTCGAGTGATCGAACAGCATTACCAGTGATGCGGTGCGCGGAAAAAACGCTCCTATAGCAAAACTGCCACTTGACAACGCTGAAACCAGGGGCTGTACACGCAAAAGACAGCACACTCCAGAGAGGGACGCGAAGCCCTTCAAGTGCTCTTCTACGGCCAACCTTCTTTAGGGGGCAGCCGCCACGGCGTCGACATCCCACGCCAGCCCCTGGCGCGTTGGGTGATCCAAAGTGGCGAGCAACTGCAACCGTTGCTCAACCTGATGCGCGACAAGCTGCTGGACTACCCCGTGTTGCACTGCGACGAAACGCGCTTGCAGGTGCTGCATGAACCGGGACGAGACCCCTCGGCACAATCCTGGATGTGGGTGCAAAGCGGTGGGCCGCCGGACAAGCCGGTGATCCTTTTCGACTACACAGCCAGCCGCGCGCAGGAGGTGCCGCTACGCCTGCTCGATGGCTACCGCGGCTACCTGATGACCGACGACTACGCCGGTTACAACGCCGTGGCTGCACGCGACGGCATCGAACGCCTGGGCTGCTGGGCGCATGCGCGACGCAAGTTCGTCGAAGCCCAAAAGGTGCAGCCCAAGGGCAAGACTGGGCGTGCCGACGTGGCGCTGAGCCTGATCAACAAGCTCTACGGCATCGAGCGTGACCTGAAGGACGCTGACCATTCCATTCCAGCGGGTTCCCCATTGACGCTGGAGCCGCATCCCATTTCCCGCTATACCGAAGCGGTTAAAGGCCAAAGGGCCGAAACGGCAAGGGAATGGGGGTGCAAGGGGAAAGGCCCTACCTCGAAAAGGCGAAAAGGCATCCCGGCCGGCCCCCCCCAGAGGACACCCACATGCTCTCCCTGTTCCAGCGAAAACGGCCTCCGGTCACTGCCCCATCACCAGCGCCCGCCACCGACCTCCCCAAAGGGCTGCTACGGCCCGAATCGGCCGCATCGCTGCTGGCGACACCGCGCCGACAGAAGCTGCTGGAACACATCTGGCAGCGCACGCCGCTGGAGCGCTACGCCGAGCTGGTCCAGCAATTCCCCGCTTCCGAGAGCCATCATCACGCTTACCCCGGCGGCATGCTGGATCACGGGTTGGAGATCGTCGCCTATGCGCTCAAGCTGCGGCAGTCCCATCTGTTGCCCATCGGCGCCAGCCCCTAAGACCAGGCGGCGCAGTCGGAAGCCTGGACCGCCGCCGTTGCTTACGCCGCGCTGCTGCACGACATCGGCAAGGTGGCCGTCGATCTGCTGGTCGAGCTGGCAGACGGCTCGCTGTGGCATCCCTGGCACGGCCCGCTGCACCAGTCGTACCGCTTCCGCTACCGCGAAGACCGCGAGTACCGGTTGCACAGCGCCGCAACAGGGCTGCTCTACCGCCAATTGCTCGATGGTCCGCTCCTAGACTGGCTCAGCGGCTATCCGTCTCTGTGGGCACCATTGCTCTACGTCTTGGCCGGGCAGTACGAGCACGCCGGCGTGCTGGGTGAACTGGTCGTGCAGGCTGATCGCGCTTCTGTGGCACAGGAACTGGGCGGCGATCCCGCGCGCGCCATGGCCGCGCCCAGGCACGCGCTGCAACGCAAGCTGCTGGACGGGCTGCGCTTCCTGCTCAAGGAACCGTTGAAGCTGAATCAGCCGGAAGCCTCCGATGGCTGGCTCACTGAGGATGGGCTGTGGCTGGTGAGCAAGACTGTCTCGGACAAGCTGCGCGCGCACCTGCTGTCTCAGGGGATCGACGGCATTCCTGTGAACAACACCGCCGTCTTCAAAGTGCTGCAGAACCACGGCATGCTCCAGCCCACCTCAGACGGCAAGGCGGTCTGGCGCGCGACCGTGACCAGTGCGACCGGCTGGTCCTACTCGTTCACCCTGTTGCGCCTCGCGCCCGCGCTGATCTGGGAATCCGGCGAGCGGCCAGCGCTTTTCGCAGGCACGGTGGCGATCGACACGACGCCAGCGGAAACCAACGGCAGTGCACCAGGCACACCGCCCGCGGTCGTGGGGCAGCCAACCCCCGAAGGTCTGGAGACTCCCCCTTGGGAATGCCCTCGCAGCGATACCGCCTTGCCGACTGCGGCCCCGCCCGTGCCTGACGTCATGGAGGACATGCTGGCGATGGTTGGATTGGATCGCACGGCCGACATGGGGAAGGGTGAAGATCCAGTGGAGAAAGTCCCTGCCCCAACCACAGCCGCAGCGTCTCCCTTGCCACTTACCCCTGCGCCTGGACCTGCATCAACTCCAACAGTCGCGATACCATCCGGGGAGCATTTCATGACGTGGCTGCAACAGGGAGTCGCCGCGCGGCGACTCATCATCAACGACGCCAAGGCGCTCGTGCATACGGTGAGCGACACCGCCTACCTGGTCAGTCCCAGCGTGTTCCAGCGCTATGCGTAGGAACATCCCAGGTGGATGCGCTGGTCAGGCAGGACAAGCAACCGGATTGGCAGTGGGTGCAAAAGCGCTTTTAGAAACTGCAGCTATACCGCAAGCACCCAAATGGCCTGAACATTTGGACCTGTGAAGTCACGGGCCCGAGGAAGTCCCGCCGACTGCATGGCTACCTCCTCGAAAATGGGTCCTTGGTATTCGCCGAAATACCGCCCAACAATCCCTATCTTGCTCTGACTCAGGAAGGATGACGCGACTCGGGCAGCGACCGTCACCACCGTGTGGCGACGATCAATGCCCCGCGAAGCTGGCAACATTTGGCGAACTAAGCTACTCGGCCCGCGCCAACTCCCGTGCAAGGAACGGAGCGGTTCGGCTGCCAGACTTTCGGGCCACCTGCTGAGGGGAACCCGCCACCACGATGCTGCCGCCGGCAGCGCCCGCGCCTGGCCCTACGTCGATCACCCAGTCGGCTTGGGCCACCGCACGCATGTCGTGCTCGATCATCACTACGGTATTACCGGCATCGACCAGGCGCTGCAACTGCACCAGCAGCCGGTCGGCATCCGACGCGTGCAGCCCGGTGGTCGGCTCGTCGAGCACGTACAGGCTTCGGCCGCGCTGGCTGCGCTGAAGCTCGGTCGCCAGCTTGATGCGCTGCGCCTCGCCACCGGAAAGCTCAGTGGCCGGTTGCCCCAGGCGCAGATAGCCCAGTCCGATGTCGCGCAGCAGTTGCAGGGGCCTTGCCACCGCGTCTTCACCCGCGAAGAATTCGCTGGCCTCGTCCACGGTCATCTGCAGCACCTCGGCGATGTTGCGCCCGTTCCACTGCACCTTCAGCGTGGCCTCGTTGTAGCGCGCGCCATGGCAGGTCGGGCACGGCGCGTACACGCTAGGCATGAACAGCAGTTCCACGCTAACGAAACCTTCGCCCTCGCAAGTCTCGCAGCGCCCCTTGGCGACGTTGAACGAGAACCGTCCGGCATCATAGCGGCGGCGTCGAGCATCGGGCGTGGCGGCGAACAGCTTGCGCACATGGTCGAACAGACCCGTGTAGGTAGCCAGGTTCGACCGCGGCGTGCGCCCGATCGGCTTCTGGTCCACCTGCACCAGGCGCTGTATGGCGTCCACGTCGCCCGCCAGATGGCCGCCGGTCGCTTCGACCACTGCCGGCCCTTCGCTGGTGGCGCTTTCGGCGGCATCGTCTTCAGGCTCGTGGCCCAGGTGCAGCAGCACCAATTCCGGCAGGGCCTGCGCGACGAGGCTGGATTTGCCGGAGCCAGAGATGCCGGTAACGGCTGTCAGCACGCCCAGCGGAATGCGCGCATCCACGCCATGCAGGTTATGGCGGTGGATGCCCTGCAGCTCCAACCAGCCGGTCGCTTCGCGTGCTCGGCTTCCGGGTGCGGGAATTTCGTCGAACAGGTAACGTGCAGTACGCGATTCGGCAATCTTGCGCAGGCCATCCGGCTCGCCGCTGTAGAGCACGCGGCCGCCACGCTCCCCGGCATCCGGCCCGACATCCACGAGCCATTGCGCGCGGCGCATCAGGTCCAGGTCGTGCTCCACCACAAACACCGAGTTGCCCGCGTCGCGCAGCCGGTCGAGTGCATCGTACAGGGCCTGGCTGTCGGAGGGATGCAGGCCCGCCGAGGGTTCGTCAAGTACGTACACGACGCCGAACAGCAGGGAACTTAATTGCGTGGCCAACCGCAAGCGTTGCAACTCGCCGGCCGAAAGCGTCGGCGTGGCCCGGTCCAGCGTCAGGTAGCCCAGGCCTAGCTCGCGCAGTTGGCGCAGGCGCGCCATCACGCCTCCAGCCAGGCGCTGTGCGGCGAGGCGCTTTTCTTCCGACAGCGCGGAGGTACGGCGCACGTCGGGCGATACCGCATGGACCGCATGGCCGGTGGCAGCGCGTTCGGCACGCTCGCGCCGGGTCGCTTCCTTGTCCGTAGCCGCACCCGCTGCATGGGCGCGGAAATCGCCCTGTGCGATGGGTTCGAGCAATGCCGCCAAGTGGTCCAGCGGCATCTGCATAAACGCGCCGATGTCCACCCCAGCGAAGGTGACCGACAGCGCTTCGGGCTTGAGCCTCTTGCCGTGGCAGGTGGGGCACGGCTTGCCCTCCATGAACCGGGATACGCGCTTTCTCATCAGCGCGCTCTGGGTATTGGCGAAGGTGTGCAACACATACCGCCGGGCGCCGGTGAAGGTGCCCATGTAGCTCGGCTCCATCTTGCGTTTGAGCGCGGTACGGGTTTCGGCAGGCGTGAAACCGGCGTACACCGGCACCGTTGGTGTTTCCTCGGTGAACATAATCCAGTCGCGATCCTTTTTCGGCAGGTCCTTCCACGGCCGGTCAACGTCGTAGCCCATGCTGACCAGGATGTCGCGCAGGTTCTGGCCCTGCCAGGCGGGTGGCCAGGAAGCAATCGCCCGCTCACGGATGCTCAGGGAGGGGTCGGGCACCATGATCGCCTCGGACACCTCGTACACATGACCCAAGCCGTGGCAGGTCGGGCACGCCCCCTGCGGCGTGTTCGGCGAAAAATCCTCGGCGTACAGCATCGGCTGATTGGCGGGATAGGCGCCGGCGCGCGAATACATCATCCGCACCAGGCTGGACAGGGTGGTCACACTGCCCACGGAGGAACGCGCATTGCTGGACCCCCGCTGCTGCTGCAGCGCCACCGCTGGTGGCAGGCCGTCGATCGCATCTACGTCCGGCACGCCCGCCTGGTCGATCAGGCGCCGTGCATAGGGGGCCACCGACTCAAAGTAGCGTCGCTGCGCCTCGGCATAGATGGTGCCGAAGGCCAGCGAGGACTTCCCGGAGCCGGAGACACCCGAGAACACCACCAGCGCATTCCGCGGGATAGAGACGTCCACCTCTTTGAGGTTGTTCTCACGCGCGCCACGCACCTGCACGAGGCCGCTGGCCGCAGCGG
The DNA here is from genome assembly GCF_000327065.1 of Stutzerimonas stutzeri RCH2. Classification (NCBI taxonomy): domain Bacteria; kingdom Pseudomonadati; phylum Pseudomonadota; class Gammaproteobacteria; order Pseudomonadales; family Pseudomonadaceae; genus Stutzerimonas; species Stutzerimonas stutzeri. The sequence continues at coordinate 974,808 of NC_019936.1, read as the reverse complement.
TACAAGAGGATTCACCGAAAGTATTGTTTGGCATGTTCTTATCCTGTAGTTCGCCCCGCTCAGGACGGGACTTCCTGAGTGGTAGGGAAAACTGATGCTCTGCAGATGCTCGTCACGCTTGATGCGGTGCTTCTTCCTGTTCAGCCCCGCTCAGAAACAATTGGCACTGCTGATTGAAGAAGTCTTCCAGTTCAGCGGCTGTGAAGTGGTCGCTGAAGGCATGCTCGGCGTGACTCATCACGTCGAAATACACCACAGCCAATTCCAACTCTTCCAGCTCAAGCTGCTGGCAGAGCAGCCAGCCGTAGACCTTGACCTGCGCCCAATGCAGCAGCCGGTGGTTGGCCGGAATGCGGCTGATATCGCCACGGTGGGTTTTGATCTCTTCTAGGCGCCGCTCTTGCGGATCGTACCCGTCGGCCCTGCCGCCGACCAGCAGGCCGGGGTAGCTGCCACTTAGAGGTAACTCGGCGATATAGCCGTCTCCCCGCCGATCAACCACTGTCTGGTGCCCAGCCATGCCTTCCTGAGCGGTGGGGGAAGGGGTGAAGCGCAGATCCAGGTCACCTTCCTTGGCGGTGAACTCGCACAGTGCCCGCACCGCTACCCGATAGCTCATGCCTCAGCCCAGCGCACGTAGCAAACTACAACGGCGATACCGTGCTCAGCCGCGAAACTGAGCCAGCGTTTCTGGTTGTCCTGCAGGCGGTCGCCGGGGCCTTTGACCTCAATCATCCGGTAGCGATGTTCCTGCGGATAAAACTGGATCAGATCGGGCATGCCGGCGCGGTTGGCTTTCAGATCTCGCAGCAGGCGGGTAAAACAGGCGTGCAGGTGTGCAGCGGGAATGCACTGCAGGGCTAGTTCCAGGCGCGCCTCATCGAGCATGCCCCAAAAGACGAAGGGTGATTGCAGGCCGAACTTTTCCTGATACCGAGCCTTGATCAATTGCCTGTAGTCGGGTTGTTCAAGTTGCAGTAGACAGCGTTTGAACAGGTGTTGGCGGCGCGCATAAAAGTCCGGGCTGTGCAGGTCCACCGGGCCACTGTGGAACGGGTGAAAAAATGACCCCGGCAGCGGTGCGAAGATCGCCTCCCAGCACAGCAAGCCGAACAGGCTGCAGAGCAGGGTATTTTCCACATAGTGCACCGGAGCATCATCCTGCTGCAGGTGATCACGCACAGCTATCTCCACACTGCCATGTGTCGGCGCCGGCAATACCAAGTCGATGCGGGTTTCGCTCGCAGCCTTGGGCTTTTTCACCATCTGCAGGCCGAGCTTGCGCTGCAGGCGGGTGAGGGCTCGTTCCAGGCGCTGGCTTTCTTCATCGCTGCCTGGGGTTTGGCTAAAGGCCAGGGCCTGATCATAGGCCTCGGCATCGCGCCCCAGTTGTTCCAGTACGCGAATCTGTCGCCAGCGGGCTTCGCCATGCGCGCTTTGCTGATAAAGCAGCAGGGCCTGCTCCAGCTCACCGCTCCTCTCCAGTTGCTGGGCGATCTGAAACAGCAGGCACGATTGGCGGCTGCAAAGGTATGGGTTGCTTGAACTGAACGCCAGCAACGGCGGTACAATGTCCGCCAGGTCTGCGCCTTGCTCAACGCTGACGCGTAACTGGCGCAGGTGCAGGTAATCCTCAAGATCCTGGCGGCACTGAAAACCACGTGACTCCGGGCCTATATCCACCGATTCGTAACGGTAGATGCCCAGATCCGTCAGCACGAACTCGGACCAGTCCTGAGCCAGATTGCCAAAGAACATCAGGCGCAAACGATCACACAACTCGCCCACCATCAGGCTGAGTAACTGATCATCCAACATAGGGCACCAGTCCGTGAAGGTCTGGGCAGGTAGCTCCATTGCGCGCAGTTGTTCGAGCAGCTCGGCCTTTTTCTGCGCCGCGCGGCGGTCTGTGAGCGGCATATGAGTCAGCACCTCATCCTTGCGCAGCAGCTCGGCAATCTCATCGGCTGTGAGCAGCGCCTGCTCGGTGATCCATCCCTGTTCAAGCAGTGGATCGGCAGCAGCCAGGCAGTCGCCGATTTCCGGGTAAACGAGCTTGCTCAGACGAAAATGACAGCCCTTGCGCTAATCATGCGCACCAGCAAGGCCTGCGATGGCCAGGGCAGGGTATTGAAGGTGTCGAGAAAGGCACGTTCTTCATCCGCCAGTAGATCTGCATAGCGCTCAGCCACCCAGGCGAGTGCCGTACGGAAATTGCTGAGGTAGTAAAGCTCAGGGGCTAACGAGACGGACATGGTAGTGATCACTGTATTCTTGTACAGGATTGTCCGTGTTGCGGTGCCGAGGATCAACTGGCGCAGAAGCTGACGGTATCAGCAGGTGAAAGTGGCCAACTCCAGCCCGATGCTACTGGCGACTCCCGGCCGGTATCTGCCTGTCGCGTTAGGCAGGTACCGGCCGAGACTGTGTAAAAACGTTTTCAAGTGCGGCAGGTACTCAAACACAAGCTAGAAATCGTGCATCTGGGAGAAATCCACATTTGCTGACGTGCCGATAAACTCCAGATTTCACGTAGACGCGAGTACTTCAATTTTGAAGAAGCGTTTTTACACACTCTGGGCCAATAGCGGTCAGTCGCGATACCATAGAGATGATTCACCATAAGGCAGCGACTGGAGCTCACGCAGCAATAATCCTTAGATCCATTGCTAACTGACTAATACAAGATGCTGCTGGTTGGCAGATTCGATTCGTTCTCTCATCAGGATCACAAGCCGTCGGTACTCAAGCTTAGGAACAGCATGGCGATTGGCAGATTTCCAAAGTCGCCATGAGTCGCTCAGAACGATGTTTCATGACCGGCGAAACTTGGATCCTGCCTGAGCATCATTGATGCTCGCATGGATTCGAACGATACAGCATCCGAGTAGCCGCCCCGAGCAGGAGACGGCTACTCAAAACACTAAGCCGCAGGCTTCATCACAACCTTCGTCCACCCCTTGTCTCGTGCATCGAAGTGCTTATAAGCACTTGGGCCATCATCCAGCTTCAATCGATGGGAAACGATCTGCGAGGGTGCGGCACGCCCGTGATGAATTAGCTCAGCCAACTGGCGGTTGTACGCCTTGACGTTGGCTTGCCCGGTGCCGATTTTCTGCCCTTTGAACCAGAAGGAACCGAAGTCGAAAGCCATCTTCCCTTCTTTGGCTAACTCGTTCTTGGCACCCGGATCTTGGGGAACGAATAGCCCGACTACTCCGATACCACCGGTTGCCTTGGTCGAGGCGACGAGGTTGTTCATGGTCAGGTGATTCACCTCGTGGCCATGTTTGTCGCAGCACTGGTAGCCCACGCATTCGCACCCACGATCCGTGCCTTTACCATCGGTGTAATTCAGGATTTCATCGACAGCCTTCTGCTCGACGGAATTGATTGGCGTGGCCCCCATCTGGGCAGCCAGTTTCAAGCGGTCTGGTTGATCGTCTATTACGAAGACCTGCGAAGCGCCTTGGATAAGCGCGGAGTGCGCCGCCATCAAGCCGACCGGGCCTGCGCCGTAGATGGCAATGGACTCGCCTGGTTGCAGCCCCGCCAGCCTTGTTGCGTGCCATCCCGTGGGGAAAATGTCGGAGAGCATGACGTAGTCGTCCTCGCGCTCCTTCGCATCCTCAGGCAGCACGAGACAGTTGAAGTCCGCGAAGGGAACTCGCAGCAGCTCGGCCTGGCCACCGTCATAAGTGCCCATCTCTGCAAAGCCGTAGGCGGCACCAGCGCTGCCTGGATTGGCGGTCAAGCAATAGCCGGTAAGTCCTTTCTCGCAGTTTTCACAAAAACCACAGCCGATGTTGAAGGGCAAGCAGACCATGTCTCCAACCTTAACGCGCTCAACTCCTGCACCTACCTCGACCACCTCACCGAGGTTCTCGTGACCGAAGACTCGACCCGTCTCGAAGGTGGTTCTGCCTTCGTACATGTGCAGATCGGAACCACAAATATTCGTGGATGTGACTCGAACGAGAGCATCCGTTGGTCTCTCGATCTTCGCATCTGGGACGTTCTGGACGCTGACGTCACGCGGGCCGTTGTAGACGATTGCTTTCATCTGGGTTCTCCAAGTCAGTTCAAAGGAGCGCCGATTGCGCTTTCGCTCCTACCTTGGTTCGTCTCCCATACAACGCGCGTTGTTCAGGAAAACTGGTCAAAGCCTGACGGGCGGTACCGCGTTCGAGGCTGATGCAACAGCTCTAAAACGACCATTTTCCTCTATTGAAGCGCACGTCGCCGTTGCTCGGCACTGGACTAAACTTTCCGTTTTTGCAGACAAATCGAGATGCCCAATGGAGACCGCTAAGATTCAAGCATTCACGAAAGCTGAACGGGGTGAGTGCAGAAATGAGCTTGAATGTGCTTGCCTATAATTTGAAGCGGGTGATGAAAATCATGGGTACCGAAGGCTTATTGAAGGCGATGACGGCGTAAAAGCCCCGGTTTTTACTGTCCCAAGAGGTACCACAGTGCTTTATAAGCGCTCTGACGCGCCACCGGCGCTGATCGTGGCAAATGCTCGGGAAATCACTACGCCCAGGCGCAGTGGGCTGGGGCATACAAGATGTGAAAGTGTTTTTACACACTCTGGGCCAAAAGCGGACGATTGCTGGCAGGTATTCAAGCTATGTCCCCAGGCCCTGGGGAAATAGCTTGGGGTTTGAGAAAGCCTGCTTAAGGTGGTCGTACACCAATCGCACCCGCTTCGATACAGGACCCTGCTGCGGGCGGTATATGAACAGATCCCATGGTGCTGGAGCGTGATCAGCCAAAACGGCAACCAGCTTTCCTGACCGCAGATGAGGCTCAGCCAGATAGGCAGGAATTTGGCCAAAACACATGCCTGCCAGGGTGGCTTCCAATTCCGTATCTGGATCATCACAGATAAGCGCTGGCTGCCTGGGCGCGAACGTTTGCCCGTCGGCAAATAGCCAAGGCCAAGGGCGGCCATTTTTCCGGTCGATCAGGACTGAAAGTGGCAGCTTAGCTAAGGCATCCAAAGATTTAGGTGGTGTCTTTTGGCCTATGAGAGACGGGCACGCGACAACGTAAAACGGCACGGGAGCTAAGGCACGTGCAACGTAGCGCCGGTCGCGAATAACCCCCACCCGGATACCAATATCGATATGCGCTTCAACGGCATCAGTCATCTGATCTTCCAAGCGGAGATCGAATTGCAGGTCAGGATGTGCAGCGGCCAGGGGCTGAAGAAACGGTATTAGGAAGCGCCTGCCAATAGCATGTGGAGCCGTAATCCCCACCTTACCTGACAGCTCAGGCTCCGTCCTGTGCGACCGGAATAGCGTATCGAAATGATCCAGAGCTGACCTGGCATCTTTGGCGTAATCCTGACCGAAAGCAGTGATGCTCACCTGGCGGGTATTGCGGTGGAACAGTGATTCGCCAAGCTCAGTTTCCAGGGCTTGAATGGCTCGAGTCACCCCTTGTGGGGAGATGCCTAATCGAGTTGCCGCTTCGCGGAAGCTACCTGCCTCTGCTGCTGTGCAAAAAATCCTAACCATCTCCATGCGGTTAAGCATGTTGCCCCTCCCATTTATTCCATTTTCAGGAATAGTATAATCCAATCATTTCCATTTATTGAGATCAATCATGGGTCTAAAGTTTGCGCACTGCCAGGTTAACCAGCCATGGCGAAGTACAAACCCGCCGATGAGGTTCTCAGCATGAGCAATAACATTTCTGGAAAAGTTGTCGTTATCACCGGTGCCAGTAGCGGCCTGGGTGAGGTTACTGCACGCCACCTTGCTGCGCTTGGCGCTCGCGTAGTGCTGGCTGCACGTCGCAAAGATAAACTCGACGCATTGGTGGCTGAGCTGACCAATGCAGGTGGTCAGGCAATCGCGTATCAGACCGATGTTACCTCTCAGGAAGAGGTCAAAACGCTCATTCAAGGTGCCGTGGACACCTACGGTCGCATTGATGTACTGATCAACAATGCCGGACTGATGGCGATTGCACCGCTCAGCGATACTCGCACTGACGAGTGGGATCGCATGATCGATATCAACATCAAGGGTCTGCTGTACGGAGTCGCGGCTGCATTGCCAGTCTTCCAGAAACAAAACAGTGGTCACTTCATCAACATCGCATCGGTTGCAGGCCTGAAGGTGTTCAGCCCAGGTGGCACCGTGTACAGCGGCACCAAGTTTGCTGTGCGGGCTATCTCCGAAGGACTGCGTCACGAAGTCGGTGGCAGCATCCGCACCACGACTATCGAACCGGGCGCCGTGGACTCCGAACTGAAATTCGGCAGCACCCACCAACAGAGCCGCGATTTCGTGGTGGACTTCTACAAGCATGCAATTCCCGCCGAATCGGTCGCTCGAGCTATCGCCTTCGCAATTGAGCAGCCTGCTGACGTGGATATTAACGAGATCGTTCTGCGCCCAACCGTGCAGGAATTCTAATGAGTTGAGGGCCTGTCTCTTCGGCGTCAGGCCCCGCTTATCTGGAGTGAAAAGCGGTGAGTGCCACATGGCCCGGAAGAAAAGAAGCAAGCGCTCGATGCAGGTGCTGAATGCCCTGCAATTCTTCAGCAGCTTGCAGCTGTTCGTGGGGCTGACAACGGATTGATGGCAACGGTTATGGAGAGCTATCTACGGGAAGAGTTTCCCAGTAGCGAAATCAGGAGCGATTCGCAGAACAAGTCCATTGACGAGACCATCTCCATCGTCCGCTCCTACCTGCGGTAGAGGCACCAGGGTGCCCTCGGTGAGGGAAAATTTAGTTAGCTAGTAAAGGAAGCGACATCATGAAATCACGTGCAGCAGTTGCCTTCGGGCCTGGAAAGCCACTGGAAATCGTCGAGATCGACGTCGAGCCGCCGCGCAAGGGCGAGGTGCTTGTCAGGATCACGAATACCGGCGTTTGCCATACCGACGCCTTCACCCTGTCGGGCGAGGACCCGGAAGGCGTGTTCCCGGCGGTGCTGGGCCATGAGGGCGCCGGCATCGTGGTCGAGGTCGGCGAGGGCGTGACCTCGGTCAAGCCGGGTGACCACGTGATCCCGCTGTACACCGCCGAGTGCGGTGAGTGCCTGTTCTGCAAGAGCGGCAAGACCAACCTGTGCGTGGCGGTGCGCGCCACCCAGGGCAAGGGCGTGATGCCCGATGGCACCACCCGCTTCAGCTACAACGGCCAGCCGATCTACCACTACATGGGCTGCTCGACCTTCAGCGAATACACGGTGGTGGCCGAAGTCTCGCTGGCCAAGATCAACCCGGACGCCAATCCCGAGCATGTCTGCCTGCTGGGTTGCGGTGTGACCACCGGCATCGGCGCTGTTCACAACACGGCCAAGGTTCAGCCGGGTGACTCTGTGGCCATCTTCGGCCTCGGCGGCATCGGGCTCGCTGCGATTCAGGGGGCACGCCAGGCCAAGGCGGGTCGCATCATCGCCATCGACACCAATCCAGCGAAGTTCGAGCTGGCTCGTACCTTCGGCGCGACCGAATGCCTCAACCCGAAGGACTTCGACAAGCCGATTCACGAGGTTCTCATCGAGATGACCGGTTGGGGTGTCGATCACACCTTCGAGTGCATCGGCAACGTCAACGTGATGCGCTCGGCACTGGAAGCAGCACATCGTGGCTGGGGCCAGTCGATCGTCATCGGCGTGGCTGGTGCAGGCAAGGAAATTTCGACGCGCCCGTTCCAGTTGATCACCGGTCGCACCTGGAAGGGCTCGGCTTTCGGCGGGGTCAAGGGCCGCACTCAACTTCCCGGCATGGTGGAGGACGCAATGAAAGGCGAGATCGATCTCGCCCCGTTCGTCACCCACACCATGGGCCTCGACGACATCAACAAGGCCTTCGACCTGATGCATGAAGGCAAGTCGATTCGCACGGTGATCCACTACTGATCGCCCACTACCCATTCAACGCCAACCACCAAGGAAATTAATCATGTCCACTCCTGTCATTTCTGGCGATGGCATCTTTTCGCACATCTTTATCGGCGCTGCCGACCTTCAGAAGTCGGTCGCGTTCTACGCCGCCGCTCTGGGTGCTCTTGGCATCAAGAACCTCGGTCCTTTCAACAACGGATGGGTACTTTTCGGTCGCGAAAAGCCGGCTTTCATCATCGCCCGCCCGGGCAATGGTGAAGCGCCTTCCAGCAACGGCGTGACGATCGGCTTTGCGGCCGCCACTCCCGCTGAAGTGGATGCCTTCCACGCCGCCGGCCTTGCCGCAGGCGGCACTGACGAGGGCCAACCTGGCGCACGTGGTCACCTGCCGGGTGCCTATGCTGCCTACCTGCGTGATCCGGCGGGCAACAAGGTCTGCTCGTACACCTTCGTCTGAAAGCAAGGAAGCTGAGAGCGTTCTGACAGGGTCAGCACAAGCCTCTATTATACGGCGAGCCTGTTAGACGGACTGCGTAACGCGGTGCATGCTCATGAAGATCGGCCCGCAGCCATGTGTGAAACGCATGGCTGCGGGCATTTGTTTTGAAGCGTGCTTTTCAACCAATGAGAAATGAGGTCGTTATGAAAGAGCCGGCCAATATCAATACGACGACCGTACAACCCACCCCGACCGCCACCGTGTACGGCATGCCGGCCTATGCCGATCGTGCTGCAGCCGTGGGTGAAGTGCATGCGCGCCCGCATCTGTTGCTTCAGGCCCCCCGCGGTATATTGCAGCTCTCTTTCATGACCGAAGGCGACCAGGCCAGGGATCAGATGGCGATGAGCGAGTTATCTCATCGCTTCGGCGTTGCCGAGCCCGACCACGCTACGCCGCTACACGGCGTGACATGGGATGAGGGAGACCTTCACTGTGAAAAGCACACCGAGTTCTCTACGTATCTCTGGTGCGCTTCGCTGGATTCCAAGACGGGAGAGCCTTGCGGAGAAAATCCCTTTCAAATATGGATTTGTTCCTCCGGGCCCGGTCGTATCCGGCATCCGCTTGAGACTTCTTCCGTGGATGCCAGAAACGGAGAAGGAGGCTGATCGCTTCGATCCTGCCAGCCTGTGCTACTCGCTGGTAGAGAACGGCTCTGCCGCCATCTTGACCGACTTCCGACAGGATGAGGATGGCCTGACGCAGATCCTCATCCTTGCTCGTGATTTGACCCCGGCGCGGGCAGGTGCGCTGGCTCAACGTCTATTGGAGATCGAGACGTACCGTACCTTGGCGTTGCTGTCTCTGCCGTTGACGCGATCGATGACGTCGGAGCTGCGACGCATGGAGTCGCGCCTTGCAGCGATCACTGACGAGATGTGTACGAGTTTGGTAGAACGCCGCGATAGCGACGTGCTGCTTTCCGAATTGACCGGTCTGGCCGCCGAACTGGAAGCTGGCGTCGCGGCAAATCTCTATCGCTTCGGCGCCAGCCGTGCCTACTATGAGATCGTCGAGGAAAGGCTGGCTGCGCTTTCAGAAGTGGCCGTATCCGGATACAGCACCTGGGCGGACTTCCTGCAGCGTCGCATCGCTCCAGCCATGCGGACGTGCCAATCCGTAAAGGAGCGCCAGGCCAAGCTCTCCGACAAACTGACCCGAGCCATCGCGTTGCTGCGTTCGTGGATCGACGTCGAACTTGAACGCCAGAACCGCGATCTGCTGGCTTCGATGAACAACCGGGCCAAGTTGCAATTGCGCCTTCAGCAAACCGTCGAAGGCCTGTCGGTCGCGGCAATTTCTTATTACGTCGTGAGTCTTCTCGGCTACCTGCTCAAGGGCATTCCGATCGTTCACGACAGCGTGGCGCCGGTGATGGCGGTTCTGGTACCTGCGGTGATGCTGACGATCTGGTGGATCGTCCGCAGGATAAGACACGCCCACAGCGACACGGCGGCGGAAGAGAAATCTTCCTGACGAGCTGCCGTCCTGGCGCGCGATAGCTGCGCCGTCCGTTTGAACAGAGGAGAACAACATGCCAAGCAATTCTTTCGGTGAATCCTCTTGTACCGCTGCGGCCTGCATTGAAGCGTTTGTAGACCTTATTCCAGTAGCCAAACGCCTTGGGCAGGTCTCTCCAGGGACATCCCGTGCGCATGCGGTACAGCATGCCGTCCACGGTCATTCGTAGATCACGCTTGTTGTAGATGGCCTTGTGCAGCAGAATTTCCCGCAGCTTCGACCAATGCTCATCGCTGAGCAGTAATCGGGGCATTGCAAGCTCGTATCGATGTTGGGTCAGAGCTTCAACGATACGGGCTTGCTCTTATAGATCAATGGGTTAGCGCGAAATGGCAACAGACCCTAGCAAACCAGTTCAAATAACGTGGCGCAGTAGTTTTATCAGGTCCAAATGCGCCGTTTGGCCTGCGTCAGTTTCCCGGCGGTCTCCAGCTGTACATACACCAAACGCCTCTGGTCATCCACCGCGTCGCAACTCCCTGACACCCCGGCCCAGCTTGCGGCGCAACAGGGCCCGCAGGGTCACCCCATCCGAGTACCCGACCTGTGCGGCGACTTGGTCGACGCTCGCGTTTCCGGTGCGCAAGAGATGGACGGCATGCTCCACGCGCAGATCCTGGAAATACGACAACGGTGTCTTGCCCAAAACGCTTTGCAGCCGCCGCGCCAAGGTGCGCTCGCTTGTGCCCGCGGCGCTGGCCGCCTCGGCCAGCGAGAACCCCTTCGCGAGCTGACTTCTGGCCCAGCACTCGAAGCGCTCCACCATCGGGTCGGCATGCGCAAGGTGGTCGGGAATCACGAACTCGGCTTGCGAACTGCGTGCCTCGACCAGCAGATAGCGTGCTACTAGGGCCGCCAGCGCCGGACTGCGCCCCCGGATGATGCGCAAGGCCAGGTCGACGTGGGCCAAAGCGGCACCCGCGGTAGTGAAGCGTGTCGAGTTCACGATCATGCGTGACTCGTCCAGCGTGACGTTCGGATAGCGCTGCCGAAACATCGGCCCCAGCCACCATGACGTCGTCGCACGATGCCCATCAAGCAGGCCACTCTCTGCAAGCAAGAAACTACCGGAGCAGGCGGCACCAAGGTGCGCGCCAGCGGTGGACCACTGCTGTAGCGCGGCGACCGCATCGGGCACGTCGGGGCGTGTGAGCCGAGCCGAGAGCGTGTCAGGCATCTTGTCACCAAACGCGGGCACGAGCACGACGTCTGGTTCTGGCACACCACGCGCAGTGACCACGGGGACCGTCAAGCCTTGCGCAGTCCGGATGCGACGCCGCACGGCCACCAGCGTGATCTCGATGGGCGCGGGAGCCTGTGGCAGCGAGCCCGCCATTGCGTTGGCCAAGCCAAGGGTGTCAGTCAGGGCCGCAAGCCCCAGATCAAACACGCCATCACAAACAAGGATGTGGATTTTCATGGCAACAATGATATCAATGTTGTCATTATTGCCTATAGAGATGTCTATCATGAAGACTTAGGGTGCTGTCTCGTCGATCCCTTCACCCACTTTTCCATTTACCCCAAGGATTACAGCATGACCAAGCTCGCCTTGTTTGTTCGCCTCGAAGCCAAACCCGGCCAGGAGGCTGCGCTTGCCGACTTCCTGGCCAGCGCACTGCCACTCGCCAACGCAGAGTCCGGCACCACTGCCTGGTTCGCATTGAAGTTTGGCCCTTCGACGTTCGGTGTGTTCGATGCCTTTGCCGATGAGGCAGGTCGCCAAGCACATCTGAACGGCCAGATCGCCGCGGCCTTGATGGCCAACGCCGCGACCTTGCTCAGTTCTCCGCCCAATATCGAGAAGGTCGAACTGCTTGCAGCCAAACTGCCTGCATGACAACCCGGCCTTGACCCAATCAGGTCACGCTGCAGGATGGGGGTCACAAGCTCTACGCAGCGATCCCCCCCTCGATTGCACTTGCCCAGGGAGCTACTTTCCACAGCGATGGGGGGCAATATTGCAGCCAGAACTTCCAAGCTGCGTCAGCAAGCAGGGGCAACATCAGGGCTGGCTGTGATGTTCCGATTCGTCGGGTAGTTATCGAGAAGTACCGACTGTTTGCAACGTGTCGGTACCGAGAGCCGTCTGGGCGAGCCAGATTTCCGGCCAATCGAAAGTCCGCAGTCCGCAAGCGCGGACCGATAGAGCGGTTTGTTGAAAATCAACGACCTAGCATCGGGCCGTGCGGGCTAGTGAGGGTTTCTGGGGGTTCGTACGTAACGATTCGAACTCCTGCGGGGGCTCGGAGCCGGGGGATTTGAATCCAAAGACAAAAATACCCAGCTCAAATCAGCGTTTCAGGCACTTGGTCTCTGAAAACTGATTTGTAGGATTTCACTCTTAAGCAATATAGGAACCTTGAGCCTTCCGTCAAGAGCGCAACCAAAACGATTTCCAGTTTAAAGGCGCCGCGCGGTGCGGGAAGGATGTTCTGGGTTCAAATCCTCGATAGGGATTTGAACCGGCAGCTTGTTGGGGGCTCAGTTGACCGAGGTGGCGGCAGAATTTAATCGTGCGTTTTCCTGCGTGGCTTCATTCAGCAGCTTATCCCACGAGTCAGGTGGATGTCCGCTTGCGAGCATTTTTCGAAACACCTTGTAGGCGTCATCGCTGCTCTCATAGGCACGCTTGGTGTCTTCGTCATTAACCCACGCCAAGATGATTACCTTGCTTGGGCCGTGGTACCGGAAGAACAGCCGATACTGCTGAAAAAACTTGGCACGGAACCAGTGCTTATGTTCCTCGCCAAATGTGCCACCTTGGCGGTATTCGGGCTTGCTCGGGTCTTGTGGGATAACGTCAAAAGCCAGCTTGGTGATGGCTGCCAGCCGCTTGGCTGCATTATTCTTGCGATAACCCACGGGGTCTTTTTGTTTTGAGAGCTCAACTTGCTGAATGAGGGTTTCGAGCTGATCCAGAAACAAGGGGTGCGCAAATACTGTCCAGCCATGAGCAACCAGTGGCTTACCTTGGTCTTGGCTCATTCATCGTCTGCCGACAGCGGGGCATCCAGATCTATATCGTTGCTATCGACCAGCGAATGAATGCGTGCCACGAGATCTGAATCTATGGCTCGCAGGTGCTGAGGGTTCGCTGCGATGTCATGTGCAAGAAAGCTGAGAAACTGGCCGATTGCCGGGTCATCCTCAGTGGGCTCAGCACGGCTCAGCACGACCTCACCGCTGGGGCGAATCGAGTAATGGATTTTGTCGCGCTTGTTTAGCTGAAGTGCGCGGCGAACCGTTTCTGGTACCGTCGTCTGATAGCGGTCGGTAAGGGTGGATTCGACTTCAAGTGCTCTGGCCATGACTTGCTCCGGCTCGTGTGAGCTGTTTCAAGGTAATGCGGATGCATTACCTTGTCAATGCGGTTGCATTGTCTGAGCTGGGGCGATAGTCGAGCAATGGGCTAGCTGAATACCGTGCTCCAGTTGCGGGTAACCAGCGTCTTACATGCTTCTGAGGTGCCGCCAAAACATCTCCGAGATACTGTCTGCATGTCGGCTTCAGTGACATAAGTGATGCTGTTCCCATCCTGGTCAATCAGCACACCCCCTGCGCCAATTAGCAGCGCATGACCTGCAGCCACATCGTGTGCTGAAACCGGCACAAGCGATACGCCTGCATCCCCATCACCTGCTGCGACTCGTGCCAACCGATAGGCGATGCTGGGCATCGCCACAAAGCAACCTGGTGAGCACAATTCAGAATTGATTTCGGGCTTGTTCGTTGCCGCAGTGCTGACCATAACTCTGCTGTCTTGATTCCATTCTTTTTGGGCGAGTGTCGCTTTAATGGGGCTCCCATTGCGAAGCACACACGGTGCCCCTTTTGCCCATGCGACGCAGTCGGAATCACCAGTGATTGGGTACTTCATCCTCAAAGCCCAGTCGGCAGAACCAGCGATAGGCCAGGTTTAAGTGCACCTCTTCTCACGATCGCCGTTTGGAAAGGATGCCATAGCAGTAGCCGACGACCAGCATGCGCACCATCAATTCCGGGTCAATCGAGGTGCGCCCGATGGGGCTATAGAAATCCGCCAGGTAGTCACGCAGATCGCTGAGATCCAGGCACTGGTCGATGCTGCGTAAGAGGTGTTGGGGCGGAACGTGGTCTTCCAGATTGAACGAGTAGAACAGGCACTGCTGTCCTCCTGGTAACTGTCCCATCATGCTGTTCGCCCACGCGCTAGCTGACAGAGCAATTCTGCCAACAGCATGGGGGGAGCAGCTACTTTTTCAACAGAATCGGCCAAAAGCGGTCATCAGGGCTGGCTTGAATCGGGGCCGAAGGATTACGCTCTCAGCCCCATAATTGCTGGTCAGACAGTTACCACGATCTTGCCGATCTGCTGATTGGCTTCAAGGAAACGATGGGCATCCTGGATGTCGCTAAGTGCGAATGTCTTTGCGATGATCGGGCGCAACGTACCGGACTTCAACCCTTGCAGAATAAAAGCCTTTGCTCTCTCTAGGGCTTCAAGGTCGGCCACAATCTCTGCGTAGATATAGCCCTTCAAAGTCAGGCTTTTGCCCAGCACGGTAAACAGTGGGAATGGTGTCGGTTCAGAGCTAAGTGCGCCGTACTCCAGCAAAATTCCGCCCCGCGCCATGCTCTGCGTGAGAGGTTCAAAGGACGGCCCGCCTACAGGATCGAATACAACGCGAGCGCCTTGACCGGCAGTTATCGTCATAACACGCTCGACGATATCCTCTTCATCGCTGACGATGACATGCGCAGCGCCTGCATCAAGTAGGGCTTGCTTCTTCGCGTGAGTTCGAGTGATCGCAATCGATGTGGCGCCGACCATACGAGCCATTTGGAAGGCGGCCAAGCCAACACTGCTTGACGCGGCGGTAACGATGACAAAATCGCCCTGCCGTAGCTTCGCCTGTTCAATCAATGCCCCCCAGGCGGTGACGTACTGCATCCAAGACGCCGCAGCCTCTTCAAAGGACAAGTTCTCAGGGCTCTTTACCACCAGGTGGGCCGGTACATTGGCCAACTCGCCGTAGGTGCCCCAGCGAGCAATATCCAGAGGTGGGATCAGAGCGACCGAGTCACCAATCGTGATCTCGGTTACGTCGCTCCCAACTGCCGTTACGATGCCTGCGGCCTCGTAGCCTAAGCGGCTGGGGAACTCCGCTTCTTGTAGGTATGCGTGATTGCGGAACATCACTTCGGCTCGGTTCAAGCCAATGGCTTTAACACTAATTTGCACCTCGTTTGCTGCTGGTGCCGATACTTCCAGATCTTCCAGCTTCAGAACGCTGGCGTCACCGTATTCATGAATTCTGACAATGCGTGCCATCATAGATATCTCGTTTATCAATGGGCCTCGACGTACATCCGGAAGGTATCCGGGCACTCGAAAGGTGACGAAAATTTAGTCATTGGTTGGCGCTAGATAAAGGCCTACGATGGCGCATTACTAGAAACAGAGTGTTTATAATGGATCGCCTGACCCAGATGGCCACGTTCGTCAAAACAGTTGAGCTGGGTTCATTCAGCGCCGCTGCGGACGACCTGAATCTCTCCCCTCAATTGGTAGGGAAACAGGTGAAAATGCTCGAACAACATCTGGGTGTTTCCCTGCTGCACCGGACTACGCGCAGGCAAAGCCTCACCGACTTCGGCAGGGCGTTCTACCCGCGAGCAAAACTGATCCTTGCAGACATGCAGTCTGCCGAGAACCTGGCCGCCCTCACTCGGGGCACACCAAGTGGCCGCCTTCGCATCAACGCGCCGGTCACGTTCGGAATTCGCACGCTTTCGCCACGCCTGCTGGAATACATGGTTCGGTATCCTCAGGTGTCTGTTGACCTAACGTTATCGAACGAACTGGTCGATATCGTTGATGATGGTTACGACGTGGTATTTCGCATCGGCGAGCTGGTGAGCAGTGGGTTGAAGGCAGTGCCACTGGAGCCCTATCAGATGGTTTTATGCGCTGCGCCGTCCTATCTTGCACGTCGCCCTCCCATCATCAATCCGTGGGATCTACAGCAGCAGGAGTGTCTGGGGTTTACCTATTCTGATGGCCGCTCACACTGGAGCTTCGACAGCCCGGAGGGGCGTATAGATGTTCCTATTACAAGCAAATTAACGATCAATCAAGGTGATCCACTGCTGGCAGCGGCTGTAGCTGGTCTAGGTGTGGTTCTACAGCCGATAGAGTTGGTTAGCGATGCACTGCGCGATGGGACACTGGTGCGTCTGTTGCCGCAGTACCCCGTGCCGAATACCGCAATGCACATCCTCTATCCCCCTGACCGAAGAATGACTCCAAAGCTGCGCAGCTTCTTGGAGTTTGCGCGTGAGGCTTTTGGGCAGCGAGGCCCTCTCTAACGCACGAAAATCAATGTCTGCGCTATCCGGTATTCGTAAAGGACGACGATTACCGTGGCTCACCGGATATGACCAAGCACCCCTTGCTGAGGAAGTACCTGCTGGAGCACTTCGCGGCGGAAGTCGAAGAACTGAAGGATGCCGTGTTCGTTGGCCTGGGGCCGCAGGTCCATAAGGTGCTGGACCGCCTGATCCAGGAGCGGGTGAATCGCCCCATCCATTTTCGCACCTCGCGATTGAAACCTGGAATCACACCAGGCAATCCTGCTCCATGAACCTCAAACCGCAGTCAAAATAAGACCGTAAATTGAGTTGAGGTGATTATGATCGGGTGCCAACGGGAACACCTTAGAAACCCAAGACGCCTCCCTAGATCATTGGTAACTTCAAACTCAGGAGCGTTTGGCTTCAACGCAGCCTAAACCCAACCGACTGCGGGCAGCTCTACTCGCCAACGCACGCAAAGCCACTCTCACAGATAGGTGACTGCGATGCTTGACAAGGCTCGAAAGGTTCATATACTCGCGCTCACTGTGAGCAATCCAACAAATCAAGGTTTCTTGCATAATGCGCTGAAGCCTTGATTTGGCCGGGATATTGAAGTTTGGGATTCAAATCCCCCCGGCTCCACCAAATGCAAAGCCCCGAGAATCTTGAGATTCTCGGGGCTTTTTCTTTGCGCTGTCGAAAGATGGTCGAAGGTCTTCAGCGAGCAGCCGTGCGCCTCGATACGCGCCTGAATTTCTGCCGGCAATCTTGCGGGTAGGCTGGGCGACACTAACCACGTTCGCGCCGGCCATCACAGCGCAAGCGAAGTCACTCCTCGGAAAAGTAGTCGCTGTCGACCTGCTTGACCTCATACACCTGCTTAACGCTCACGCCGAGGTTGTGTTCGACCATCAGGCGGGCGAGCTCGATGCCGTCGATCAGCACGACCTTGATATCCAGACCGAGCGCCGCTTCCTTCGCGCCAGTAGAAAAGTCCGAGGTGGTAATGAATACGCCTTTGCGTGCCCGCTTTCGCGTCAGCGCGCCGATGAACTTGTCTATTTCCGGACGATGCACGGTGTTGGCCCAGCGCTTGGCTTGCAGGTAGATCACATCCAGCCCGAGCTTGTCTTCCTTGATGATGCCGTCGATACCGTCGTCGTTGGTGAGCTGGGTCGCTTTGCCGGCCTCCTTTCGCGAACCGCCATAGCCCATGGCGATCATCAGATCGACGACCACCTGCTCGAAGAAGCTCGGCGTAGCAGCCCGCACCTGCGCCAGCAGTTCGTCTGCCAGGGATTGCTGCAACGCCTGATAGGCCGCGGCCAACTGCTCATCCGGCGTGGTTTCGGCTAGATCGCTGTCTGCAACGGCGGCGGCGTTTGTCACCTGGGGTTTAGCCGTATGGAAGTCGGCGAACTCCGGAAACTGCTTCAGCCAGGTCACGGTGATTCGCGCCGGGCCACTGGCCAGCGCCTCACGCCCCCGGTCGGTGATCTGCACCATTCCTTTGCTCGGAATCGTCAGCAGGCCAGCCTTGTTCAGATAGGTTCTGGCCCAGCCCACCCGATTGTTGATCACGGTCTGATTCCCCGAGGGCAGCCGCTCCTTGCGCTCTTCTTCCGTCAGCTGGAATACATCGGCGATGCGCACGCGCAGGGCGCCAAGCGGCAACGGAACGCCGTCGCCAACCGCCTGCAGCACCGGGCGCATGACACTTTGAAAATCCGGAATTGCCATCCTGTGCATTTCTCCTGAGCGCTGTGTAGTTAAAAGGAACTCACAAGCCGGCCGACGGATGAGCCCCGCCAGCCAGCGCCTTCAGCATTTTGTAGATCACCAACGCAAACGCCCGGCTCTTGGTCTCGTTGTCCAGCACTTCCAGCGAGAGCTTCTCCTGATCAGTCATGGCGTCCAGCACGGTATCGATTACCCGTTTTGGCAGCAGCCCGTGCATCACTTGATCCACCGAGTGGTTGTTCACTTGCGCCATCACATCTTCCTGGCGGCTGATGCGCTCGGCGATGCCGGTGAGAAAGTGCAGCTGATCTTCATCGCTGACTTCGGCACCGAAGATATCGTTCAGCGCATCGATGATTTCCGACAGCCGCTTCTTCTCCGGATCGTGTGGCTTACCACTGCCCACGTCACTGCCAGGCTTGAGCGTGTACTCACCGCCCTCCTCGCTCAGGCGCAGCTGGTGTTCGGCACGTTTGCTTAGCCGGTAGTGGGTCAGTTGCAGCTCGCCGACGTCGACGTCGTCCTGTTGCAGGCGGTCGACCCGCAGCAGTGGGTGCAGGTGCTTGGCGAACACGCAGAGCTGCTCCAGCTCGCGATCCTCGTAAGGCACGATCTGCGAAAGGAATTCGTACAGGCGCACGAAGCTCTGCAGGTTCTTGCGGAACAGGTCGAGCTGATCAACCTGCTCGCCGGCCTCCTTCAGCGCATGCTCGGCCTTCTTCAGGCCGGCGCTGTCGCCGTTGGCCTCGGCGGTGCGTTTGTAATCCAGCGCCTGCTGGCGCGATTCGACGCTGAACGCGTAACGCTTGGCGAAGCGCTCCTTGGCCGGCTGGCAGTAGTAGCTGAGCTTGCTGGCTGCCGCCTTCGGGTCGAAGAAGGCCAGGGCGAACGCCTCGACCTCCTGCCAGTGATAGATCCCTTCGGCATCCAGCTTTTTCTGCAGGTCGTAGATGATCTGCGGGTCGGTGACATCGCTCAGCTCGGCCTTGGTGTAGTACGGCAGAAAGGCATCGAGGATGTCCTGCGGCTCGTTGAAAAAGTCGAGGATGAACGTCTGCTTGGCCGGGAAGGTGCGGTTCAGCCGCGACAGTGTCTGCACACAGTCCACACCCTGCAGCTTCTTGTCCACGTACATGGCGCACAGCTTGGGCTGGTCGAAGCCGGTCTGGTACTTGTTGGCCGCGATCATCACGTTGAAGTCCTGGGTGTCGAAAGCGTCCGCAAGGTCACGGCCATTCAGGCCAGCGTTAAGCAGGCTGCTGCTTTCCGTCACTTCCTCGGGGATCACCTCATCCGGCAGCACACTGCCTGAGAACGCCACCAGCGGATGCACGTCGGCGTAGCCCATCTGTTGCACATAGGCCTTCACCGCCAACTGGTAGCGCACCGCCTCCTGCCGGCTGCTGGTCACCACCATCGCCTTGGCCTGGCCACCGAGCAGGTGGCGGATGTTGCCGCGGAAGTGCTCGACGATGATCTCGACCTTCTTGTCGATGTTGTACGGATGCAGCCGCACCCAGCGCGCCAGCTTCATGCGCGCTTTCTTCGAGTCCACCTCGTCGTCTTCGCCGTCCGGGTGGGCGATCTTCCAGGCGGTGCTGTAGGTGGTGTAGTTCTGCAGCACATCGAGGATGAAGCCTTCCTCGATGGCCTGGCGCATGGAATACAGATGGAAGGCTTCGGGCCTGTTGCTGGCGCTTGGTGGCAGCGTCGGGTCGGGCACGCGGCCGAACAGCTCCAGTGTCTTGGCTTTGGGCGTGGCGGTGAAGGCGTAATAGCTGATGCGCTCGTTCGGCTGGCGCGCCTGTACGGCGGCATCGAGCAAATCTTCGGCGCTGATCTCCTCGGCATCTAGCGCATCGCTGCCGAGAATCTGCTTCAGCTTGCTGGCCGATGAGCCGGTCTGCGAAGAGTGCGCCTCGTCGGCGATCACCGCATAGCGCCCCGACGCGAGCTTGGGGTACTTCTCCAGCGCGTCGAACAGCGCCGGGAAGGTCTGGATGGTGACGATGATGATGCGCGTCTGCTCGGCCAGCGCCTCGGCCAGTTGCTCGGACTTGCTCTGGTTGCCGACGTCGCGGGTGATCGGCCGCACCACGCCCTGGGCGTGCACGAACTGGTAGATGGTGTTCTGCAACTGGCTGTCCAGCACCGTGCGGTCGGTGACCACGATCACCGAACTGAACAGCCTCTGGCCGTCATCGCTGTACATCGAGGCGAGCTGGTGAGCGGTCCAGGCGATGGAGTTGGACTTGCCCGAGCCGGCGCTGTGCTGGATCAGGTAACGCTTGCCCGGCCCTTCGGCGTGAGTGGTCTGGATCAGCTGGTTGACCACATCCCATTGGTGGTAACGCGGGAAGATCATCGTCTCCCTGGTGGTCAGCGAGCCGTCGAATCCCTCGCTGGTCTTCTTGTCCAGGTGCAGGAAGCGCCCGAGCACCTTGAGCCAGGCATCCGGCTGGAACAATTGCTGCCACAGGTAGCCGGTGGCGTACTGGCTGTCGTCGGGCGGCGGTGGGTTGCCCGCGCCGCCTTCCGCGCTGCCGAGGTTGAACGGCAGAAAGAAGGTGTCCTTGCCGTCCAGCTTGGTGGTCATCGCCACCTCGTTCTGGCCCACCGCGAAATGCACCAGCGCGCCGCGTTTAAAGGTCAGCAGCGGCTCGGGTTTGCGCGTCAGCGGGTCTTTTACCGGGCGGTCGTAGCGGTACTGACGCTTGGCGTTTTCCACGCTCTGCTTGAACTCACTTTTCAGCTCCAGCGTGGCAGTGGGAATGCCGTTGACGAACAGCACCAAATCCAGCCGTGGGTTGTAGCTCTGCCCGCTGCTGCCGGCCTCACGCGCATGCGGTGAATAGGACACCTCTGGCACCACGCGCAGGCGATTGCACCAGTAGCGCTTGAGGGTGTCAGGGTTCATTCCGTGGTCGGGCTGGAAGCTGCACAGCTCGACTTTTACCGCGGGTAGTTTGAAGCCATGGCGCAGCACGTCGAGGGTGCCGCTTTGCTCCAACTCGCGCACCAGCTTCTGCACCAGCACATCGTCAGGGTTATTCGGGTTGGCCTTGGCGAACTTGTCCCAACGCTCCGGCCAGGCGTCCTTGAAGTAACCAAGAAAGTCCTCGGTATACAGCGCCGTGCGCCGGTCGTAGCCGCTGGCCGGGCCAGTGAGCCAGCCCTGGGCAACCATGGCGGTGATGATGTCCTGCTGGAACTGGGCTTCCTTGCTGTCCGCCATTTATACGGCCTCTGCTACTACTGGTTCTGGGGCTTGAGTGCTGGCTGGGGGCTGCCAGCCGCGCACGTCGATTTTGCCGGTGACGGCGGCGGAGATTAGGGCGGAGCGGCGTTCCTGAAGGAATCCAATCAGTTTTTCTGCCTCGGCGGTTGTGCTCAAGTTTTCTGAAGACGCAGCAGAAAGAAACTCAGCGATCTGCTGCTGCTCTTCCAGCGGTGGGAAGGCAAATCGGTACTTCCGAAGCTGCTCTGCCGTCAGGTGGTCAATGGTCGTCTGATTGCCGCCCGCGACGAAACCCCTAGCTGAGTGGCCATTTCCATGACGTAAAGGAAAAACTCGGAAGTATCGTTCTTACGACTATGCGGGCGTAGCCGGTGAAGCGCTTTTTGGTAATAGCACTCATCCAGCTCACCTCGCCATATCGCTGAGCGGCCAACATAACTTCCGCCTTCATTGACAAGAAGGTCGCCATCTCTGAGGCGGTACATAGACTGTGCATCTGGCGGAAAGTCCATCATTGGAAGGTCCGCCGTATTGATTGAATGCCATTGGACATCAAAAACACGCAGGTATGGCTTTAAATGCTCGCCCTGGGCGCGTTGTTCATTAAGCATCCGCCCGAGTTGGATTTCATAGCGATAGTTAGTTGGCACTACATCCCAATGCGCCGGCACCTCTCCCAGCCACTCGACGCCGGAGTCTTTCATCGGCAACGTCGGGTCGAGGCCTTTGGTGACGGCGTGGGAGATCACGGCCTGGCGCTTTTCCTTGAGCAGTTCGATCAGGCGCTGCTGCTCTTCGATCAGCGCGTCGATGCGGGCGGTTTCGTGGTCGAGGAAGCGGGCGATTTGGGCTTGTTCTTCCTCAGAAGGGACTCCCAGCACAATATTCTTCATGTCAGAAAAATTCGTGCTCCAGAGGTCAGCAACTATCCCCTTACCCCAACGGTAATATTCCTCTTGGAACAGCTCGCTTCTGAATAAGTGATGGATGTATGGACCGTGTAATCCAGCCGGGATCAATACGGTACATATCAATGAAACCGAGCCATCGAGTGGCGATAGCCCGGATGAGCCCTTTCGATCAGAGCGGCTATTGATAACAAAATCGCCTGCCAGAACCTTCTTTCGATTATCTCCGTCCTGCGTTTTTGCTGCGCTTTCAAGCCGAGGAACAATCCCGTTCTTGGTGACTGACAGAGGTTCGAACTCAGTATCACTAGCCCTTTCGCGACGCTCTTCAAAGTAATGGCCAAGGCGCTTGAGAGTCCAATGCTCAGGTACGTCCCCCAACCACAAAAAGCCTGACGCCTTATATTTCGGGTAGCAGGGAAATGTCATGCCGACAGCCCCTCGATCATCTGCTTGATTCGGTCGGTGCAGGCTTTCAGGTCACGGTCGATCTCTTCCAGCAGACGCGGTGGCTGGAACACGTAGAAGTGGCGGTTGAAGGGGATCTCGAAGCCGACCACGCCGACTTCGCCGTCCTGCGCGTCCGTCTTGCTTTCGTCGATCCAGGCATCCGGCACATGTGGTTTCACTTCGCGCTCGAAGTAGTCGTACACCGACTCGCCCAGCGGCACGTTCTCGTTGTCGCGCAGGCCGGCATCGGCTTCCGGCTGGCCTTTGACCATGCAGATATCGGCATCAGAGTCACGCTCGCTCAGGGCGTTGAGGATGGCCTTCAGCTCGGGCGTGCTGGGGAATACGTCGTGGGCGTTGAGTGCCTTCTTCAGCAGCTTGCTGAACTGCTCGCGGTTGCGATGCGCCGCGCTGGCATCCATAGCCTGCAGGGCTTCGATCAGGCGCTGACGTGCAGGGGCTTCCAGCTTCTCGATGGCTTTTTCTTCCAGCACCTTCTCGATGCGCTCAGGGCTGGTCTGGAAGTTCAGGCGCAACGGGCGCTCGACGGTGATGCGTCGATAGCCGAAAGCTTCGACCGGGAAGATCTTGCTCTGCGGGGTTTCCTCGAAGCGGCCATACAGGCGCACCAGCTCGTCGATCTGTTCCTCGGTGAGGTACTGGCGCTTGCTGCCCAGCGACTTGCGCATCTTGGCAAAGTGCTGGCTGCCGTCGATCAACTGCACCTTGCCCTGACGCACGGCAGCCTTGTGGTTGCTCAGCACCCACACATAGGTGGCGATGCCGGTGTTGTAGAACATGTCGGTGGGCAGGGCGATGATGGCTTCGACCAGATCGTTCTGCAGCAGGTAGCGGCGAATCTCAGACTCGCCCGAGCCGGCGCCGCCGGTGAACAGTGGCGAGCCGTTGAGGATGATGCCGATGCGCGAGCCACCGTCGCGCGGGTCACGCATCTTGCTGACCAGGTGCAACAGGAACAGCAGCGAACCGTCGGACACACGGGGCAGGCCGGGGCCGAAGCGGCCGTCGAAACCCTTGTGGCTGTGCTCGTCGGTGATCTGCTTCTGCACCTTCTTCCACTCCACGCCGAACGGCGGATTGCTGAGCATGAAGTCGAAGCGCTTGTCGGCAAGCTGGTCATTGGACAGGGTGTTGCCGAGCTTGATGCTGGCGACGTCCTGACCCTTGATCAGCATGTCCGCCTTGCAGATGGCGTAGGACTCGGGGTTGAGCTCCTGGCCGTGCAGGGACACGGTGACCTTTTCGCTGATGGACTGGATGTACTCGTCGCCCTCGGAGAGGAAGCCGCCGGTGCCCGCGGTCGGGTCATAGATGGTGACGATGCTGTTGGGCGCGAGCTTGCCGTCCTGCCCGGTGATCACCAGCGAGGTGGTGAGGTGCACGATATCGCGCGGGGTGAAGTGCTCCCCGGCGGTTTCGTTGGAGCTTTCCGCGAATTTGCGGATCAGCTCCTCGAAGATAATGCCCATGCCGAAGTTGCTGATGCGCTCGGGGCTCAGGTCGGTGGCGGCGAAACGCTGCACCACCTGGTAGAGCAGATTGGCGGTTTCCAGCTGCTGGACGAAATCTTCAAAGTGGAAGTGCTCGAAAATCTCACGGGCGTCCTTACTGAACGCCTGCACATAGCTCATCAAGTCAGCGGCGGTTTGGGTATCGGACAGCGTCCCGAGGGTCAGCGGCGAGGCGTTGAAGAACTGCTGGCCCGCGGCGCGCAGCAGGATCATCTCGCGCACGGTATCCGGTCGGCCTTCCTGCGCGAAGGTCTGTTTAATCACCTCGTCCTTGGTTGGAGCGAGTACGCATTCCATCCGCCGCAGCAGGGTGAACGGCAGGATGATGCGGCCGTACTGGGACTGTTTGAAATCACCACGCAGCAGGTCAGCGATAGACCAAAGAAAGGCGGCCGTCTGGGAATGGTTTTCCGTGTTCACGTAACTGCTCCTGGGTGAGGCGGCAAAGCCGCTACTTTAACCCGCGGAGCGTCACAGGGAGACCCGCGCAGACGCATAGCCTCACTATTGCTTGAGGTATCGCTTGAGGTATCGCTTGAGGCTCAGCGTATGCCAGTCGCACCGCTAACCTGACTCGCCATCTCCCTGATAACAATCTCGACGATGGCCCGCAGCAGTCGCATCTCACCGTTGAAGGTTGCACGAAGTGCTGGCTGGGCTTCGCTGAGTGCTTCGTTCTGCCGCTGCACCTCGTTCTGCAGCGCCGTGGCCTGCTGGTAGATCTTGCCCGCCAATGCGTCGATATGCTTTTTCGCGGTGGCAGGTTTGATGCCCATGCCTACCCCGGCATCGATCAACACGGCACCGGTAATCTCATGCAGGCACAGCACTCCATTGAGCGGCCAGGCCAGTGTCGATTGGGTTGGCCACTTGTCCTGATCGAATGCGCGGGTGCCGTAAACAGCTGTGCTCAGCAGGTCGTAGAACGGCGCCAATACCACGCCCTTCCGGCCCACGAGAAAGCTCAGGTTCTTCAGGTGGGCGTCTTCGTTACCGACGAGGGCGTTGAACACCAGCCATTTGAACAGCGCTTCGCGCGCTTTCACCGAAGGCACGCAGAGCTTCGCGATGTCGCTCAGTTTCTGCACGCTGCCGGCGCTGTACTTGTACTCGCGGGATAGGCCTGTCAGCTGGCAGGCGTCGATACAGTGCAGGCGCTGCCATTGGGCGTGAGTGAATGAGCGGTCGAATCGCTCGACCAGATAGATCGGTTGAGGCACGTACAGTCTGCTAACGGCCGGAACATCCAGCCCTAATCGCTTCGCCAAAGTCATGACGAACCATTCGTTAACGGCCGAATGGCCCCAGGCAATATCAGGGTGGTCGGGCTTGAGAATATGGGTGGATGGCGTACTTCCGGTGGGCTCCAGAAGCTCCCCATCCTGATAGATCACCGCCACCTTATGCTGAGCCCCGGCCAGGGACATCTTCTTTGCTGAGCGCTCGGCGAGCGGTACTCGCGGCATTTCGCGTATCCGCAAGGACAGCACTTCGTGGGTCAATGTCTGCTTGCCGCCTGCTAGCGGCTGCTGTCCGGGCGGGAGCAACGTCAGGGAGCCTGCAGACTCGGCGCCAAAGCGTTGCAGCAGGCTGAAGGCGTCCGCAACTGCAGCTCCGATGCTTTGGGCGATCAGCAGGCGCTGCCCTTCCTCGGGCAAGAGGTTGTCGAAGTGCCACTGCACGGGCCGTACGCTCGCGCCGTCGACATGTTCGTTGGGCTGCAGCGGCAACCCTGGACTTAGGGCGTGTGCATCGGGTCTGCTCAGCCACTCTTGGCTATACGCGAATGCCCATAAGCCGTTGAACTCGCGAAGCACTCCGACCAGAACATCGTTGATCCAGACATTGAGTTGCCGCTCCATCATTTCACCTCATGTTTCGAGGCGTCATGTTCAGAGCCTGCGGCCTGGCCGCGCTTGTGCTGAATATCCTGGAATTGCGCCATGGTTTCAGAGGCAAAGCTCTCAGGGACTTCAACCTCAACGGTCAGGCCCAGCTCTGTCAGGACCTGAAAGAGCTTGCCCCATTGCACCGTCTCGCCACCGCGCTCAACCTTGCCAAGAAAATTCTCGCTCACGCCGATGCTGCCAGCCGCGTCGTCCTGACGCATGCCCAAGGCCTTGCGGCTGGCGCGAATGAGCGTGCCAAGCTTTTCGGGGGAATCGATTTCAACCTTCATAGAAATCCTCACGGTCGTGAGGATAAGCATGCTGAACAGAGGCGGCTTTAGAAAATCCTCACGAACGCGAGGATTCTAGTCCGCATGACGTGTTAATCAAACAAATCCTCACATCAGTGAGGATTTTTTCTGTTGGCTCGCCACCAGCCTGCTCCACCGGACACAACTGGCAACTCACCCATAAATCGCTGGTTCCCGATAGTGCCGGGTGCACGCTTCGCCGTTTTCGCGGAACAGGTGGCATTTGTCGGCCTTGAGCCCGGCGGCGAAGGTTTCGCCTTCGGTGACGCGCAAGTTGCCGTCAACGCAGAGGGTGATGACGTCCTGCAGGCGTTCCAGGGTGAGGTAGAGCAGGTTGTACTGGCCCAGGCGTTCGGCCACGGTGATCTGGCCGTGGAAGGTGAAGTCGGCCTCGTCCGGCATGACGAAGTGTTCCGGGCGGATGCCGAGGGTAAGTGGATCGCCGGGGCTCACGGCGCTGCCGTCCACCGGCAGGGTCAGCGGGTAGCCGCTCGGCAGTTCGATGGTGACGGTTTCAGGGCTGGCGGAGATGGCGCGCACCTCGACGAAGTTCATCTGCGGCGAGCCGAGGAAGCCGGCGACGAAGCGGTTCTTCGGGTAGTGGTAAAGGTGCAGCGGCTGGCCGACCTGGGCAATTTCGCCGGCATTAAGCACGACGATCTTGTCGGCCAGGGTCATCGCTTCAACCTGATCGTGGGTCACGTAGATCATGGTGGAGCGGATGCGCTGGTGCAGGCGGGCGATCTCGATGCGCATCTGCACGCGCAGGAAGGCATCGAGGTTCGACAGCGGTTCGTCGAACAGGAACACCTTCGGCTCGCGGACCATGGTGCGGCCGATGGCGACGCGCTGGCGCTGGCCGCCGGAGAGGTCCTTGGGTTTGCGTTCGAGCAGCTTGTCGAGCTGGAGGATTTCCGCGACTGCTTCGACGCGGCGCTTGATCTCGCGCTTGTCGACGCTGGCGAGCTTGAGGCCGAAGGCCATGTTCTCCGCCACGGTCATGTGCGGATAGAGGGCGTAGGACTGGAAGACCATGCCCACCGAACGATCCTTGGGCGGCAGGTCGTTGACGCGCTGATTGTCGATCAGCAGATCGCCGGAGGTGATGTCCTCAAGCCCGGCGATCAGCCGCAGCAGGGTGGACTTGCCGCAGCCGGACGGGCCGACGAAGACGACGAATTCGCCGTCTTCGATGTCCAGGTCGATATGCCGGGTGATCGGCGTACCGTCGTAACTCTTGCAGATGTCGCGCAGCGTGACACTGGCCATGGTTATTGTTCTCCGTTGATGCCGCCAAGCTCTCGTTATCTGGCGCAGCGGTGGGCCAACCCCACCGCTGCCAACGCTCCCTTAACCCGCGAGCCGGACATAGCCGAAACCATGTGCCGGCAGCCGCGCCCAGTGGCCATCGTATTCGGCAAAGCTCGCCGGTACGTCCACCAGCGGCACCGCCTGCGCCGGCAGCTCGTAGCTGCGCGACAGATCGCCGAGGTTGAACAGGCACAGCCAGGCTTCGTCGCCCAGCCGCCGCTCGAACACCAGCAAGGCGTCGTCATGGTAGACCATGTGGATATCGCCCTCGATCAGCAGGCGCTGCTCGCGCCGCCAGCCCAGGAAGCGCCGGTAGCAATTGAGCATCGAATGCGGATCGGCATCCTGCGCGGCCACCGACAGCGAACGGTGCGAGTCGTCCACCGGCAACCACGGCTGGCTGCCGGTGAAGCCGGCATGGTGTGCTTCGCTCTCCCAGGGCATCGGCGTGCGGCAGCCGTCGCGGCCCTTGAATTCCGGCCAGAAGGTAATGCCGTACGGATCGACCAGATCCTCGTAGCGCAGTTCCGCTTCCGGCAGGCCCAATTCCTCGCCCTGGTACATGCAGACACTGCCGCGCAGGGATAACAGCAGAGCCATCAGCAAGCGGCCGCGCTCCGGGTCGGGCCGGCCGTTGAGCGCCCAGCGGGTCATCACCCGCACCACGTCGTGGTTGCCCATCGACCAACAGGACCAACCGTCCGCCAGTTCCCGCTCGATCCCTTCCACGGTATGCCGGATGTAGCCAGGGCTGCACTGCTCGGTGAGCAGGTCGAAGGAATAGGCCATGTGCAGCGTGTCGCCACCGCTGGTGTAGGCGGCCATGGTGCGCAGCGACTCGTCGCAGCCGATCTCGGCTACCGAAGAGGCACCGGGATAGCGCTGCAGCAAGGCACGCAGACGACGCAGGAAATCCATGTTCTCTGGGCGCGTCTTGTCGTAGATATGGCGCTGGTAGGCGTAGGGGTTATCGATGCGCACGCCGATGCTGCCCTCACGGATCTCGGTGTTCGGCGGGTTGTCGCGCAGTTCGGCGTCGTGGAAGTAGAAGTTGGCGGCATCCAGGCGGAAACCGTCCACGCCCAGCTTGAGCCAGAACTCCATGTCGTCGAGCAACTGATCCTGCACGGCGGGGCAGTGGAAGTTCAGGTCCGGCTGGCTGGAAAGGAAGTTGTGCAGGTAGTACTGCCGGCGCCGGCTGTCCCAGCTCCAGGCCGGGCCGCCGAACACCGACAGCCAGTTGTTCGGCACGGTGCCGTCCGGCTTGGGATCGGCCCAGACGTACCAGTCGGCCTTGTCGTTATCGCGGCTGGAACGGCTCTCGGCGAACCAGGGGTGCTGATCCGAGGAATGATTGAGCACCTGATCGATCAGCACACGCATGCCGCGCTCATGACAGGCTTCGACTAGCCGGACGAAGTCGTCCAGCGTGCCGAACAGCGGATCGACGCCGCGGTAGTCGGCGACGTCGTAGCCGAAATCCTTCATCGGCGAAGTGAAGAAGGGCGACAGCCAGATGGCGTCGACGTTGAGGCTGGCGATGTAGTCCAGCTTGTGCAACACGCCGGGCAGGTCGCCCACGCCGTCGCCGTTGCTGTCGAAGAAACTACGTGGGTAGACCTGATAGATCACCCCGCCGCGCCACCAATTCTGAAGTTGCTCGGACATGCCACGTTACCTATGAGTGACCAGTGAAGATGTGGCCACTCTAGGTGCGGCATCCGGTCGCAACATCCTCCGGCGGCGGGCTCTTGCAGGCGTAAGAGTCGGGCGTAGACGGCGCGCTGGCCGAGGGCGTAGACGGCGACAGCGAGCCGGTCAGCGTATCCGCGCCGGATTGCCGACCACCGTGGCGCCGGCCGGCACATCGCGGGTGACCACGCTGCCCGCGCCGATCACCGCATCGTCGCCAATCGTGACGCCTGGAAGAATGATCGCGCCGCCGCCAACCCAGACGTTGCGGCCGATATTGATCGGACGGCCGAATTCGACGCCCGAGCGGCGCGCTTCAGGGTCACGCGGGTGGTCGGCGGTGTAGAGCTGCACCGCCGGCCCGATCTGCGCACCGGCACCGATGTGCACCTCGACCACATCGAGAATCACGCAGTTGAAGTTGAGGAAGGCGCCCTCGCCGAGGTGGATGTTGTAGCCGTAATCGCAGTGAAATGGCGGGCGGATCACCGCACCGGCACCGACCGAAGCCAGGCGCTCGGCCAGCAGCGCTCGGCGCTCGTCCGGCGAGGCCGCGAGCGCCGCGTTGTAGCGCACCATCCAGGCCTTGGCCGCGGCCTGATCGGCGAGGATTTCCGGATCGCCGGGGTAGTACAGCTCGCCGGCCAGCATCTTCTGCTTCTCGCTCATCGCCATGGCAACGCCTCCTTCACTGAAAAGCCCGAGGGTGCCACAGCATGAAGCGGCCCTCCTCCTCCCCAAATGATGGCCAACGGGCGAGGCGATGGACGGTTCGGCCCGGCGCCTTCGCGTTCGCCGCGACCCTCGACTAGGGTTGATGCACTGTCCCGTTGCCTTTGGAGCACTGCCGTGAAATTGATCGGTCGCTATATGTCGCCTTTCGTCCGCCGCGTCGGCATCAGCCTGCATCTGTTGGAAATACCGTTCACCAACGAACCGCTCAGCGTCCTGACGGACAGCCAGAAGATTCGCCACTATTCGCCGCTGGGTCGGGTACCGGCGTTGGTGCTGGACGATGGTCAGGTGCTGATCGACAGCAACGCCATCCTCGATTATTTCGATCAGCAGGCTGGCGCCGAGCGCGCCCTGCTGCCGCTATCCGGCCCCGGGCGCAGCGAGGCGATGAACCTGCTGCCCTTCGCCGTCGGGGCCTGCGAGAAAACCGTCGCGGCGTACTACGAACGCGATCGGCGGCCCGAGGGGTTGGTCTGGGACGACTGGTATCGGCATTGCGAGGACCAGGCGCGTGGCGCGCTGGCATTGCTGGATGCACGCCAGGCCGAGCGCGGCGAGCGGCCGTTGTTTGGTGAGCGGATGAGCCAGGTGGATATCAGCGCGGTGGTTGCCTACGACTTCGCCCGTCTCACCCTGCCCAACACGCTGGCGCCAGATGACGCCTTTCCGCATCTGGCAGCGGCGTCGCAACGCGCCAACGCCCTGCCCGCTTTCGCCCAGACCCAGTGGAAGGGCTGAACGGCGCCCTGCAGGCCAAGCGCTATCGGACCATTGCCCGTGTGTTCAGCGCGGCGCGCGCACCTGGGCCACTACCTCGTCCAGGGTCGGGTTGGCCTTGCCCATGCCATTGAAGAATACGGCGGGAATACCGCCGTTGAGGACCGCGACGGTGCGCTGCAGCTGGGCCTGCTGCTCGGCGTTGGGGTTGCTCGTCTCGGTACTGAAGTGACTGGAGCGTTGCACCGCGATGCCCATACGGGAAAGCCCGGCCGCCAGTTCGTCGGCCCGCCGCGCTTCATCAGAAGGGCAGTTGACCGGTGCGAAGACCATTACCACGCCTGGGCGCGCACCACCGGGCATCGCCACCGGGATAAACCCTGAGGGGCTGCTTGTCGTGCTTGCCTGGAGCAGTGCCTCCTGCTGATGGCCGCTCCACAGTTTGTAGCCGAGGCCCAGGACGGCGGCCATGAACAGCACGCGTGTCAGGCTCATGGGCGGCCTCCGCCGTACTGTGCTGCGCCATGCGCGCAACGGCTGGCTCGCTGGTTGGTCTTCATCATCCGCCACATCCCTGTTGTGCTGTACGGCCGCGAGCATAGCCGCTCGCCTCGGCGGCGGCGAGCGGCCTAGTCCCCCTGAATCTTGCTCAGCAGGTCGCGCGCCAGCTGCACGGCCTCGCTGCGGTGGGTGATGTTGAGCTTCTGGTAGAGGCTGCGGATGTGCGTCTTGATGGTGGTGGGCGCGACGTTCAGGTGGTCGGCGATCTGCTCGTTGGACTGCCCGGCATGGATCAGGCTCAGCACCTGCCATTCGCGCCGGGTCAGCGGTGAGCGACGGATCAGCTCGGGGACGTCGGGGCGATTGATGATGTCCTGGATCACCGCCTCGTCGAGGGTGATGCGGATGGCGCGGCTGAAGTCGCGCTGCTGCTGCGCCAGCTGGATCAGCCGCGTGGCGCGCTGGGCTTCCGGCTCGTCGAGGGTGCGCTCGTGCAGCAGGCTCTTGAGCATGCCGATGATCGGCTTGCCGACGCGCAGAAAGCTACCGATGGCGCCGCTGCCGCTGGCCAGGGTCATCGCCCGCTGCAGGTGATCGAGCGCCTGCTGGCGTTCTTCGCGCAACCAGTGCAGCTGCGCCAGGAGGATGTGGTTGCGGTTGCGATCCATCACCAGACCGTGGCGTTCGGCGTCGGTCAGCAATTGGCGCAGGATCGGCAGTGCACTGTCCAGCTGGCCGAGCGTCACGTGGGCCCGCGCGTGGTTGCGCGCGTTCAATTGGGAAAAGTGGTTGGCACCGGCGCTGACCGGCGGCGCGCTGAGCAGCCATTGGCGAATCGCTTCGCGATCCTGGCTGGAGTCCCAGTAGGCGAGCATCACCGCATGGGCATTGGCCAACCAGTCGATGTGGTAGCGATCATCGGCGAGCATCGTCTGCATCTGACCGATGTAATCGGCACAGGCGCTCTGCTGGCCGCGGGCGTAAGCGACGCCCGCCAGCAACGTGTGGCTCTGCAGGCGCCAGCGCTGGTCGCCGAGCTCGTCGAGAATCTGGATGCCCTGCAGCGCGCATTGTTCGGCGGCGTCCAGCTGATGCCACTCCAGCAGTACCTGGCCGCGCACCCGATAGATGAACTCGACGATGGGCGTGGCACGCAGGTGCTGCTGTTCGATGTACTGAATGGCCCGTTCCTGCAGGGTGTAGGCCTTCTGCAGATGGCCCTGGGCAATGGCGATCTCCGACAGTTGGCCGAGGCTCCAGACCACCAGGTGCGACGCATTGATCTCACGGGCACGGCGCTCGGCTTCCTCGTACTGCTTCTGTGCCTGCGGCAACGCGCCCTGAACGAAATGCACTTCGGCCAGGCCGGACATTGCCGCCACCCGCGAGGTGCGCATGATCAGCGGTTCGCAGGTCAGCGCCTCCTGGGCCAGGGTGATGGCGCGCTGCTCATCACCCTGGTTCATCGCGACCTGCGCGCGCACCGCATTGAATTCACAGACGATGCGTTCCCAGTCCTGCTCGGAGCAGCTGCGCTGCAGCGCCAGTTCGGCAGCCTTGAACCAGCGTTCGACATGTTCGAACTGGTAGGAATTCTGCGACACCCAGGCCTGCAGCAGGGTCAGCAGCGGCGAGCCGGCGATTACCGTTTCCGGCAAGGTTTCCAGGCATTGCTGCAACAGCCCGAGCTGGCCCTGACGGTAGAAGGCGCGCCCGTGGCGCTGGAGGATTTCGGCGACCTGCTGCGGATCGCCGGCCTGCACCGCGTGCCGTGCGGCCTCCTCGGGCAGGTTCTCGGACAACAGCGCCTCGGCAGCACGCAGGTGCAGCTGGTTGACGCGCTGCGGCTGGTGGGTGCGCAGCTCGCCCTGCAGGAACACGGCGAACAACGGATGGTAGCTGTACCAGCGGCGCAGGCTGTCCAGCGGCTGGATGAACAAGCCGCCGCGTTCGAGCCGCTCGAGCATCTCGCGGCCATGGCAGGCTTCGGTCAGGCGATCGGCCAGTGCGGCATCGAAGCGCTCGAGCAGGCAGGTGGCTTCGAGAAAGCCGCGCAGGTCTTCCGGCAGGCCGTCGATCACCTGCTCGCGCATGTAGTCGCGGATATCGGGATGGCCGAGCAGCAGGTTTTCCAGAAACGAGTCCATACCGCGACTGGTCTGCACCTCCTGCAGCGCGAGCTGCAATGCACAGGGCCAGCCACCGATGCGCCGGTTGAGGCGCTCGACCTGCTCGCGGTTGATGTTTACCGGCACGCCCAGCTGCAGCAGGGCCTGCACCTCGTCGTCCTCGAAGGCCAGTTGGCGGGCATCGAGCAGCAGCAGCTGATGCTTGACCCGCAGCTCGGCCACGCCCAGCTCCGGCAGGCGCCGACTGCACACCAGCAGGGTCATCCAGCAGGGCATGTGGCGCAGGAAGAAGCGCAGCCCGGCGATCAGCTCACGCTCGTGCAGCACCTCGAACTCGTCGAGCACGATCAGGATCGCCTCGTGCTCGCCTGGCAGCTCGGCCAGCAACTGGGTGAACAGCGCGTCCAGCGACACCTGGCCCTGCTCGGCGAGTGCAGCGGCCAGCGGGCAGCCGGCATCGAGCTGGCGGTCCAGCGCCTGGGTCAGGTAGCGGCCGAACTGCAGCGCCAGATTGTCGCTGGCATGCAGCTGCAGCCAGGCGACGCGGCCATCGAAAGCCCGCGCCCACTGCGCCGCCAGAGTGGTCTTGCCGAAGCCGCTGGCCGCGTGCAGCACGGCCAGACGTACCTGCGGCAGGCGCAGCTGCCACTCGTCCAGGCGCGGGCGTTCGAGCAGGCCCGGCGGCAGCATGGGGATCGCCAGTTTGGTGGGGATCAGCGGCAGCAAGGCTGGCATCGAGGCATTCATGGACGGCTCCCTGTTCTCGTTCTTGTTGTTGTTTTTCCCGTGGCCTGGCGCACCGGCTCGCATGGCTCCCGCTCTCCGGTCTGGCGCTGTTTCGCTATGTCCTCAGCCTTTCACGCCACCCGCCGTGAGCCCACCGACGATCCACTTCTGGCAGTAGAGGAACACCGCTGTGATAGGCAAACCGGAGAGCACCGCCGCCGCAGCGAAATCGCCCCACAGATAGTTCTGCGGATAGAGATACTGCTGCGCACCAACCGACAGCGTCAGCTTGTCGACGTCCATCAGCAGCACCGAGGCGATCGGATATTCGGTGACACTGGTGATGAACGCGAGGATGAACACCACCGCCAGGATCGGCACGCTCATCGGCAGCAGGATATGAAAGAACGCCTGCCAGGTGGTCGCACCATCGACAATGGCGGCTTCCTCAAGCGAGGCATCGATGCTTTCGAAATAGCCCTTGATGGTCCAGATATGCAGCGCCATGCCGCCCAGCGAGGCGACGATCACTGCGCCGTGGCTGTTCACCCCCAGCCAGCTGACGTGCTGGCCGAGCTGGTCGAACAATGCGTAGATGGCCACCAGCGAGAGCACCGGCGGGAACATCTGGAAGATCAGCATGCTTTTCAGGATCGGCGCCTTGCCACCGAAGCGCATACGCGCGAAGGCATAGGCGCTGGTGGTCGACAAGAGCAGGATCAGGATCGAGCTGACGAAGGCGATTTTGACCGAGTTCCACAGCCACAGCAGCACCGGGAACGGTGGCTGGGTCACGCTGCCATCCGCGTGGGTGTAGGGAATGCCGAGCGCCAGCGACCAGTGTTCCAGCGTCGGGTTCTCGGGGAACAGGCTGCCGGTGGCGAAGTTGCCTTCGCGGAAAGAGATCGAGATCACCATCAGCAGCGGAAAGAGGATCGCCGCGACAAAGGCGAGCAGTGCCGCATGAGTCGCCCAGAGCCGGTAACGCGCGGATTTCGGTTGCACCATGGCCATTGCCGGTCTCCTTATACCTTCACTTTCGAGAGTTTGAGATTCAGCAGCGCCATGGCACCGACGAGGATGAAGATCATCGTGGCGATGGCCGCGGCCAGGGCGAAGTCCTGTCCGGAATCCTGGAAGGCGATGCGGTAGGTGTAGCTCACCAGCAGGTCCGTGGTGCCGGCCGGCGTGGTCGCGCCGATGATGTCCGGGCCGCCTCGGGTCAGCAGGGTGATGAGTACGAAATTGTTGAAGTTGAAGGCGAAGCAGGCGATCAGCAGCGGCATCAGCGGCTTGATCAGCTGCGGCAGGGTGATGCGCAGCAGGTTGTCCAGCGGGCTTGCGCCATCGATCGCCGACGCCTCGTACTGGTCCCGCGGGATGGCCTGCAGCAGGCCCATGCACAGCAGCAGCATGTACGGGTAGCCGAGCCAGGTGTTGACGATCAGGATCATGGTGCGCGCCAGGCTCGGGTCGCTGAACCAGTCCGGACGGATGCCGAACAACCCTTCCAGCAGAAGGTTGATCTCGCCGAAGTTCTGATTGAACAGCCCGCGGAACACCAGGATGGAAATGAACCCCGGCACCGCATACGGCAGGATCAGCATCAGCCGGTAGAACGCCTTGCCGCGCACCAGCTCCCATTGCAGCAGGCTGGCCAGCACCAGGCCAACGGCGAGGGTGAAGACCACCGTTAGGCCGGCGAAGGCGAAGGTCCAGGCGAAGATCTGCATGAAGGGTTCGCGGATGCTCGGCTCGGTCAGCACCCGGGAAAAGTTGGCGAAGCCGGTGAACACGGTGAAGCCCGGCGGCACCGCCTTGCCCGTTTCGTCGACATAGAAGCCACGCTCCATGTCGGCAGTCAGCCGCGCGCCAGTGCGGGTTTCGACCAGCACACCGGGGCCATCCTGGCGGTACTGCGGTTCGACCGCCGCCACCTCGCGCAAGCCGTACAGCCGCAGCAGGCTGCCATCCGGCGCCTGCATCACCCATTGTTCCAGCACCTTGCGCCGCTGGATCACCTCACGCAGCGCCAACGCTTCGCCGAGGCCTTCGACGCTTTCGGCCGGTAGCAGCGAAAGCGGCGCTTCCGGGTCCGGTTCGCCGGTCAGCGGCGGGCTTACGAACACGCCCAGCTCGCCCTTGTCCACCCGCAGGCGCTCGCCATCAGGACTTTGATGCAGCGTGAAGCGGAAACGCTCGCCGGCCAGGTAGGTCTGGCTCAGGTGATAACGCTCGACCTGGGCCTGGCTGAGCAGGTTGGTGCCGCTGTAGTTGGTAAAGCCGATGCCCACGGTATAGAGCAACGGAAAGATGACGAACACCAGCATCCCCGCTACCGACGGAAAGATGTAGCGCTGGGCGTACATGCGCCGATTGATGAACAGGTAGCTGGCGATCCCGGTGACCACCAGCCCGAGCAGGGCGAAAGCCATCTGCTTCTGAACGTAGAGCGCGACCACCAGATACAGCGACAAGGCGTTGAAGGCCAGCCAAAGCAGCCAGCGCACGCCGGTGGTCAGGAAGCGGGGCAAACCCCAGGATGTCGGGCGGGTCATGGCGGGGCTGGGCAACTCGGCACGGGCATTCACGGGAGAAGAACCTTTCTGAACGGAGCTTAGTCTGCCGGCGCGCCTGTGCAGGCGGCCGGCGACGGGTTCAACGGGTGATGCGCTTGGCGGCATCATCCAGCGCGGCGTCGACATCCTGCCGGCCGGAGGTGATGTTGGTCAGCGCGGCGGCCATGGATGACCAGAACGCACCCATCTCCGGTACGTTGGGCATCGGCTCACCCATCTGCGCGTTCTCGAAGGTCGCCTTGATATGCGGGTTGGCGGACAGCTCTTCCATATAGGCTGTATTGGCCACAGCACCCAGCGGCACATCGGCATTGACGGTCTTCAGGCCCTCGACCTGCAGCAGGTAGTTCTCGAGGAACTCCACGGCCAGGTCCTTGTTCGGGCTGGCCGCGTTGAGCAGCGCCGCGGCGACACCAACGAAGGGCTTGCCCGGCTCGCCATCGATCGCGGGAATCGGCGCCACACCGAAGTCGATGCCGCTCTTCTCGATGTTCGACCAGGCCCAGGGGCCGCTGATCATCATCGCCGAGTCACCCTTGTTGAACGCCGCTTCGGCCACGCTGTAATCCGCGCCCTTGGGCATCACGCCCTTGTCGATCAGATCGCGCAGCACCTGTGCACCAGCCTTGGCGCCGGCGTTGTTCACCCCGGTGGACTTGACGTCGTAGCCGCCATCGGCGTGCTCGAACACGTAGCCGCCCTTGGCCGAAAGCAGCGGCCAGGTGAAGTAGGTGTTGTTGTAGTCCCAGAGGATGGCGCGCTTGCCCTGAGCGGCAAGCTTCTCGTTGAGCGCCATGACGTCATCGAAGGTCTTGGGCGGGGTGTCCACCAGCGCCTTGTTATAGATCAGGCCGATGGTTTCCACGGAGATCGGGTAGCCCCACAGCTTGTTGTCGTAGGTCACCGCCTGCCAGGAGAAGTCAGCGATACCGGATTTGGTGTCTGCGCTGGGGGTTACCGGAGTCAGTAGCCCGCTCTTGGCCCATTCACCGATGCGGTCATGGGCCCAGATAAAGATGTCCGGGCCGTTGCCGGTGGCGGCTGCCTGCTGGAATTTGTCGGTGGCGCTGTCGGGGTGGGCCACTTCGACGGGAATGCCGGTTTCGGCGGTGAACTTCTTGCCGACTTCGGCCAGGCCTTTATAGCCCTTGTCGCCGTTGATCCAGACGACCAGCTTGCCTTCCTCGATCGCCGCCAGCGCCGGTAGCGGCAGACTGAAGGTGGCCGCCAGGCCGACGGTGGCGATACACCAGAATTTCTTGTTCATGCTTCGCTTTCCTCGTGGCTTCTTATTAGTTGTTCCACCTGCTGCCGGCCTGAGGCTCTGGCAGTCGTTCCATCCTCGGCGCGTCCTGTGCCATGTGCATCCTCCTCCCCGAGGGGGCGGAGGGCGTAGAAGCGGGGCGTAGACAGGTCGTCGCAGCGGCACAAAATACGCCATCAGCCTGGCGTTTACGCCTATACCCGGCTGCCAACGCGCGGTCAAATGTAGCGAAAAAGCATAATGGAGCCACATTTGATGCGTGCCCACCGGTTATCCGTCCTGCCGCTGCTGTTCGGCCTCGCCCTGCCCTTGTCCGGCCTCGCCGCCCCCGAGCTGAGCGTTCGCCTGAACGACCAGCCGCTGTCACCGAGCTGGAACGCGCTGGCAGCCGATCGCTACGACGCGGAGCTGGAACTCGAACCCGGTCGGCTGCATCTGGTGATGCCGCAAGCAGGCGTCGAAAACACCGCGCTTGCGCCGTTCCGTCGTCAGCCGCTTGGCAAAGACAGCGCCTACCGCTACGAAGTGCCCGAGGCCGGGCGCTATCGTTTGATCGTCGAGACCGGCACGGCGGCAGCGCTGCGGCTGCTGCCGATCAAGGCTGCCGAGCAGAAGGCGGCGGCACCGGTCTGCCGGGCCTGGGACGGCGGCGCGGTGGAGGTGGCGGTTGGCGATGTGTTCCGCGACGGCCAGACCCTGCGCGATGCGTTATCCGGCGCCACGGCGATCGTGCG
Source organism: Stutzerimonas stutzeri RCH2 (assembly GCF_000327065.1). Taxonomy (NCBI): domain Bacteria; kingdom Pseudomonadati; phylum Pseudomonadota; class Gammaproteobacteria; order Pseudomonadales; family Pseudomonadaceae; genus Stutzerimonas; species Stutzerimonas stutzeri. The sequence goes on along the minus strand of NC_019936.1, from coordinate 936,117 downwards.
CAACGGCCAGGTGACACTGCAACCCGCCGCCGGCAGCGATGGCCTGCTACTGCTCGAAGCCGCTGAACCGGCTGGTGCCGCGCCGTCGCGCAACTGGCGCAACGCGACGGTGTACTTCGTCCTCACCGACCGCTTCGCCAACGGCGACCCGAGCAACGACCGCAGCTATGGCCGCGAGCTGGACGGCGCCGACGAGATCGGCACCTTCCACGGCGGCGACCTCAAGGGGCTGACCGAACGGCTCGACCATATCGCCAGCCTCGGCGTCGATGCGCTGTGGATCAGCGCGCCCTACGAGCAGATCCACGGCTGGGTCGGCGGCGGCGATAGCGGCGACTTCCGCCACTACGGCTACCACGGTTATTACGCGCTGGATTTCACCCAGCTCGACGCCAACATGGGCAGCGAGGATGACCTGCGCACCCTTATCCGCGCCGCCCATGCCCGCGGCATCCGCGTGCTGTTCGATGTGGTGATGAACCATCCTGGCTATTCGACCCTGCAGGACATGCAGCAACAGGGCTTCGGCGCCCTGCGCGACGGCATGGCCGACTACCTGCCCGAGCAGTGGAGCACCTGGCAGCCGGAAGCCCACGAGAACCTGCACGCCTACCACAACCTGGTTGATTACGAGCACCCGAGCTGGGCCGCCTGGTGGGGCCGCGACTGGGTCCGTGCCGGCATCGCCGACTACGACACACCGCCCAGCAGCACGGTCGATCCGCTCAAGGGCTCGCTGGCCTTTCTGCCGGATTTCCGTACCGAATCCGAGGCGGTCGTCGCGCTGCCGGAGTTTCTCGCGCACAAGGCGCAAACCCGCGCCGTCCCGCGTGAGGGTTATCGGGTGCGTGATTACCTGATCGAATGGCTGACGCTCTGGGTTCGGGACTTCGGCGTCGACGGCTTTCGTGTCGACACCGTCAAGCACGTCGAGCCATCGACCTGGGCGGAATTGCGCGCCGCTGCCGAGCGCGCCCGCGCCGACTGGGCTCGTGCCAACCCGGACGACCCCATGACCAGCGAGCCGTTCTGGATGGTCGGCGAGGTGTTTGCCCACGGCCCGCAGGCCAGCGACTACCTGGGTCAAGGCTTCGACGCGCTGATCAACTTCGACTTTCAGGCGCAGACCGTGGCCGCCAGCGACTGCCTCGCCGCCGCCGAACCCAGCTACGCCGACTATGCCCGGCGCCTGGGCGAGACACCCGGGCACAACCTGCTGAGCTATGCCTCGTCCCACGACACCGCGCTGTTCAACCAGCTGGCCAAGGGCGATCTGACCCGCCAGCGCGGCCTCGCCGCCGCCCTGCTGCTGGCGCCCGGCGCGGTGCAGGTCTATTACGGCGACGAAAGCGCCCGCGCCTTCGGCCCCACAGGTTCGGACCCCTATCAGGGCACCCGCAGCCCGATGAACTGGGCCGAGCATGAGCGGCCCGAGATAGCCGCACTGATCGAACACTGGCAGCGGATCGGTCAGTTCCGCGCCCGTCACCCGGCGATCGGCGCGGGTGAGCATCGGCTGCTCTCGGCCGGCCAGCCCTATGCCTTCGCTCGCACACTGGGCGAGGACAAGGTCATCGTGGTGCAGGCCCGATGAGCGCCGCCTCGCTGACCGCAGCGGCACGGCGTCAGGCCCAGCTGGCCTTTCTCGCCAGCGGCACCGAGTTTCGCCTTGGCCGAGCGGAGGATTGCCCGCTGCCACCGGCCGAGCTGGCCGCAGTGACCGGCAACGAGCCCTGGGTGTGCGACTGCCTCGACGACGGGCTGACAGCGCGGGTCTACCGCGTGCAGCTGGATGGCCGCGACTGGGCGCTCAAGGTCGCCCGGCGCCCCTGTCGTGTGCAGAACCCGGACGGCCAGACAAGCTTCCTCAACGAGTTGCAGCGCCGCCGCGACCTGGCCCGGCTGATGCGCGCGCCGCAACAGACCGAGCGCCTGGCCGGCATCGTGCCAACGCAGTACGCCTCGCTGCAGCAGGGCATCGTGCTGTCACCCTGGATCGAAGGCCGGCGCATCGAGCGCTGGGACGAGCGTCAGTTGCTGGAGCTGTTCGACCTGCTGGTCGCCCTGCTGCTGGCCGGCCTGTTCGAGTGGGATCTGGCGCCTGGCAATACGCTGGACGATGGCCGCATTCGCCTGTTCGATTTCGGCTACCTCTACCCCTTCGACCCGCTGCGCCAGTACAACAGCGACGGCCTCGCCTCGCCGGGCTTCCATGCCGCCGAGCGCTTCGAGACGCGCCAGCTGTTCGCCTGCCTGCTACGGTTGGAGCAGGTAAGCGAGACATCGGCACTGGCCGATTTCGAGTTGGAGAAGCGCATCGCGCTGGATGCCTACGAGCGGTTGCAGCGAGAACTCGCCGCCCGCGGTGCCAACCAGAGTGTGCTGGACTGGCTGGCCGTGTTGATGCGTCAGTGGCGCAACGCGCTGGCCGGCGATCTGGGCGGGCTGTACCTGCAGGAGGCCTGGCGCTCGCACTGGCTGGACGTGAAGGACGACCTCAGCGGGCAGAGCTGCACGCCGCTGACCCTGCAGCGCCTGGCCTGGCTCCGTGATAAAGCCACCACCCAACATGCGGAGCTGCTCGCCAGCGGCGCGCTGGCCAACGAACGACACCCCGACCGCGAAGCGTTGCTGAACGACCTGCGCCTGGCGCAAGCACAGGCAGTAGGCTGGCAGCTGGGCGATATGCAGAGCGCCGAAGGGTAGTGAGCTGCGCTGCTGCGACAGCGGTGGACAGTGCGCTAGCCGAGGGGGGCGTTGCCTGACCGAAGCGCTGAAACGCTGGGCTTCAGCCCAGCGCGACGGTGCCAGCAACGAAAAGAGCCCGCCTCAAGATGGCGAGGCGGGCCGCAGATACCGCGTCCGGCTAGAGCCGGCCAACCGTGGTGGCGCCCTCACTGGGCGTCAGGCTGTTGTTCGCCCCGCCCTGCCATTGCCGCACCAGCGTTGCATTGGCCTCATTGCGGATCAGGCATTTCCACTCCACGTTCTGGCCGGCCGGCAGGGAGATGCTGCCCTTCCAGGTCGGGTAGCCGCTGGTGTCGGTCAGGCGCACGGCGGATGCCGGGCTCCAGTTGCCGAGCTGACCGACACTGCCCGCCGCGTAGACGCTGTCGCCGGGTTGCGTCACGCCGTTGTCGCAGCGGAAATTCACCTTGACCAGCGCACCGGGCTCGCCGCCGCCGCTGCCCGTACCGCTGCGCCAGACGCGTACCTGGCCGTTGCTGGCGTTGACCGCCTCGCTGAAGCTGGCGCTGGCGACCTGGCCGGGATTGCTCAGATTGGAATTGAGCGCGACCACCAGGGTCTGCTGGGTGCCGCTGACGGTGGCAACCAGACCGCTGTAGCCGCTGTGGAAGCTGATCGCCGAATCGGCACGCACACCGGCGGTGCGACGCACCTGGATCAGCTGGCGGATGAAGTCGCCGTAGCCCCAGTCGTACATGTGCGACCAGTACACCACCGGCGTGCCGGGGCTGGTGAGGATGTAGGCGTAGGCCTGGCGGATCAGCCCGTCCTGCAGCGCCCAGTGATGCTGACCGCCGTTCTGCCCGGGCGAGTAGCCGGTGTCGTGGTTGTCGACAAAGGTCACCGCCACCTCGCGCCAGCGCGGGTCGGGGTTGCCGTTCAGGCCGTTCTTCCAGTCGGCGATCGAGCCATTCTGCATGCGCTCCTTGAGCGCGAAGTCGAACACCGGGCACTTGGCCCGATCGGACCAGTCCTTGATGATCTGCTGCCAGCTGGCGGTATTGCGCCAATCCCAGCTCGGGTATTCGGAGGGGCCTTTCCACAGCTCGCCGACGCAAAAACTGTTGTCGGCACTGTCGGTCATCCAGCTGTTGACCCGCTCCGGTGCGAAGCCGCGCACAAAATCGAAGCGAAAGCCGCCGGCGCCATACTGACTGCGCAGGTTGGCGAATTCGTCGCGGAACATGCCGTAGACCTGCGGATGGCCGGTGTTGAGGTCCGCATCGCCGCCGACGAAGCGATCGCCGTCGTCGCAGTCGTTGGGGTAGTTGCCCGGGTCGGCGCAGTCATTGCGCCAGAAACCCTGACCGGCCGGCAGGTTGATTTCCTTGTTCGGGTAGCCGCGATTCATGTGGTTGGGCACCACGTCGTAAAGCACCTTCACCCCGGCACCGCCGAGCGCGCCGGCGGCCTGGCGCAACTGGGTATCGCTGCCGTAGCGGCCGTTCTTGTTGAAGTCGTGCCAGAAGTAACCTTCGCCGCCGCCGGACTTGCCGCCTTCGCTCCAGCTGGAAAAGTCACGCCAGGGCACCGGCATCCAGATCGCCGAGAAGCCATCGGCAGCGATGGTCGAGGCCTGTTGACGAAGGATGTTGTACCAGTTGTTTGGCGCCTCGCGGACGACATTCCAGTGGAAGCCCTGGAGGATGATTTCGTCGCCGCCGTGGTAGCGCACGGCGTTGGGGCTCTTGCCGGCCTGATCGGCAAGCGCCGGCAGCGGCAGCAGGATTGCCGCCAATGCGGCGGCACGCAGGATGTGGCTCATCGCAATACTCCGGTTCTTGTGCTTTTTCGGGTATCCGACGGCAGGGCCGCCAGACGAGGATGAACGCCGGCCGGGTCTTCGACCGGCACCCGCAGGCTGCCCCTGCAGCCCCCCGTCACCAACCTCCCCCGCCCATCTGCAGGCGGCGTAGTGGCCAGGCCGAAGGCCTCTGGCAATCATCTGCGCCCCTCTCGCCTCATCCCCGCCCCAGGGATTACGCCGTACTCATCCCTGGTACGCCCTCGCCCTGCGCCAACGAAATCCGCTGCTGGGAGGATGCTACCCCCGGCCCATTCCCCGAGGCTTCTGCCACCGAGCTGCGCCCCTTACGACACGCAGCGAAGGCGTGATCGATTCGGCATTAACAAGAAAAACAAGGACCTCGTCATGAAGCACACCGCGCACCCAAGCTTTGCCCGCAAACCCGCCTGTCTGCTCGCCGCCCTGCTGGTCAGCGGCCCTGCCCTGGCGGTCGATTTCCACGGCTATCTGCGTTCGGGCGTCGGCGCCACCGCCGGTGGCGGCGACCAGGCCTGCTTCCAGGCCGCCGGCGCACCAGCGAAATATCGCCTGGGCAACGAATGCGAAACCTACGCCGAGATCGGCCTTGGCCAGGAGGTGTGGAGCGAAGGCAACCGCAGCTTCTACGTCGACAGCATGATCGCCTACCGCTCCGACCAGGGTAACGACTGGGAAGCCGGCGGCACCGACACCAATGGCGGTGAGAACAACCCCTTCGACGAGGCCGGCACCACCTCCATCCGCCAGTTCAACGTGGTCGGCAAGAACCTCATCCCGAGCCTGCCGGGCGCGGCGATCTGGGCCGGCAAGCGCTACTACAAGCGTCATGACGTGCACATCAACGACTACTACTACTGGGATGTCTCCGGCCCCGGCGCCGGTATCGAGGACATCGACCTGGGCTTCGCCAAGGCCAGCGTGGCGTGGATCCGCAACACCGATGGCGACTGGGTCTACCAGGGCTCGGGCACCGGCACCAACCTGGCCAACGACACCCTCGACTTCCGCCTCGCCGAGATCGACGTCAACCCGGGCGGCAAGCTGGAGATCGGCTACGACTACGGCAAGGCCAACCTCACCGACGAGCAGGAACGCGACCCCGGCTACCAGGACCAGAAAGGCCATCTGGTCACCCTCGAGCACACCCAGAGCGACTGGTTCGGCGGCTACAACAAGCTCGCCCTGCAATACGGCACCGACGGCATCATCGGCAGCAGCGGGCGCAACAACACCGGTAACAGCGACGGCAAGATGTTCCGCCTGGTCAACCAGGGCGTGGTCGGCCTGACCGACAACATCGAGATGATGTACGTGCAGATCTACGAGGACCGCGACTTCGACAACGACTCCGGGCAGACCTGGGCCAGCTTCGGTGTGCGCCCGGTGTACAAGTGGAGCGACGTGATGAGCACCGCGCTGGAGTTCGGCTACGACCGCGTCGATCCGCAGGCCGACGGTGAACGCAGCCGCGACCTGAAGAAGCTCACCCTCGCCCAGCAATGGTCGGCCGGCAACAGCTTCTGGGCGCGCCCGCAGATCCGCGTGTTCGCCACCTATGCCAAGTGGGACGGCGGGCGTTACCAGGCCGCCAGCGAGTCCATCGATGCCGGTGACGACGACGGCATCACCTTCGGCGTGCAGGCCGAAGCCTGGTGGTAAGCCGTAACGTTTAAGTGCCGTCGCGGGCCGACCGCGACGGCGCCCTTTCCGCTCCCACCGTCCAGACGGTGCCTTTGCCCCGACGCTGGCAGGTCGGGGCATTTTTTGTTCGGAGAACCACCATGCATCGCTTGTCCTTCCTTACCGCCGGGCTATTGGCCCTGGCGCTCGCCGGCTGCAGCAGCGAACCGCTGCGCCGGGTCGATGCTCTCACCAGCAGCCCCAAGCCGCTGCAACATCCGATTGAGCAGGCCCGTGATGCGCTGGCCGGCGCACCGACCTGCTGCAGTGGTATCGACCAGTTGCCGTACCAGCCACTCGAAGCCGGTTTCACCGGCGACGTGCTGATCGACACCCAGGCGCCGGCTTACCGCTTCGAGACCGGCAAGAGTTTCTTCCGCGCCTTCGCCCTGCCGGCCGGCGGCCCCTCGTTCGAGATCCGGATCTACAGCCAGGCCGGCAGCAGCGTGCTGGCGCCCAATGCCATGCTCTTGGACAGCCGTATGCGCCCGACGCGGCTGCTCGACGCCGATGACTTCAGCTATGTGCCGCCGACCGGGCTCAAGGGCGACAGCCTCGATGCGCGCATTCGCATCGACCGCTCCCAGCCCGAGCACCCGGGCAACGAGCGCTACCTGATCCTCTACACCAGCGACGCGCAGATGGCCGGACAGACCGTGCTGCAACACCCGGCCAAGGCCTATGCCAAGGCGGCGGGCAACGAGCCGCCGAGCATTCCCGACCCGGTAGCGAAGCACTCGCCAGTAGGCGTGATCCGGCTGGTGATGATCCCCGACAGTGCGGCCGGCTCGACCGCCAAAGGCTACGTACCGGGTTACAGCATCGGCCAGGAAATGGGTAACGAGCTGCCCAGCGCGCCGGCACCGGCCGTGCTGCCAGAAACCTCGGCCTACTACCGCCAGGCAATCGATGCCGCACTGGCGCAGAAGGACCTCGAGCGCGCCCTGCGCCTGGCCGACGAAGCGGCACGAGTGGGTGACACCCAGGCGAAGCAGCACCTGCTGCAACGAATCGAGATTCGCTGAAAAACCGGCAAGCACCGTAGCAGCGGTGGATGGATGAAGCGCCATCCACCCTACGGAGCTCTTGGCGGCACCGTAGGGTGGAAAACTGCGAAGCAGTTTCCGCGGACGCCGGCACGAACGAGGCGCCTTATACCTTGGGAAATCGCAGCGGTGGATGGGTACAGCGTCATCCACCCTACGGGCTCGATTGTTCCGACGCTGCTGAGAGCTACGGTGCCGCCACTGCCCGCAGACACCGGTAGCGGCGCGGTTCAAGCGGTCAGCTTCAACCCCACCAGCCCTGCCAGCAGCAGCACGACACTCACCAGCCGAGCGGGCGAGGCGCTTTCGCCGAAAATGATGATGCCCAGGGCTACAGTACCCAGCGCACCGATGCCGACCCAGATGGCATAGGCGGTACCCACCGGCAGGACCTGCATGGCGCGGGCAAGAAGAAAGAAGCTGCCCGCCATGGCCACAACGGTGAGCACACTGGGCAGCGGGCGGGTGAAGCCTTCGGAAGCCTTGAGGCCAATGGCCCAACCCACTTCCAGGAGGCCGGCAATGGTCAACATGATCCAGGCCGAATGCATGACGATGACTCCATCAACTGCAGGGCCGTCCCCGCACGATTCGACATGCCAGCGGGTCGTCCCGCGACGGGCGCGACCCTAGCACAGGGGCGCACCGTTTTGGACCACTCACAGCAGCTGTTGATCGATAGCGTTCCTAATCGGGGTTATGCCGAACCATCGCAGATGCCACGCGGTGGATGGGTGAAGCGTCATCCACCCTACTAGCCACCCCGTAGGGTGGAAAACTGCGAAGCATTTTCCACCTTGGATTGGCGGCAGATGAACACCCAGCCCTACGCCACCTCATGCCCGCGGGCCGCTTCGCTGAGGTAGAACCAGGCGGGACGACCCAGTTCCAGCTCGGCGCCGTGCAGCGCCTCCTCGATCCGTTCCCAGCGCAGGCTGCCGAGGATCGGCAACGGCCGGCCGGGCAGCTGCCGCAGCCAGGCCAGCGCCACCTGATTGGCCGTCGCGCCCCGATCCGTGGCGACTTCATCGAGGGCGCTGCGCAGTCGCTCGCCGAAGCGCCCACCCGCCATGGGCGACCAGGCCAGCACCTGCAGGCCGGCAGCCTGCAACGCATGCAGGCTGCCATCCCATACCCAGTGCTGGGCCTGCAGCGAGAGTTCGATCTGGTTGCAGCGCAGCGGCACGCGCTGCGCCAATGCCTGGCAATGCAACATCCCGGCGTTGGAGAGCCCGACCCAGCCGACCTTGCCGCTGGCGATCAGCTCGTTCAGCGTGTCGGCCACCTCGTCGACCTGCAGCAGCGGGTCCGGGCGATGCAGCAGAAAACCGTCGAGCCGCTCGACACCCAGCCGCGTCAGGCTGCCGTCCGCCGCCTGGCGCAGATAGCGAGCACTGGTGTCGTAGTGCTTGACCCGCCAGCGCGAGCAGTCCTGCCCGGCCGGCACGATATCGGCCTTGCCGATGATCTGCAGTCGCTGGCGCAGCCCCGGTGCCAGGCGCAAGGCCGCGCCGAAGTGCGCCTCGCAATGCCCGCCGGCATAGATGTCGGCGTGGTCGAAACCGTTCAGCCCACGCTCGACGCAGCGTTCGATAAAGCCCAGCAATGCCTGGGGCTCACCCAGCTCGGGGTACTCCAGCAGGCGCATCATGCCCAGCAACAGCGGTTGGTCGAGCACGGGCGAGGCCATGAACAAGCTCCGTCAGAAGATGTAATCGGTGGTCAGGAAGCTCGACTGGCGGTCACGAATGATCCGGTCGACCAGCTGCTTGTTGGCCTCGTTGAAGCGGGTCGCCACCAGAGTGCGGATGGAGAACACGCGCAGGGCGTCATGTACCGACAGCGTGCCCTCGGCGGAATTCTTGCGACCGTTGAACGGGTAGCTGTCCGGCCCGCGCTGGCACTGGGCATTGATGTTGATGCGGCCGACCTGGTTGACGAAGGCATCGACCAGCTCGCCGACCTGCGCCGGGTCGTTGCCGAAGATCGACAGCTGCTGGCCGTAGTCGGAGGCGGTGACGTAGTCGATCACCTCCTGCAGCTCGCGATACGGCACCACCGGCACCAGCGGGCCGAACTGCTCTTCGTGGTAGACGCGCATGGACGAATCCACCGGGCTCAGCACCGCCGGCTGGAAGAAGGTCTGGTGCGACTCGCCGCCACCGGTGTTGATCACCCGCGCGCCCTTGGCCACGGCGTCTTCCAGCACCGCATGCAGGTAATCGGTCTTGCCCGGCTCCGGCAACGGCGTCAGCGCCACGCCCGGCTCCCAGGGCATGCCGGGCTTGAGCGCGTTGACGCGAGCGGCGAAGCGTTCGAGAAAGCCATCGAGCACCGCCTCATGCACGAAGAGAATCTTCAATGCCGTGCAACGCTGGCCATTGAACGACAGCGCGCCAGTCACGGCCTCTTCCACGGCATTGTCGAGATCGACATCCGGCAGAACGATGCCCGGGTTCTTCGCATCCAGCCCCAGCGCAGCACGCAGGCGGTGCGGACGCGGGTGCAGTTTCTTCAGGTCAGCGGCGCCCTTGTGCGTGCCGATAAAGGCGAACACGTCGATCTTGCCGCTGGCCATCAGTGCGCTGACCGTCTCGCGACCGCGACCGTAAATGACGTTGATGACGCCAGCCGGGAAGCTGTCGCGGAAGGCTTCGAGCAACGGACGGATCAGCAGCACACCGAACTTGGCCGGTTTGAACACCACGGTGTTGCCCATGATCAGCGCCGGGATCAGCGTGGTGAAGGTTTCGTTCAGCGGGTAGTTGTACGGCCCCATGCACAGCGCCACGCCCATCGGCACGCGGCGGATCTGGCCGAGGGTGCCCTGCTCAAGCTCGAAACGGCTGGAGCTGCGGTCCAGCTCCTTCAACGCATGGATGGTGTCGACGATGTAGTCGCAGGTGCGATCGAACTCCTTTTCGGAATCCTTGAGGTTCTTGCCGATCTCCCACATCAGCAGCTTGACCACCGCCTCGCGCTGTTCGCGCATGCGCGCCAGGAAGGCCTCGACATGGGCGATGCGCTCGGCCACGCGCATGGTCGGCCAGGCACCGCGGCCATAGTCATAGGCGGCAACGGCGGCGTCCAGCGCACGCAGCGCGGCGTCGGCATCCAGCAGTGGCGTGCTGCCGAGGACCACCTGACGCTCACTGCCATCGGCCTCGCGCAGGAACACCGGGCTGCGAACTTCAGCCAGCGGGCCGTCCCAGTGCATCAACTCGCCATCGACCAGATAGTCGCGCTGCGTCACCGGTGCGTCCGGCCGATAGGCTTCGGGAATCTCATCCAGACGGGGGAAAAGCTCGGAAAGCGGGCGCGCGTTGCTCATGCAACCTCCAGGTAGCGAGAAGATGGTGAAAGAGGCGGCGGACCTTCGCCCGCCGCAGGGGATGGGACTGTTACAGCTCGCGCTGTTCGGCACGCTCGGCGCGCAGGTCGAAGTCGCGCGGCAGTTCGGCTGCCGGTGCACTGTCCAGCGCTTGCAGAGCCTGGCGCGTGGCACTTTCGATGGCGGCCCAGTCGCCGGCACGCACGGCCTTGGCGTCGACCATCCAGGTGCCGCCGACGCACATCACATTGGCCAGACTCAGGTAATCCCGCGCATTGCGCGCATTGACACCGCCAGTCGGGCAGAAGCGGATGTCACCGAACGGCCCGCCCAGTGCCTTGAGTGCTGCCACGCCGCCACAGATCTCGGCGGGGAACAGCTTGAAGCGGCGATAGCCCATGGCGTAGCCGAGCATGATTTCCGAAGCACTGGCGACGCCTGGCAGCAGCGGCAGCGGGCCCTGCAAGGCGGCTTCGAGCAGCGCCGGGGTGCTGCCGGGCGAGACGATGAACTGCGCCCCGGCGGCCTCGGCCTGCTCGAGCATGTTGGCGTCGAGTACGGTGCCGGCGCCGACGATCAGCTCCGGGCGCTGCTCGCGCAGCAGGCGAATGGCGCGCAGGCCCAGCGCCGAACGCAGGGTGATTTCCAGCACGCGCAGGCCACCGGCGGCCAGAGCATCGGCCAGCGGCAGGATGTCCGCCTCACGCTCGATGGTGATTACCGGCAGGATGCGCGCAGCGCTGCACCACTGGTCGATCAGGGCGATCTTGTCGTTCATGGCTTCGGCGCTGGTTTGGATAGATGTCATGGAAAATTCCTTGCGGCCTCAAGGGCACCAGTAGATTTCGAGGGGGCGAGCGAGGAATGCGCGGATCGGCATCGCTTCGTAGGGCTCGCCAGCCAGGGCCTGATTGAGCGTGGCCAGCTTGCCGCGACCGTGCAGGGCGAGCAGCGTCAGGCGGGCGCTGGCCAGCAACGCCAGGCTCATGCTCAAACGCTGGCGCGGCACAGTCGGCGCCTGCATCGGCAGGCAACGCCGCGTACCACGCGGGTCGAGCGCCTGCTGCAGATTCGGGCTGTCCGGGAACAGCGAGGCGGTGTGGCCGTCCTCGCCCATGCCCAGCACCAATACGTCGATCGGCGGCAGCTCGGTCAATACGGCATCGGCGCGTTCGGCGGCCAGTTCGAGGCTTGCCGCGCTCTGGTACAGGCCGACCAGACGTGCCGCAGCGGCCGGACCCTGCAACAGATGGCGACGCAGCAGGCCTTCGTTGCTGTCGGGATGGCTGACCGGCACCCAGCGCTCGTCGGCGAGGCTGACGGTGACCTTGGTCCAATCCAGTTCCTGCTGCGCCAGGCGCTCGAAGAAGGCGATCGGGCTGCGGCCGCCGGAAACCACCAGCGTCGCCGCACCACGCTCGGTGATCGCACCGCGCAGCGCATTGCTCACGGTCAGCGCCAGTTCGCCGGCCAGCTGCTCAGCGTCACCAAGGCTGAAACCCAGGGTCTGCACCGGCAGATCGAGATTAGAGATCGTCATACCAACTCCTGCCATCACGGCTGATCAGGGCAATCGAAGCAGCCGGTCCCCAGCTGCCTGCTGCGTAAGGTTTGGGTGGGGCGCCGACGCGCTGCCAGCCGTCGATCAGCTGGTCGCACCACTTCCAGGCGTATTCGATTTCGTCCTTGCGCACGAAGAGGTTCTGGTTGCCCTTCATCACTTCCAGCAACAGCCGCTCGTAGGCGTCGGGGATGCGCGGGCTTTTGTAGGTTTCCGAGAAATTCAGCTGCAGCGGGCCGCTGCGCAGCTGCATGCCCTTGTCCAGGCCCTGGTCCTTGGTCATCACCAGCAGCGAGATGCCCTCCTGCGGCTGCAGGCGGATGATCAGCTTGTTGCCGATCAGCTGGCGCTGCTCCGGGGCAAAGATGTAGTGCGGCGGAGCCTTGAAGTGGATAACGATCTGCGACAGCTTCTGCGGCATGCGCTTGCCGGTACGCAGGTAGAACGGCACGCCGGCCCAGCGCCAGTTACAGATTTCCGCCCGCAGCGCGACGAAGGTTTCGGTGTCGCTCTGGGTGTTGGAGTTTTCTTCCTCCAGATAGCCCGGTACGTGGCGGCCGAGGATGCTGCCGGCGACGTACTGGCCGCGCACCAGCTGCTGACCAAGATGCTCCGGTGCAATCGGCGCCAGCGCCTTGAGCACCTTGACCTTCTCGTCGCGGATGCTGTCGGCCGAGAGGTCGCTGGGCGGGTCCATGGCGATCAGGCAGAGCAGCTGCAACAGGTGGTTCTGGATCATGTCGCGCAGCTGGCCGGCCTGGTCGAAGTAGCCCCAGCGGCCTTCGATGCCGACGGTTTCGGCAACGGTGATCTCCACGTGGGAGATGTGATTCTGGTTCCACTGGGTTTCGAACAGGCTGTTGGCGAAACGCAGGGCGATCAGGTTCTGCACCGTGTCCTTGCCCAGGTAATGGTCGATGCGATAGGTGCGGTCTTCCGGGAAGAAGCGCGCCACCGCGTCGTTCACTTCGCGGGACGACTCCAGGTCGTGGCCGATGGGCTTTTCCAGCACTACGCGGGTGCGCTCGGCCAGGCCCGCCTCGGCCAACCCGGCGCAGATCGCACCGTAGACAGATGCCGGCGTGGCAAAGAAGGCGACGATGCTATCCGCGTTGCCGGCCTTGTCCGCCAACGCGGCGAAGTCCTCGGCGCGGCGGAAATCCATGCTCAGATAGTCCAGGCGCGCCATGAAGCGCTGCAGCACGGCTTCATCGAGGTCGCGTTCGCCGACGTGGCGGCGCAGATGCTCTTCGATCATCGCCAGATGGCTTGCCGGCTCGCCGCTCTCACGCGCCAGCGCGAGCAGGCGGGTTTCGGTTGGCAGCAGACCGGCGCGATCGAGCTGATAGAGCGCGGGAAACAGCTTGCGCAGGGCCAGATCACCGAGGGCGCCGAACAGCGCCAGGGTGCAGGGTTCGACAGATAGTGGCGTCATGATGTTTGTTCTTCTACTAAAACTGCACTATGAATACACGGCGATGCCTGGTTATTCAAGTTCAATGTAGTAATAAAAACAACATTTAGCGCAAATTTAGATACCTGTGGCCGCTCCGCACCGCCCTCAGTAGGATAGGCCACCCCATTGGCAAGCCGCATCAGGACCGACATGGACCGCGTACACAACCTGCTCGAGCAGATCCAGCGCCGCATCGAAGACCTCAACAAGGCCGAGCGCAAGGTCGCCGAGGTGATCCTGCGCAATCCGCAGCAGGCGACCCGTTTCAGCATCGCCACCCTGGCGCAGACCGCGCAGGTCAGCGAGCCGACAGTGAATCGCTTTTGCCGCTCGTTCGGCGTCAGCGGTTATCCGGAACTGAAGATGCAGCTCGCGCAAAGCCTGGCCAGCGGCGCCGCCTACGTCAGCCAGGCGGTGGAGCCCGACGACGGCCCAGCGGAATACACGCGCAAGATTTTCGGCTCCGCCATCGCCTCGCTGGACAGCGCCTGCCAGAGCCTCGACCCGCAATTGGTCAGCCGCGCTGTCGATTTGATGATCCAGGCGCGGCAGATCCACTTCTTCGGCCTCGGCGCCTCGGCCTCGGTGGCGCTGGATGCGCAGCACAAGTTCTTCCGCTTCAACCTGGCAGTGACCGCGCATTCGGACGTGCTGATGCAGCGCATGCTGGCCTCGGTGGCGCATACCGGCGAGCTGTTCGTGATCATTTCCTACACCGGCCGCACCCGCGAATTGGTAGAGGTGGCACGAATCGCGCGACAGAACGGCGCCTCGGTACTCGGCCTGACCGCCGCCGGCTCGCCGCTGGCGCAGGCCAGCACGCTGAGCCTGAACATCCCGCTGCCCGAGGACACCGACATCTACATGCCGATGACCTCGCGCATCATTCAGCTCACCGTGCTCGACGTGCTCGCCACCGGCATGACCCTGCGCCGCGGCGTGGATTTCCAGCCGCACCTGCGCAAGGTAAAGGAAAGCCTCAATGCCAGCCGTTATCCGGCGGACGAAGAGCCGAGCTGAGGCAACCGCGCCGGCATGAGAAGGGGATGTTGCTATAACAACATCCCGCCCTCCACACCCGAAAGCGCCAGATCAGCGCGCCAGCGCCTGCTCCAGCGCCACACCGGCGCCCTCAAGCCCTGGAAACTCAGCAGTTACCAGCCACACCGGCACATCGCCGAGATAGCGACTCATGCAGCCCTTGCTGGTAAAGCCGCGAGCGAAACCACTGGCCGCGAAGAAATCGGCGAAACGCGGCACCACACCACCGACGATATACACCCCACCGCGCGCGCCGAGCGTGAGCACGTTGTTGCCGGCGACCCGGCCGAGCCACACGCAGAACTGCTCCAGGGTCGCCACCGCGACATGATCGCCAGCCAGCGCAGCCGCGGTGACTTCAGCCGGCGACGCCAGTCGCGGCGCCAAACCGGCCACGGTGCAGACCGTACGATAGAGCAGCAACAGGCCACCGCCACTGAGCACGTCCTCGGCGCGCACATGGCCAAGCTGAGCGAACAGCATCTGCCACAGCGCCGCCTCGTGCGCATCCGCCACGGGCAGGTCGACATGCCCACCCTCCCCCGGCAATGCACGCCAGCTGCCACCCCCCAAGGGTAGCAACCCGGCAACGCCAAGCCCGGTGCCCGGCCCGATGACCAGTGCCGGCGCATCGGGCTCGGCCTCGCCAGCGCAGATCATGCGGCGCCCCGCTTCGCCTACACGCGTCATACCCAGCGCCATCGCGGCGAAGTCATTGATCAGCAACAGCTCGCCCATCTGCAGGGCGCCGCAGAAGTCGCTTCGCGTCAGCCGCCAGTGATTGTTGGTGAAAGTGAACTGCTCGCCTTTGACCGGCCCGGCGCAGGCCAGACAGGCTGCCTCGACGCTGCCCGGCGCCAGGCCGAGGGATGCCAGGTAATACTCAACCGCCATTTCGGGCGTGGCGAAATCCGCCGCCGCCAGAACCCGTACCGACTCCAGCCGCGAGTCGCGCCACAGCGCGAAGCGCGCATTGGTGCCGCCGATATCGCCGACCAGCGCCAGCCTCATCGCAGCGCCTCCAGCCCAGCAGTGAACACGCTGGCGCCCTGCTCGGCGGAGCTGAACGCCGAGCGCATAAAGCCAAACAGCTCGCGCCCGCAACCCTGCACGCTCGCAGCCGGCGCAGCAACAGGCGATCGGCCGGCCAGCTCGGCGGCATCGACCAGCACCTCGAGCACGCCGGCCTGCCCATCCACGCGCAGCAGATCGCCGTCACGCACACGCGCCAGCGGGCCGCCATCGATTGCCTCGGGACATACATGGATCGCCGCCGGCACCTTGCCCGACGCACCGGACATGCGCCCGTCGGTGACCAGCGCGACCTTGAAACCGCGGTCCTGCAACAGACCAAGATAAGGCGTCAGCTTGTGCAACTCGGGCATGCCGTTGGCGCGCGGCCCCTGGAAGCGCACCACCGCAACGACATCGCGCTCCAGCTCGCCCGCCTTGAATGCCTCGACCAACTCCAGTTGATCGGCGAAGACCCGCGCCGGAGCCTCCACGACGCGGTGCTCGGGCGCCACGGCAGACACCTTCATCACGCCGCGGCCGAGATTGCCGCTCATCACCCGCAGACCGCCCTCGGCAGAGAACGGCCGCGCAACCGGCCGCAGGAGGCTTTCGTCCAGGCTCGCCGCAGCGCCTTCACGCCAGGTCAATCGACCGCCTTCGAGGAAGGGCTCCTGGGTATAGCGACTGAGGCCACGCCCCATCACGGTATGCACATCTTCATGCAGCAGGCCGGCCGCGAGCAGCTCGCGCACCAGCACCGCCACACCGCCCGCAGCATGGAAATGATTGATGTCGGCCGGGCCGTTGGGATAGACCCGCGCCAGCGTCGGCACCACCGCGGAGAGGTCGGCCATATCCTGCCAGGTCAGCTGGATGCCCGCCGCCTGGGCGATTGCCGGCATGTGCAGGGTGTGGTTGGTCGAACCGCCGGTGGCATGCAGCGCGACGATGGCGTTGACCAGCACGCGCTCGTCGACCAGTTCACCCAGCGGCGTGAAGCAGCCGCCCTGTGGCGTCAGTCGAGTGACCTGGCGCGCGGCCTCGGCAGTCAGCGCATCGCGCAGTGGCGTGCCCGGGTTGACGAAGGACGAGCCCGGCAGATGCAGGCCCATCACTTCCATCAGCATCTGATTGGTGTTGGCGGTGCCGTAGAAGGTGCAAGTGCCAGGGCTGTGATAGGCCTGCATTTCCGCCGCCAGCAGCTCGTCGCGACTGGCCTTGCCTTCGGCATAGCGCTGGCGCACCGCGGCCTTGTCCTTGTTGGCCAGACCGGACGGCATCGGCCCGGCCGGCACGAACACGGCGGGCAGATGACCGAAGCGCAGCGCGCCGATCAGCAACCCGGGAACGATCTTGTCGCAGATGCCGAGCAGCAGCGCCGCATCGAACAGGTTGTGCGACAGCGCCACCGCGGTGCTCATGGCGATCACCTCGCGACTGGCAATGGCCAGCTCCATGCCCGGCTCGCCCTGGGTGACGCCGTCACACATCGCCGGCACGCCGCCCGCCACTTGCCCCACCGAGCCGACATCGCGCAGCGCCTGGCGCAGGCGTTCAGGGTAACCCTCGTAGGGCTGATGCGCCGAGAGCATGTCGTTGTAGGCGGTGACGATTGCGACGTTGGCCGCGTCCGGCAGGCGCAGGCGCTGCTTGTCCTGGGTGCCGCATCCGGCAACGCCATGGGCGAAGTTCGCGCATTGCGCCCCGTTGCGTGCAGGGCCAGCGCTGGCAGCGCCACGAATCATGGCGAGATAGGCCTCGCGCGTCGGCCGGCTGCGCTGGATCAGGCGCTCAGTGACTTCGACGACTACGGGATGCATGAAACCTCCTATTTGTAGTTTTTTATAAACAATAGGTCGGAATCATAACGGCGAATCAGGTGTATTCGAAGAAATATGTTTGTTTAAACAACAAACAATCAGCTGCGCAGCAAATCAAGCTGGCGACGTAGCTGGGCGACATGGGCCTTTTCCGCCCGCAGCCCGGAAGTGAGCTCAGCCTTGTCCTGCTCCAGGCGCACGATCACCTGGCCGAGGTCATCCAGCAGCTCGCGCAATACCGCCAGCTCACGGCACTGGCTCTGCCGTCCCATCCATAGCAGCCAGAGCACTACCAGTAGCACCATCACGCTGCACAGCGAGGTGCCGATCAATAGCCAGGCTAGGCTCATTGCACTCATCGTTTCGCTCCTTTGATAACGGCGCAGTGCCGCTTCAGAGCCTTAACGATATGTAGCTTATGACGACAGGTCGATAATGTTTACTTGAACAGGTAAACAATTGCAGCGGGTCTTTGCGCTGAGCCGATGGCCATGACCCCCACATCCCGCTGAGCTCGTTGGGCGCTGCGCCAGCCTGACGCAGCGCTCAAGCAACCACGTGTCTTGAAACATTACAGATAGGCGTCGGCGCTATTCGCCGACATCCACCGGGCGCCGCGGATCGTCAGCCTTGGCGGGATCGCGATGTTCCAGCTGCAGGAACAACGCGGCAGCCAGCATCGCCATGCCGCCGACGCAGAGGAAGGTCAGCTGGAATGCATGCAGCACCTCGCTGCCCTGGGCGTCATCCACCGTGAAGCCACCGAGCAGCGCCCCAGCAGTGGCGACACCAAGGCTCATCGACAACTGCACCACCACCGACAACAGGCTGTTGCCGCTGCTGGCATCGGCGTGGCTGAGGCCGACCAGGGTGACGGTGTTCATCGCGGTGAACTGCATGGAGTTGACCATGCCGATCAGCCCGAGATGCACCAGCAGCAGCCAGGTCGGCGTTTGCGTATCGATCGTAGCCAGGCTGGCGATAAGGCCGCCAAGCAACAGGGTGTTGCCAATCAGCAGGCGGCGATAACCGAGACGGTCGATGATCGGCTTGGCCATCGATTTCACTGCCATCGCACCCAAGGCCAGCGGAATCATGCTCATCCCCGCCTGCGCCGGCGAATAACCCAGCGCCACCTGCAGCAGCAGCGGCAGCAGGAACGGCAGCGCACCGCCACCCAGGCGGGCGAACAGGTTGCCGAAGATGCCCACGGCAAAGCTGCGCGTTCGGAACAGCTTGGGGCTGAACAGCGGCGCGTCGATGCGCCCTGCGCGCAGCCAGTACGCCGTCATGCAGGCCGCGCCGACAACCAGCAGCAGCATTACGCGGGCATGCGACATATGCATATGGCCGAGCCCTTCCAGGGCAATGGTGACCAACACCATCGCCGCGCCGAACAGCACGAAGCCCAGCGTATCGAAGCGCACCCGCTCCGGCCCCTTGAGGTCCGGCATGAAGCGCAGCGCAGCAATGCAGCCGATTACCCCCACCGGCAGGTTGATCAGGAAGATCCAGTGCCAGGAGGCGTACTCCACCAGCCAGCCGCCCAGGGTCGGACCGAGCAGCGGACCGACCAGTCCCGGCAACGCGATAAAGGCCATGATCCGCACGAACTCGCTGCGCGGAAACGCCCGCAGCACCACCAGGCGCCCCACCGGCAGCATCAATGCACCGCCCAGCCCCTGCAGCACACGGGACGCCACCAACTGGTTGAAGCTGGTGGACAGCGCACAGAGCAGCGAGCCCACGGAAAACAGCACGATGGCGGTGACGAAGATACGTCGGCTACCGAAACGATCGGCGATCCAGCCGGACGCCGGAATCAGCAGCGCCACGGTGAGCATGTAGGCGATCACCACGCCCTGCATGCGCAATGGATTCTCTGCCAGATCACGCGCCATGGCCGGCAGCGCGGTATTGAGAATGGTGCCGTCCAGCGTCTGCATGAAGAAGGCGATCGCCACCAGCCACGGCAGAACCCGTGCAGTGCGAGCATCTAGGGATACGGGCGATTGCATGAAAGCCCCGGAGTCGAAAAGTGCACCATCTTAGAGGATTCCCTTCTCAGGGTTCGCACCGAAGCGCTCGCTAGCCCGCAACCAGCCGCACTGTGACGACCGGTCGCAGCTCCGCTACAGCCCCCGCGAGCAGCGGCTTGTAGTGGCATTCGGATTTGCATACAGCCACCGGTAACAAAATATTTCTTGGGAAATTGACGCGAATCATTATCATTCGGAGGCGCAAGTGCGATCTTCTCTCCGCCCTTTTCTGCTTTTCCGGAGGCTTCAATGCGCATCCCCGCCACCCTGGCCATCACCACCCTGCTGCTCACCCCGCTCGCCCAGGCGAAGGAATACCCCATCGGCGAACCGCAACAGTGCGGCGGCATGGAGGTCGGCGCGGTGTATCTGCAGCCGGTCGAAATGGACCCGCCGGGCATGATGCGCGCCGCCGCCGAGTCCGACGTGCACCTGGAAGCCGATATCAGCGCCACCGAAGACAACCGCAACGGCTGGCAGGAAGGCAGCTTCGTGCCCTACCTGAGCATTCACTACACCCTGCGCAAGAAGGGCTCCGACGAGGTGATCGAAGGCGAATTCCATCCGATGGTGGCCAACGATGGGCCGCACTACGGCGACAACATCAAGCTGCTCGGCCCGGGCAAATACCAGCTGACCTACAAGATCCTGCCGCCGGGCTCGGGCCACAACATGTTCGGTCGCCACACCGACAAGGAAACCGGCGTCGCCCCCTGGTTCGAAGGCTGCGAGCTGAACTACGAGTTCACCTACGCCGGCATCGGCAAGAAAGGGGGCTACTGATGCGTCGCGCCGGGCAAGCGCTGCTCGGCGTGCTGCCGCTGCTGTTCGGGCTCGCAGGTCCGGCTCAGGCAGCGCTGCCGACGTACGAGCTGACCATTCGTGACGGCCACTTCGAGCCAGCAACCATTGAAGTCCCGGCCCGCCAGCGCTTCAAGATCATCGTGCACAACGCCGGCAGCGGACCGACCGAATTCGAAAGCACGCCATTGCGCGTCGAGAAGGTGCTGTCACCCGGCGTGACCTCCTTCGTCGTGATCCACCCGCTGAAGCCGGGCCGCTATCCGTTCTTCGACGAATTCCATATGGATCTTCCCGAAGGCGAGATCATCGCCAAGTAGTAAAAGGAGCACATCCATGGGCCAATCCATGTTCATCGTTTGGCGCGAAAGCGTCGAGGCCCTGCTGGTCATCGGCATCCTGCACGCCTGGCTGCGCCAGCAACCGGGGGCGGGTAATGCGCTGCGCATGCTCTGGGCCGGTGTCGCTGCCGGCCTCGGCTTGGCTGCCGCGCTGGGCTGGGGTGTACTGCAGGCCGGCGACTGGCTGGCCGGTAGCGGTGGCGAATGGTTCCAGTGCGCGATGCTGCTGGTAGCCAGCATGCTGATCCTGCACATGGTCGGCTGGATGCACCAGCATGGCCGCACGCTGAAGACCAGCCTGCAGAACAGCGCCGCGGAAAAGCTCAGCCAGGGCAGCGGCTTCGGCCTATTGCTGCTGGCCATGCTCGCCGTCGGTCGTGAAGGCAGCGAGACGGTGGTGTTCCTCTATGGCATCGGTAACCAGCAGCAAGGGCTGGACCTCACCCGTTTCGTCATCGGCGGTGTGCTCGGCTTCGCTCTCGCTCTGCTCAGCTATGCCGCGTTGCAGGCCGGCAGTCGCTACGTCAGCTGGCGGCGCTTCTTCCAGATCAGCGAGGTGATGTTGCTGCTGCTCGGTGGCGCGTTGCTGATGGCTGCGCTGGATCGTTTCAGCGGCCAGCTGATGGGCATGGATGTACCGGAAGTGCTTTACACCGTGTTCGGCGATCCGCTCTGGGATACCTCAGCCTTGCTGGATGACGGCGGCGCGTTGGGCGGCACCATCGCCGGTCTCACCGGCTATCGGTCGATGCCTTCGCTGGCAGCCGCAGTGGTTCTGGGCCTGTACTGGCTCGCCGCATGGGCCTGGCTCAAACCCCGGGCACAGGTGCAGCTCGCTGCGAGGCCGGCATGATCGCCCAGGCGCCGTGGCTGGCGCGACTCGGTGATCTGCTGCGCCAACATGCAAAGGCCATTCGCACGCTGCAATGGCTGGTGGTTGGCTTCTATCTGACGCTGCTGGTGATTCCCGCCTTCCTCGATCTGCCGCCGGCCCAGGCCGGCATGCTCGACAACCTGACGGTACTGGCGCAGTTCATCTTCTGGGGCCTGTGGTGGCCCTTCGTGCTGCTGTCGATGATCTTCTTCGGCCGTCTTTGGTGCGGCGTGCTCTGCCCCGAAGGCTCGCTCAGCGAATGGATCAGCTGGCGCGGGCTGAACAAACGCACGCCGCGCTGGGTACGCTGGAGCGGCTGGCCGACCATCGCCTTCATCCTCACCACCGTCTACGGCCAGCTGATCAGCGTCTATGACTATGCCCAGGCGGCACTGCTGATCCTCGGTGGCTCCACCGTCGCGGCGATGCTGGTGGGCTTTCTCTACGGGCGCGGCAAGCGCGTCTGGTGTCGCCATCTTTGCCCGGTCAGCGGCGTGTTCGCCCTGCTCGCCCGGCTGGCACCGGTGCACTACAAGGTCGATGAGCAGCGCTGGCTGGAGAATCGTGAACCGCACCTGCCGACGCCCAACTGCGCCCCGCTGATCGACATCCGCCGCATGCAGGGCAACTCCGATTGCCACGCGTGCGGCCGCTGCAGCAGCCAGCGCGGCGCAGTGCAGCTAAGCGCCCGCTCGCCCAATTCGGAAATCCTTATCGTCGGCGGTCAGCAGCAAAGCGATCACTGGGACAGCACGCTGCTGCTGTTTGGCATGATCGGCCTGGCCATGGGCGCCTTCCAGTGGACGGTCAGTCCCTGGTTCATCACCCTCAAGCAGGCCGCGGCGGAATGGCTGGTGGACCGCGACATCTTCTGGCCGCTGGAAGCCAACGCGCCCTGGTGGCTGCTGACCCACTATCCGCAGGCCAACGATGCCTTCACCTGGCTCGATGGTGCGGCGATCCTCACCTATATCTTCGGCGCCTCGTTGCTCGTCGGTGGCGCGCTGTGGCTGCTGCTGCGTGCCGCCGTGCGGGTGATGCGCCGTGGCGACAACGTATTCCAGCACCTGGCACTGGCACTGGTGCCGCTGGGCGGCGCCGGGCTGTTCCTCGGCCTTTCCGCCACCACGGTGAAGCTGCTGCGCTACGAAGGCTTCCTGCTCGCCTGGGCACAGCCGGCTCGCGCTGCACTGCTGATCGGTGCCGTGGCATGGAGTCTGTACCTGGCCTGGAACGTAATCAGCCGTCACGGCGGCAACGGCCTGCGCCGACTGCTGGCGTTCGCCTGCGTCAACGCAGGCTGCGCACTGGTGGGCTATGGCTGGTGGCTGCAGTTCTGGGGTTGGAGCTGACGCCGATCAGGGGTTGAATGGGGTGCCCGGTGCGGCACCCCGCACGGCTCTATCCACGCAGCACGAAGGATGGGAACAGTCGATCCAGGCGCTCCCACAGGCGCTGCTGGTCGTAGGGTGCGCGGCTTTCGGCGAGGTTGTCGTCGAGCATGCGCGCGGTGCGCACGCACTGCACGGCGAAGCGTTCGACACCCAGCCGGCGCAGGCGCTGCGCCATGTCCCACAACGTATCGGCGTCGAACAGCTGCCAGTGCACGGTGGTCCGGCACTCGTGCTCGACGCCACTTTCCAGCAGATGCTCGAGGCTCTTCCAGTTGGCCTTGCCGCTGCCATCCACACCGGTGATCGCCGTGCTGTGCTCGGGTAGCGCCTTGATATCGAAACCGACCCAATCCACCAGCGGCAGGATGCTGGCGAACAGCTTCGGCTTGATGCCGGCACTGTGCAGGCCAACCTTGTAGCCCAGCGCCCGCACCTGGGCGATCGCCTCGGGTAACGCGGTCTGCAGGGTCGGCTCGCCACCACTGAACACCACCGCCTCGAGCAGGCCGACGCGTTGTTCGAGGAAGGCGAGGATCTCCGACCAGGGCTTTTCCTCGTTGCCACAGGCCGGGATCAGCTGCGGGTTGTGGCAGTAGCGGCAGCGCCAGCCGCAACCCTGGCAGAACAACACACAGGCCAGATGGTCGGGGAAGTCCAGCGTGGTCAGGGGGACCAGCCCCCCGACGCGAAGTGCTGCGGTCACCGCGCCGCTGCTTCAGTGAAATGCAGGCGCTCGCGATGCTCGGACTGCTTGCCCGGGTTGAACGCGGTAACCGGGCGGTGATAGCCCATCACGCGAGTCCAGACTTCGCAACGCTGGCGCTGGTCCTGGGGCAGTTGGCTGGCTGGGTTCATGGTGACGCTCCTTTTGCTGAGGGTTAAGTATGCGGCGCCGCACCTCTTGGGGCGGCGTGACATGGGATCGCAGATCAGACGGCCAGGGCCGCTTCGGCTTGCTGCTTGTGCAGCAGTGCCTCATCGCACTTCGGGCAGAACTCGTGTTCGCCGGCCAGATAGCCGTGCACCGGGCAGATCGAGAACGTCGGCGTTACCGTCAGGTAGGGCAGGCGGAAACGCGACAGCGCATTGCGCACCAGCTTCTTGCAGGCCTCGGCCGAGGAAATCTGCTCGGCCATATAGAGGTGCAGCACGGTGCCGCCGGTGTACTTGCACTGCAGCTCGTCCTGCAGCTCCAGCGCCTCGAAGGGGTCGTCGGTGAAACCGACGGGTAGCTGCGAGGAGTTGGTGTAGTACGGCGCCTCGGCCGAACCCGCCTGGAGGATGTCGGGGAAGCGCTTGCGGTCTTCCTTGGCGAAGCGATAGGTGGTGCCTTCGGCCGGCGTCGCCTCGAGGTTGTAGAGGTGCCCGGTGTCTTCCTGGAACTGCACCAGCCGTGCGCGCACATGGTCGAGCACCTCGATCGCCAGCGCCCGGCCGGCAGCGGTCTGCAGCCCTTCGGTGTCGTCGGTGAAGTTGCGCACCATCTCGTGCAGGCCGTTCACACCGATGGTGGAGAAGTGATTGCGCAGCGTGCCGAGGTAACGCTTGGTGTACGGATAGAGACCGGCGTCCATGTGATGCTGGATGACCTTGCGCTTGACCTCCAGACTCTGCCGCGCCATGTCGAGCAGCACATCCAGCTGCTCGAGCAGCGCCGCCTTGTCGCCACGATAGAGATAGCCCAGCCGCGCGCAGTTCACCGTTACCACACCGAGCGAACCGGTCTGCTCGGCCGAACCGAACAGCCCGCCGCCACGCTTGAGCAGCTCGCGCACATCCAGCTGCAGGCGGCAGCACATCGAGCGCACCTGATTCGGCTGCATGTCCGAGTTGAGGAAGTTCTGGAAGTACGGCAGCCCGTAGCGCGCGGTCATCTCGAACAGGCGCTCGGCGTTCTCGCTGTCCCAGGGGAAGTCGTGGGTAATGTTGTAGGTCGGGATCGGGAAGGTGAACACCCGACCGAGGCCGTCACCGGCCTGCATCACTTCTATATAGGCGCGGTTGATCAGCTCCATCTCGGCCTGCAGCTCGCCGTAAGCGAAGGGCATTTCCTCGCCACCGATATAGGGAATCTGCTCGCGCAGGTCTTCCGGGCACACCCAGTCGAAGGTCAGATTGGTGAACGGCGTCTGCGTGCCCCAGCGCGACGGCACGTTGAGGTTGTAGATGAACTCCTGGATCGCCTGGCGCACCTCGTCAAAACCCAGCCGGTCCTTGCGCACGAACGGCGCGAGATAGGTATCGAAGCTGCTGAATGCCTGCGCGCCGGCCCACTCGTTCTGCAGCGTGCCAAGGAAGTTGACCATCTGCCCCAGCGCGCTGGACAGGTGCTTCGGCGGGCCGGCCTCGACTCGCCCGGGAATGCCGTTGAAGCCTTCATTGAGCAGCGTGCGCAGCGACCAGCCCGCGCAGTAGCCGGCGAGCATGTCCAGATCATGGATATGCAGATCGCCTTCGCGATGCGCGGTGCCGATTGCGGGGCTGTAGACCTCGTCCAGCCAGTAGTTGGCAGTAACCTTGCCCGACACGTTGAGGATCAGCCCGCCGAGCGAATAGCCCTGGTTGGCGTTGGCGCGTACTCGCCAGTCTTCGCGGGAGAGGTACTCGTTCATAGAGGTCGCCACGTCAACCACCGCCTTGCGATCGCGGCGCAGCCGCGCATGGCGTTCGCGGTAAACGATGTAGGCACGCGCGGTATCGAAATAGCCGGCCGCCATCAGCGCGCGCTCGACACCATCCTGCACCTGCTCGACTTCGACCGCTGTGCGATGCGCCAGTGGCAGGCGGACGGCCTCGGCCAGCGCGTGCGCTACTGCGGCCTCGAACTCGCCGGTCGCCGCGCCAGCGGCGGCGATCGCACGGGCGATCTTGTCCACTTCGAATGCTGCCAACCGTCCGTCACGCTTGCGCAGCGAAACCGGTTTTGCCACTTCTGCCTGCCTGGGCATCAACGCCTCCATAACCATATGTAGTGTATTTTTTCAGAACAAACACAATATGGTGTGACTTTAGAGGCGTAACCCAGTTACCGAATTGACCAACGTCAAGCCTGCCCAAGCGACTGC
This sequence comes from Stutzerimonas stutzeri RCH2, assembly GCF_000327065.1. Classification (NCBI taxonomy): domain Bacteria; kingdom Pseudomonadati; phylum Pseudomonadota; class Gammaproteobacteria; order Pseudomonadales; family Pseudomonadaceae; genus Stutzerimonas; species Stutzerimonas stutzeri. The sequence continues at coordinate 910,120 of NC_019936.1, read as the reverse complement.
CAAACGGCCCTCACCTGCCATGACAGGCAGACTTGTCCCTGATCAAGGAAGCGCCGGATGCCTGCCTCCTAGGATGCAGGCTGATAAAACCCGGTTCAGTCCGGGGGAGGACACATGCTCACCGAAAAAACCCTGGTGGCCGAGCTGCGCCGCCACCATCTGTTCAGCCGACTGCCCGAGGCTGCGCTACAGGAGGTGTGTACCTCTGCCAACCTGAAGCGCCTGCCGGCCGGGGCGTCGCTGTTTCATCAGGGCGACAAGGCCGACCGCTTCTATTTCCTGTTCAGCGGACAGATCAAGCTGCACCGCGTTGTTTGCGACGGCCAGGAAAAGCTGGTCGAGGTGATGCGTGCCGGAGAATCCTTTGCCGAAGCCCTGCTGTTCAAGGGCACACCCAGTTACCCGGTCAGCGCGACAGCACTCAAGGCCAGCCTGGTGGCGAGCCTGAACGGCCCGCATTACCGGCGCATTCTCGAAC